>PKYA01000139.1 GCA_003133545.1 Acidimicrobiaceae bacterium | reverse complement strand
GCGCGCCGGCTGGCCGCGTCCGGATTCCACGTCACCGGGGTGGACCTCTCTGCCGCGTATCTCGCCATGGCCCGCGCCGGTCCGGCGGTCCCGGGCGGGACCCTGTCCTTCGTGCAGGGTGACCTGCGCGCGCTGCCCGTGGCGGGGTCCTTCGACGCCGCGGTCTGCTGGTTCACCTCGTTCGGCTATTACGACGACCGGGATTGTCACCGGGTCCTGGCCGAGTTCCACCGTGTGCTGCGACCGGGGGGCACGGTGCTGATCGAGACCCTGCACCACGATGGTGTCGTCCGCCACTTCACCGCGGCGCCGGACGCCACCGTGGTCCGGCGGGGCGACGATGCACAGGTGGACGTCTCCCGCTTCGACCCCCTCACGGGGCGCATCGTCACCGTGCGCACCGTGTACCGGGACGGCGCGGTGCGGCACAGCTCCCACTTCATCAGGCTGCCGACTCCGCCCGAGTGGGTGCAGTGGCTGGAGAGCGCCGGGTTCGCTGCGGTGCGCATCTCGGCCGGTGAGCACCGTTCGGGCGGTGGGCGAGGGGGTGGCCCGCTCGAGCTCGACAGCTGGGTCATGGTGGTCGAGGCCACGGCGTAGGCACCGCATCGGCACGGCAAAGCCGCCGCAGAGGGGAGGCCCGATGGGCGCCCGGAGCCGTCGTCCGGGGCGCTCAGGTGACTTCTGTTCGGGGGCTTCCGTGTACAGTACAGGGACAGGAAATGTCCGCGAATCTGGCTGAATCGCCTGGTGAGGGCGTTTCGGGAAGGGCCACGAACGTTGAGGGAAAGCCGGGGCAGGGCCCCTTGGAGGGCAGGGCGGCCGTGAGCGCCGGCATCGTGACCTGGGGCACATATCTGCCCTACTGGCGCCTCCAGCGCGCGGCCATCGCGCAGGTGCTCGGGGCCGGGCCGGCCAAGGGGGCGCGCGCCGTCGCCTCCTATGACGAGGACACCACGACACTGGGCGTCGAGGCCGGGCGGCGGGCCATGGCCCTCAGCGCGGCCGGCCCTCAAGCCCCCCACGCCCCCCAGGACCTCTTCTTCTCCACCCCGGCGCCGGGCTACCTGGACAAGACGAGCGCCACCACACTCCACGCCGCACTCGGTCTCGACCGCGACTGTGGCGCCTATGACTTCTGCGGGTCGTCCCGCTCCGCCGTCGGCACCCTCCTGATGGCCCTGCAGGCCGCGCCCGTCCGGCGGAGTTTGAGCGTCATCGCGGACCTGCGGACCGGACTGGCCGGCGGGGCCGAGGAGCGCGAGGCCGGCGACGGTGCCGTGGCGTTCTTGTGCGGTGCAAACGGCGCGGTGGCCGAGCTCGTCGGCCGTGGCGCATCGAGCGACGAGTTCCTCGACCGGTGGCGCGTCCCCGGGGAGATGGACTCCCATGTGTGGGAAGAGCGCTTCGGCGAGGAAATGTACGTGCCCCTCGCGCGAGAGGCGTTCGCCGACGCGCTGAAGGATGCCGGCGTCACCGAGAGCGACGTCGACCACGCCATCGTGGCCGGCCTCCATGCCCGGGCGGTGAAGCCGGTCAGTGCCGGGCTGGGTGTGCCGGCCGGGGTGATGGCGCCCGACCTGACCGGGGCCGTGGGCAATCTCGGGGCGGCTCAGGCCGGCCTGGCGCTGGCCGATGCCCTGGAGCGGGCCCAGCCGGGGCAGATCATCGTCGTGCTGTCGCTGGCCGACGGCGCCGACGCGCTGGTGCTGCGCACGACGGACGCCCTCCCGGCGGCGCTCGCGGCGCGCCAGGCGGTCGGTGTCCCCACCGTCGCCGCCCAGGCGGCGTCCGGGCGCGCCGACCTGTCGTATGCCGCGTTCTTGGCCTGGCGCGGGCAGTTGCATCGGGAGCCGCCGCGGCGTCCGGATCCCGAGCGGCCGGGCGCGCCGATCGTGCACCGCTCCGAGGGATGGAAGTACGCCTTCGCCGCCAGCCGCTGCCTCGTCTGCGGATTCCGCCACATGCCCCCGAGCCGGGTCTGCCTCGAGTGCCACTCCATCGACCAGATGCAACCGGAGCGCCTGGCCGACGTCAGGGGCACGGTAGCCACCTTCACCGTCGACCACCTGGCCTACAGCCTCTCGCCGCCCGTCGTGGGCGTCATCGTCGACTTCGACGGTGGGGGGCGCTATCGCTGCGAGATGACCGATGTCAGCGCGGCGGAGCTCGCCATCGGGAGCCGCATCGAGATGACATTCCGCCGCATCTACACGGCCCAAGGGGTGCACAACTATTTCTGGAAGGCCCGTCCCCTGCAGAGCGCCGCGGGGCCGGAGACGGAGACGGAGCCGGGGCCGGAGCCGGGGCCGGCTCCCGCCGTCGATGCAGTCGGAGCAGTCGGGGCCGGCAAGGCCGGCAAGCGAGGAGGAGCAGACGATGGCAAGTAGAGGGATCCGCGACCGGGTGGCCATCATCGGCATGGGGTGCACCAAGTTCGGCGAGTTGTGGGACAAGGGCATCGACGACCTGCTCACCGACGCCGCCGTCGAGGCCTCCGCCTCGGCGGGCCTGCCCATTCACGACATCGATGCCTTCTGGATGGGCACCATGACCTCGTCGGTCTCGGGGATCACGCTGTCGCGGCCGTTGAAGCTGGACTACAAGCCCGTCACCCGGGTGGAGAACTTCTGCGCCACCGGCTCCGAGGCGTTCCGCAATGCCTGCTACGCCGTGGCCTCGGGGGCCTACGACACGGCCATGGCCATCGGGGTGGAGAAGCTCAAGGACACCGGCTACTCCGGCCTCACCGGCATCCGCGCCGTGGGCGATGGCACCGATCCCGGGCTCTCGTCCCCGGCCGCGTTCTCGTTCCTCGCCCCGTCCTATGCCCACAAGTACGGCGTGGACAAGGACCAGATGAAAGAGGTGATGAGCCGCATCGCCTTCAAGAACCACCAGAACGGGGCCCGCAACCCCCGGGCCCAGTTCCAAAAGGAGATCTCCATGGAGACGATCTCCAAGGCGCCGCTGGTGGCGGGGGAGCTGGGGGTGTTCGACTGCAGCGGGGTGAGTGACGGGTCGGCCGCCGCCATCATCTGCCGGGTCGAGGACGCCCACCGCTACTGCGCCAACCCCCTGTACGTGAAGGCATTGAGCTTCGTGGCCGGGCCGGCGGCGGGGCCCATCGACCCGGGCTACGACTACACCACCTTCCCCGAGGTGGTCCGCTCGGCCGAGGACGCCTACCAGCAGGCCGGGATCACCGATCCGCGGACCCAGCTGGCCATGGCCGAGGTGCACGACTGCTTCACCCCGACCGAGCTCGTGCTCATGGAGGACATGGGGTTCGCCGCGCGGGGCACCGCCTGGAAGGAGGTCCTCGCCGGTACGTTCGACCGTGACGGGGAGCTGCCGGTCAACCCCGACGGCGGCCTCAAGAGCTTCGGCCACCCGATCGGCGCCTCGGGCCTGCGCATGCTGTTCGAATGCTGGCTGCAATTGCGCGGCGAGGCGCCGGCCGACCGCCAGATCGCGACGGTGGCACAGGGACGCACGCTCGGCTTGACCCACAATCTGGGCGGGGCCCCGGGGGAATGCGTGAGCTTCGTGGGCGTGGTCGGCAGCGAGCTCGGCGACTGATGAGCGGCGCGTCCGGCGTCGACCTGCTGGCCGAGACCGAGGACCAGTCGGCCCTGCGCCAGCTCGCCCGTGATGTCGCGCTGCGCGAAGTGGCTCCGCGGGCACATCAAGGAGACGAGACCGGCGAGGTGCCGGGCGAGGTGCGCAAGGCCCTGGCCGGTGCCGACCTCCTCCGTATCACCATCGGCGAGCAGTGGGGCGGTATGGGCCTCGGCGACGTCGAGGCTTCGATCGTCCTCGAGGAGATCGCCCGGGCGGACGTGTCCTCGGCCATCTGCTGCCAGCTCACCTACAACGGCCCGCCCAGGGGGATCGAGCACCTGGGTCCCGACGCCATGAAGGAGCGCTGGCTCCCCGCCGTCGCCGACGGCGAGGCGCTCATCAGCATCGGCATCACCGAGCCCGANNCTGGCGCCTCAACGCCTACAAGAACTACTCGACGCTCGGGCACGCGGCCCAGGGCGTGCTGGTGTGGTGCCGCTGGCCCGGGGGCGAGGGCGCCAAGGGCATCGGGGCGGTCATCGTGCCGACCGATCGCGAGGGCGTCTCGATCACCGGGCGCCACAAGGGCATGGGCATCCACGCCGCCACCGAGGCCGAGCTGGCCTTCGACGGGGTGGCGATCACCGCAGAGGACATCTTGTTGGCCGGCGATCCGTCGTCCACCGCCGCCTTCAAGGTCTTGCTCTCGCATCTCAACCACGAGCGCTGCGGCAACGCCGCCATGTGCGTCGGCGCCGCCCAAGGCGCCCTTGAGCACGCCGTGCGCTACATGTCCGAACGGGTCATCGGCGGGCGCCCGCTGGCCGATCTGCAGGGCCTGCAGTGGAAGCTGGCCGACATGGCCGTCCAGTTGGAAGGGGCCCGCCTGCTCCTCGGGCGCGCCGTCCGCCTGGCCGGCGCGGGCGGTACCCCGCCCCCGCTCGAGACCGCGCTGGCCAAGACGGCCGCCAATCTGGCCGCCAAGTTCGTGTGCGACGAGGCCATGCAGATCCACGGCGGCTACGGCTACAGCCGCGAGTACCCGCTCGAGCGCGCCTACCGGGATATCCGTGGGCTGTGCTTCGGGGCCGGGACCGTGGAGGCCCAGCGCAACTTCATCGGCCTGCGGGTCGCCGCCGGCGGCCACACGGGATCACCCGGCTGGCGCAACCCGCTCGAGGATCCCCGCTGACGCAGCTGTAGCTGTCAGCGTTGCGCCGTCAGCGCTGGATTGTCAGCGTTGGATCGTCAGCGTTGCGCCGTCAGCGTTGCGCCGTCAGCGCTGCATCGCCTTGGTCTCGACGAACTCCTCCAGGCCGTAGCGGCCACGCTCGCGCCCGATGCCGGACTGCTTGTACCCGCCGAAGGGAGCGCTCGGGTTGAAGGCACCGCCGTTGATGTCCACCTGGCCCGTGCGCAGCTGCCGCGCCACCTTCTCGGCGCGGGCGGGATCGCCGCTCCACACGGCACCGGCGAGACCGTAGGAAGTGTCGTTGGCGATCTCGATCGCCTCTTCCTCGGAGTCGTAGGGGATGATCGACAGGACCGGGCCGAAGATCTCCTCCCGGGCGATGGTCATGTCCCGGGTTACCTCGGAGAACACCGTCGGCTGCACGAAGAAGCCCTTCTCCAGGCCATCCGGTGCCTCGGCCCCACCCGTGACGAGCTTGGCCCCCTCCTCGATCCCCTTGTTGATGTAGGTGCGCACCCGGTCGCGCTGCACCGCGGACACGAGGGGTCCGAGCAGCTTGCCTTCCTCGAAGGGGCTTCCGGGCGCGAATCCGGCGCTTCCTTCCAGCGCCATCTGCTCCACCTCGGCCAGCCGCGCCCGCGGCACGAGCATGCGGGTCAAGGCCGAGCAGGTCTGGCCCGAGTTCATGTAGCAGCCGAACAATCCAGCGGGAACCGCCTTGGCGAAGTCGGCGTCGTCCAGCAAGATGTTGGCCGACTTCCCACCCAGCTCGAGCGACACCCGCTTGATGCTCTGCGACGCCAATTCCATGACCCGCTTGCCGGCCCGCGTCGAACCGGTGAAGGACACCATGTCGACCTTGGGGTGAGCGGCGATGGCCTCGCCCACCACGGGGCCGACGCCCGTCACCAGGTTGAAGACGCCGGCGGGCAGGCCGACCTCGTCGATNNGCCACCTTGAGGACGATCTGGTAGAGCGGGTAGTTCCACGGAGTGATGGCGCCGACGACCCCGACCGGCTCGTGCACGACGAGGGAGTTACCGATCTCCTCCTCCCAGGGGAACGTCTCGACCGCGTGGGCCGCGTCCGCGAACGCCCCCGCGGGGAGGCCGACCTGGATCATGCCGGACAGCGAGAGGGGCATGCCCAGCTCGTGCGAGATGGTGTTGGCGATCTCGTCGGTGCGTGCCGCCAGGGCCTCGCCGATGCGGATGAGCGTCTTGGCCCGCTCCTCGCGCGAGGTGCTCGACCAGGCAGGGAAGGCGGCGGCGGCCGCCTGCACGGCCTTGTCCACGTCCTCGGGTGTGCCATCGGGGATGGTCGCCAGGACTTCCTCGGTGGTCGAGTCGATGACCTCCAGCGTGCCGGTGCCGGTCGAGGCCACCCAACTCCCGTTGATGTAGATCTTGTCGCGCACGTCCATGTGATGCCCTCCCTGAGTGGTTCGAACGCTTCCTACCCTACAGATCGTGGGGGAATACTGCTGCTGCGGGCCGCCGCCTCGGGCCGCCGCCGGCTGCCCGCCGCCGCCCTCCGGCCGCCGCCGGGCTACCCCTTCTTCCCCAGCAGGGGGTGGTCGCCCATACCGACGGGCTGGAGGTGCTGGCCCAGCACCTCGTGGAAGTGATCGGCCACCTCCTTGGGGGTCCAGCCGCCTTCGCGCCACATGGAGGCGATCTGGCGCGGCGTCTGGAAGAGGGTGTAGGCGAACCCGGTCCGGCCGAGGACCTGCCCGTTCACATAGGAGGCGCCCTCACTGGCCAGGAAGGCGACGAGCGGGGCATTGAGCGCGGGGTCCTGGTCCGCCGGCGGCTCGGACCCGGCGTAGAGGCCTTCGGTCATGCGGGTGAACCCGGCCGGTGCCACGGCGTTGACGGTGATCCCGTACCGGCCCATCTCGAGCGCCCACACGAAGGTCATGCCCATGATGGCCGCCTTGGCGGCACCGTAATTGGTCTGGCCGAAGTTGCCCCGCAGCCCGGCGGACGACGTCATGTTCACGATGCGCCCGTAGCCGGCCTCCTTCATGAGCGGCGCCGCATGGCGCACGGTGTTGAAGGTCCCCTTTTGATGCACTGCGATGACGGCGTCGTAATCGGACTCGTCCATCTTCACCAGCGTGCGATCGCGCACGATACCGGCGTTGTTCACCACGATGTCGATCGCACCGAACGACTCGACGGCAGCCCCGATGATGCGGCCCGCCGCCTCGAAGTCGCTGACCGAGTCGTGGTTGGGGATCGCCTGGCCTCCGGCGGCCTCGATCTCCTTGCACACCTCTGCGGCCGGGTCCTCACCGGTTCCCTCTCCACCCAAGGAGACCCCGACGTCGTTGACCACGACCTTCGCCCCCTCGGCGGCGAGACACCGCGCGATGTCGCGTCCGATGCCCCGCCCGGCCCCGGTCACCACTGCCACCCGATTGTCGAGAAGTCCCATCGGTCGAGACTACCCCGCGCCCCCCGCCGCCTGACAGTTGCGCCACCTGAGCCACGCTCCCAACAGTGCGCAGTACCATCGGGCGCGACGAGCGGGCCCGCAGCGCCCGGCGAGCGGCGGGGAGAGTAGCGAACGCATGGTCACATTCGGTCATCCGGGGGCACACTGATGGCCGGCGGGAGGATCTCGGCCCGGCTGGCCGAACTTGGCCTGACCCTTCACGGTCCCCATCCGCCGCACGATCCGCTCGATGCCGTGGTGATCCACAACGGGACGGCACGCACGTCGGGCCAGCTGCCGCGCATCAACGGGCAGCTCACCTGCCTCGGCCGCCTTGGCGACACCGTGACGGTGGAAGAGGGGAGAGAGGCCGCCGCGGTGTGCGCCCTCAACGCGCTGGCCGTGCTCGAAGCGGCGCTCGGCTCGCTGGACCGTGTCGAGCGGGTACTCACCGTCACCGGCTTCGTGTCATCGGCTCCCGATTTTCACGAGCAGCCGGCCGTCGTGGACGGGGCGAGCAAGATACTGGCCGATGTCTTCGGCGAAGCGGGCCGGCACACTCGCTCGGCCGTCGGCGTGGCAGCGCTGCCGCGCAACGGCGCCGTGGAGATCGAAGTGACGGTCGCGCTCAGCTCCTGATGTCTCAGCGCGTGAAGTCTCAGCTCCTGATGTCTCAGCGCGTGAAGTCTCAGCGCGTGAAAGCGGCCCGGACGGCGACACCGCCCGTCTTCGCCAGGTCCCAGTAGCCGTAGGTGCCCTGTTCCTTGAGCTCTTTCGCCGCCCGGACGACAGCACCGTAGGCCGCGACGGCGAAAGCGCCACCGACGGAGATCCGGCTCACGCCCAGTGCCGCGAGCTCGCCGACAGTGGGTGCGTCCGCCGTCACCAGGACGCTGACGGGCCGGTCCACTGCGTCGAGCAGCTGGCGCAGCTCGCCCGGATCCACGACGAGGGGAGCGAACAGCACGTCCGCCCCGGCCTCCTGGTACGCCTGCAGGCGGGCGATGGTGTCGGCCAGATCGCGACGGCCGTGGATGTAGTTTTCGGCCCGCGCGGTCAGGACCACCTGTACCGGCCCGCCATGGGCCGCTTCGGCCGCGGCCCGGACCCGGGCTGCCGCGAGGTCGAGGTTGTAGATCGGGTCATCGGGGTCGCCGCTGTAGTCCTCCACCGAGCACCCCGCCACGCCGGCGTCGATGGCATCACCGATGGTGGCCGCCACACCGTCGGGCTCGTGGGCGAAGCAATTCTCGAGGTCGGCCGAGAGGGGTAATTCGGTCGCGCCTGCCAGCTCGTGTACGTGCGCCAGCACCTCATCCGCACTCATGGAGCCGTCGAGGCGCCCTCTCGTGGCGGCGAATCCGCCGCTCGTGGTGGCCAGCGCCTCGAAACCGAGCGAGGCCAACAGCACCGCGGAGCCGATGTCCCACGCATTGGGCATCAGCAGGGGTCGGCCGGGCTGGTGCAGGGAGAGGAAATGTGCGCCTCGGTCAGGGGTGGTGTCCATTGCGCAGAGCGTACGGTGTGTCCGCTATGGCGCGCCGGACGGAGCGGCGACCCTGCCGCCGCGGCACCGACGAGGGAGACCACCTGAGTCCGAGCGCATTTGGGCTGCAACACATGCGTCGGGAACGGTCGGGAAAGCGCCGGAAGTGTCCTGACAATTTTCCCGAATTCGCCCATTTCTTTTTTGTCAAGTGGTTCCTTGACCAGGGAAAACTTCGGCGTTGTTGTCACAACCGGATGCAAAGATCACGACGTGGAACTCGATGTAATTGACGTGGACATGGAACTCGATGCAATGACGGATGCCATCGACGCTCTGGTAGCAGCTGGCCCTTCTGCCTATTGCGATGGTGCCTCCATCATGAAATTGCAACGCCAATCAGCGCGACTCGAGTCCTTCGTCACCGAAGCCACAGCCGAGTTCGACCAGTGGGGCGAGTGGGCGAACGATGGTGCGCGTACGTCGGCGGCCTGGGTGTGCACGAGAGCACACGTGCCGATGAAGGATGCCAGGCGTCGTGTCGCCCGGGGCCGAGCGCTGCGCCATATGCCGTTGTGTGCAAAAGCCTTCTCCGACGGGACCATTGGTGCGGCACACGTCGACGCGTTGGTCTCGCTCCGCCGTCCACGGACCGAAGAGACCCTCACGAGAGACGAAGGCGTCCTGGTCGAACAGGCCACCTCCATGCCATTCCAGGACTTCATCCGGGCGCTGTCCTATTGGGAGCAGTTGGCCGACCCGGATGGCACCGAAGAGAAAGCGCAAGCCCAGAGAGACCGGCGTGACGCCTACGTCGTCCAGTCCATCGATGGAATGTATTTGGGCAAAATGACCCTGGACCCGATCGCCGGCGAGATTGTCGCCGCCGAGCACAATCGCATTGAGCGTGAGTTCTTCGAGGCCGACTGGGCCGAAGCCAAGGAGCGTCTCGGCTACGAGCCTTCGTCCGCCGACCTTTCTCGGAGTCCCGCCCAACGCCGTGCCGACGCCTTGGTGGAGATGGCAGTGCGGAGTCGGAGTGCGCCCGCCGACGGTCGTCGGCCGGCACCACTCTTCTCGGTGTTCGTCGGCTACGAAACGCTGCATGGTCGCATATGCGAGCTGGCCAACGGCACGGTGGTATCCCCAGGTTGCCTCGTTCGCTGGCTCGACGGCGCCGACATCGAGCCAGCGGTGTTCACACCGAGCGGCCGAGTCGAGGTCAGCGCCACCGCCCGCTTCTTCACCCGGGCTACCCGCCGAGCCATCGAGCTGCGGGACCGGGAATGCACCCACAGCTACTGCGACGAGCCGCTCGACCGTTGCCAGTGTGACCACATCGAGCCAGCGTCCCAAGGTGGCCCGACCACCCAGGAGAACGGGAGGCTGTTGTGCGCCTTCCACAATCGATTGCGCAACGGTCGGCCCCCACCGGGCGACTAGCTACAACCAGCAGCGCGAAACGCGCGAAACGCTCGAAAACACCTATGCCGCGAACTCCCAATACTGGAATTCGCACATCATCGGCAAGATGTAGCCCACGTAGAGCGAGTGGATCTTCACCATCTTCTGGTCGTCCATGTGCAGATCGATGAGATCGAGACGATCGTCGGAGCGGCGGAACGCTTCGGCGCGCTCCTGAATTCCCACGAGCTCGTCGAGCGATCCCACGGCCAACCCGAAGTGGTCCATGCGGGGGCATTGCATCGGGTCATCCCCGGCGATGAGAAAGATGAACTGGTCCCAGTGGACGCAGCTGAGGATAAGCCGATGACGGTCCTGGGTCATCGTCGGCATTTCCTCGAAGCCGAGCACCTCTCCGAAGAACCGGCAGAGGTCCTTCCGGCTCTCTTCTCCCAACAGATCGGCCGGCAGCGACATCGCGACATGGTTGAAGCGCGGGTTACCTGACGGATAGAACGGATGGCTCACGATCCCCTCACTTCCGGTACCACCATGACCTTGCCGGCGATGCGACCGGTGGCCAGCGCCTCGAGGGCGTCCGCCACTCCATTCAAAGGGACATCCTCGGGGTCGATCAGCCGATCAACGGGGAAGGAGTCCGACGAGAGGAGCTCGAGTGCCCGCTCGAACCCACCGAGGTCGTAGACGAACGAACCGCAGACGTGGAGCTCGTTGAGGATCATGCGGTTGGGGTCGAACGTCGGGTGCTCTATGCCCGCACCCACCATCACCAGAACGCCGCCACGTCGCAGCTGATGGAAGCCCGCCTCCATCGCCTCCTTCTTGCCGGAGCACTCGAGCACCACGTGCGCGGCACGGCTGGAGATCTTCTCGGGTTCCCATGAGGGGAACGTCTCGAGGTCGGAAGGGCTGATGACGTCGGTGGCCCCGACCTCGCGGGCCAGGGTCTGGCGGGACGCCGAGGGCTCGACCGCGGTGACCTCGTCGACGCCCATCGCACGAAGTGCAGCAATGGTCAACGCACCGATGGGTCCCGCCCCGATCACCATGGCTGTATCTCCCGGGGCGATACCCGAGCGCGTGATGCCATGCAGGGCCACCGCCAGCGGCTCCGCCAGTGCGGCATGCCGGGAGGAGAGGCCGTCGGGCAGTCGCAGCACTCCCGTGGCGCGCACGAGTATGAACTCGGCAAAGGCGCCGTCGCCGTTGTCGGTGATCAGGCTGCTGCGGTTCTCACACTGCGACGGCTTGCCCTCGGCACAACGCCGGCACTTTCCGCACTTGGGCGACGAACCGCCGACGACTCGTTCACCGACGGCCCATGTGTCCACGTCGGCACCGGTGGCGACGATGCTCCCGGTCCATTCGTGGCCGGCCACTGCGCCGGGTTTGAAACCCCATCCGTCCCGCAGCTGGTGGATGTCGGAGCCACAGATGCCGCAGTGGTGCACCCGCACGAGCACCTGGCCCGGACCGGGCTCGGGCACGGGGCGATCCTCCACGGTGATGACGCCCGGCGATCGGTACACCGCGGCGGGCATCACCGAAGGGAGTTGGTCGGCGGGCGAGGTTCCGGTGGCGGGCACTGGCACCAACTCTACGCCCCCTGTTGCAGCCAGCCGAGTCCTCCCGCCAGATGACGGAGGTAGGCGGGGGTCTCCCAAGCTCCCGGGAAATGGCCCAGGGCGGTGTAGAAGGTGCGGCCCCCCTCTTCGCTGTGGCACCACGCCAAGGGGAATCCGCAATCCGGGACCCGCGCCCCGGCTACGGAGAGATCGACTTGGTCCTCAGCGAGCCGGAGCAGGACGTGGGCGTCGGGCCGTAGCGCACGGAAGAGGTAGATCTCGTCGTGCCATGCCCAGGTTGGCCCTAGATGTGCTGTCGCCGGATGCAGCGGGTCCACGACGTCGATGGCGAACGACTGGGTCCATGGGTGGCCGTCGAAGCGGGCACCGAGGACCGAGCCGTACTCGGGCCACGAGTGGCAGGCATCGGTGGCCGAGTGCACGCCGAGCACGCCGAGCCGGCCGCCCCGCCACGCGTCCAGGACGGCTGCTCGCTGCGCTTCGGTGAAGGGGGTCTCCCCGATGGTGAACAGGGCGAGGATGCGGCCCGCGCCGATCTGTTCTGGCGAGAGGTCGCGCACATCGTCGACGACGCTGGGGGAGAGTCCGGCCAGCTCGGCGAGCTCGCACAGGGCCGTGGTGGCCTGTCCCAGCACACCGTGCACACCGGCCGGGCCCTCGGCGTAGGGGGCGACCTGGGTGAGGATCAACATCTTCTCGGCCACCTTCCGAGTGTACGGCTGGTGCAAACGGCACGCCGGATGGTCCAATGCAGGCAGACACCGCCACGAGGAGGCACCGCATGAGCACACAGAGCCAGCAGGAGATCGCCGCCGCACTCCTCCATCTGGGATCCGCCACGTTGGGTGAGTCCGGTGGCCGGGCCACGGATCGGCGCCTGAAGCCGGTGTGGCCCGGCGCTGTCCTGGCTGCCCCGGCCTACCCGGTGGGGTGCACCCCGGGGGACAACCTGGCCGTGCACGTGGCGGTCACCACCGCGCCGCCGGGCAGTGTGCTCGTGGTCGATGTCGGCCGGGTGCCCGACCGCGGCTACTGGGGAGAGGTGCTCACCACGGCGGCGGAGACGGCCGGGCTGGCCGGGCTCGTCATCGATGGCGGCGTCCGTGACGTGGCCGCGCTCCAGGCCCACGGCTTCCCCGTCTTCTCCTCGACGATCGCCCTGACCGGTGCCTCCAAGGACAAGCCGGGAACGGTGGGCCGTCCGGTCACGGTGGGCGGTGTCGTGGTGGCGCAAGGTGATTGGATAGTCGGCGACGTCGACGGTGTCACGGTGATAGACGCAGGATCACTGGACGCGGTGCAGGCGGCGGGCGCCGCGCGCGAGGCCAAGGAGGCCGGCTTTTTCGCCGCGTTGAAGGACGGCAAGACGACGTTGGAGCTACTCGGCCTCGATGCTGCGCTCATTGCCGGCCAGGTCCCGCGGTAGGGCCAGAGTCAGGAGCAGTCGGCGCAACGCCCCAGCATGGCGAAATGATGCGGATCGATCGTGAAGCCGAACTTGGTCTGGGCCTCGTGGGCGAGGCCGCCGAAGAGCGCGTCCGGCGCCTCGATCATCCGCCCGCACTCCTCGCAGACGAAATGCCCATGTGCCGACGCCGCCAGGTGGTACGTGGCCGGGCCGTGACCTAGATGCGCATGGACGATCACCCCGAGGCGCTCCAGCTCCTCGAGGTTGCGGTAGATCGTCGACAGGTGGATGTCGGGAGCTTGCTTTTGCACCTCGGCCGCCAGGTCGTCGGCCGTATGGTGGCCGGGCGAGTCGAAGAGCGCCCGGAGGAGCAGCCGGCGCGACGACGTGATGCGTCCGCCCTGCTTGCGGACGATGTCGAGCACCCCTTCGACCGTGGTGGCGTCTCCATCATCGACGCCGACCGGAGCTTGAGGCTTGCTCACCGCTCCACTCTAGGCCCGGGGTTCGCCTTCCCTATGCGACACCGCCCGCGCGGAGCCCCCGTCGAACAGGCGGCACTCGCACCTTCTCTCCGACGCCCACGTACTCTCCGACGCCCCCCGCACCCTCCGACGCCCACGCACTCAGGAATCCACATCCGGCCATGGCGGTGGCAACGAATCCACTACAAACGCATCCTCAATGCTATTGCGAATGATTCGTATTTGGCCGTACCATGCTGCCGAGCGACCATGCGGCTGAGCAGGCGACCGAGCGACCGAGCGGAGGCACGACTCTTGGCGGGTAACGCGATTCCCTACGGCGATCGGCTCGGCGATCGGCACAACGATCGGCACGGCGATCGGCGTCACCGAGGGCGTGCGAGGTTCCGCCGGGTACGCGACGGGCTGTCCCCGCGGGAGTGGGCCCGCATGGGCGGCATGACCCTCGCCATCATCGGGCTGAACGTCGTGGGCTGGGGCCTCCTGGCTCAGGCCGTCGGCCACCATTACCGCCTGGCGGGGAACAACCTCTTCGGGCTGGGCACGGGCGTCCTCGCCTACACCCTCGGGATGCGGCACGCGTTCGATGCGGATCACATCGCAGCGATCGACAACACCACGCGCAAACTGGTGAACGACGGGAAGCGCCCGTTGAGCGTCGGCTTCTTCTTCTCGCTCGGGCACTCGACCGTCGTCTTCGTGTTGGCTCTCCTCCTGAACTTCGGCATCCGGGATCTCGATTCCCAGGTGAGCCACGGGTCGTCCGGTCTCCACGCCGCCACGAACGTCATCGGCACCACTGTCTCGGGAACGTTCTTGTATCTCATCGCCCTGCTCAATCTCATCGTTCTCGTCTCTATCTTCAACGTGTATCGGCAGATGAAGGCCGGGAAGTACGACGCCGCAGAACTCGAAGCGCAGCTCAACAAGCGCGGCTTCATGAACCGCTTCTTGGGCGGCTACTCCCGGCGCATCGAAACCCCGTGGAAGATCTACCCGGTCGGCGTGCTGTTCGGGCTCGGTTTCGACACGGCGACCGAAGTAGCCCTTCTCGTCCTGGCCGGCACCGCCGTCGTCGGGGGCCTGCCCTTCTACGCCGTCCTCTCGCTGCCCATTCTCTTCGCCGCCGGGATGACCCTCTTCGACACCATCGATGGTTGCTTCATGAACTTCGCCTACGACTGGGCGTTCTCCAAGCCCATCCGCAAGGTCTTCTACAACCTCACCATGACCGGGCTTTCGGTGTTCGTCGCCTTCTTCATCGGCACCGTCGAGATCCTGGGGCTGATCGGGCAGGAGGCCAATCTCAACGACCCGTTCTGGACGTTCCTGCGCTCGTTCAACATCAACACCGCCGGCTTCGTCATCGTCGGGATCTTCGTCGCCACGTGGGTCGTGGCGCTCCTCTATTGGCGCTTGGCACGGGTCGAGGAGCGTTGGGACGCGAGAATGGTTGGTGACAGCGCCCTCGCGGCCATCGGGGGTGCTCCCGGCTGATCGCCATCTCCGCTCGCGCCTCTGCGTTGCTCAGACCAGGTGCGCAGACCAGGTGCTCAGAGCAGGTGCTCAGATCAGGTTGGGAGGGGTTCGCCAGGCTAGGACGTCGCACACACCCTGACAGGCCAGCCGGGCCATGCGCGTGCGCGTGGCGACCGTGGCGCTCCCAATGTGCGGCAAGAGGGTGATCCGGGGCGCGCCGAGCAGGCGCGGGTTGATGGAGGGCTCGCCTTCGAAGACGTCGAGCCCAGCCCCGTGGAGGGTGCCGGCTTCGAGGGCGTCGACCAGCGCGTTCTCGTCGATCACCGGTCCGCGGGCGGTGTTGACGAGGACGGCGGTCGGTTTCATGAGGGCGAGCTCCGCCGCTCCGATGAGATGGTGGGTGGACTCGGTCAGCGGAACATGCAGGCTTACGATGTCGGACCGGTTCAGCAGTTCACCGAGCTCTTCCACGTAACCGGGAAGGCCGGTCGGCGTCCGGGTGGTGTGCAGGACCTCCATGTCGAAGCCGGCGGCCCGCCGGGCGACCGCCTGCGCGATCCTCCCGTAGCCGACGAGTCCGAGGGTGGCGCCGTGGACGTCGTGGGCCAGGTGGGTGGTGAACCCCCAGCCGGCCCAGCGCCCGTGGCGGAGGTCGTTCTCAGCCGCGCTGATGTTGCGGGCGGCAGCCAGTATGAGGAGGAAGGCCAGGTCCGCCGTCGTGGCATCGAGCACCCCGGGGGTGTTGCACACCGCGATGCCCAGGGAGTGGGCGGTGGCGACGTCGATGTTGTCGTAGCCCACGGCGGCGTTGCCCACGACGCGCAGCCGGCCGTGGTGGCCGGCCTGCAGCACGACGGCATCGATCCGATCAGTGAGCAGGCAGACCATGCCGTCGCAGGCGGCCGCTCCCTCCACCAGCGCATCGGCGGTCAGGGGGACGTCGTCGTCGTCGTTGGGTGCGACGATCTCGTGACCGGCATCGAGCAGCGGATCGGTCCCGCCGGGGGTCAGCCTCCGGGTGACGAGGACACGCGCCACTCAGTGGGTCGTGTAGTTGATCGCGCCCGCACCCTTCACGCCGATGGCGAAGCAGAAGCAGTGGATCGGGGCGTTGTCGCTCACGGGCCGGAGCGAATGGACCTTGTCCGGCGGGATGTAGACCAGATCGCCCTGGACGATATCCCGGTCCTCGCCGTCGATCGTCATGATGCCCCGCCCGTTCATCACGTAGTAGAACTCGTGCGTCGGGTGGGAGTGGGGGTCGACGAGCCCGCCGCCTGGCACCTCGAACTCGTTGACCAGCTCCAGGAAGCCGCCGTCTGTGATGTCCTTGAACTCGCGCGACTCGATCATCCACCACACCGGGACGGTGCCGTTGTGCTCGACCACCGGAGCCTTGTTCTCGATGCTGCGCACGTCCATGCTGGCGACCTCTTTTCCTCGGTGAACCACGCGCCCGTAGACTGACCGCTGTGTCAGGTTAGATGCCGCGGCGCAGCCATTGCAGGTTGGGCCGGCGAGAGCCGGTGAGAGCCGGTGAGAGCCGGTGAGAGCTGGCGAGCGAAGGGCGAGCGAAGGGAAGGTCGTGACAGAAGAGCGGCGAAAGATCGCCCCCGAGCCGCTGTCGGCGGGGGCCTGGGAGCCCTTCGGCTGGCTCCCGGTGGCCGACACCGATCCACGCGACGGGGAGCAGAGGCTCACGTTTGCCTGGGACGACGTCCACGTGAACATCATCGGGCACGCCCGGGCCGAGGTGCCCGCGACTGACGACGGGCTGCGCTGCCAGATGCTCTACCGCCACGACACGCACACCCAGACCGTGATGTCGCTCGACGTGCCTGCCGTGATCGCGGTGGCGCCGGCGGCGCTGCAGTTCAGCAGCGCGGCGGACGCAGAGGGCATCCACGTCTTTCGCCTCGAACCTCTGGAGCCGCTCGTGCTCCACCGGGGGACCTGGCATTGGGGGCCCTTCCCCGTGTCGGCCCCGGCCGTGCGTCTGTTCAACGTGCAGGGCCTGCGCTACGCCGAGGACAATGCGTGCGTCGACCTGGCGGCCCGAGGGCTCGACGTCGACGTGTTGCTTTCGTGACGCCTTTCGTGACGGCTTTCGTGACGCCATCACCACGTGGATAGCGACGAGACCGAATTCATGGGCGGCTCGCTGAGCGAGCTGCTCGGCGGGATCGTGGCGCGGCCGGTGGCCGAAGGGTCCGAATGGGCCGAAGGGTCGGGCGGGGCCGAGACGTTCGTCACCACCAGCCCGGACTGGTGGCCCGGCGGGCGGATGTTCGGGGGAATGGTGGTGGCCCAGGCTCTCCACGCCGCCTGCCAGACGGTGCCCGAAGGATTCGACGTCCACTCCCTGCACGGCTACTTCCTCCGTCCCTCGCCCTCAGGATCGGCGTCGGTGCACAGGGTGGGGCACCTGCGCGAGGGCCGCTCCTTTACGACCAGAGAGGTGATGTCCGAAGTGGAGGGGCGCGCCACCTTCCGCATGCTGTGCTCGTTCCACCGGCCCGAGGCGGGAGACGAGTACCAGTTGCCGATGGCGAAGGACATCTCGCCACCGGACGCGACTGCGGGGGAGATGGATGCGGATGAGGCAGTGGACGCGCCCCTCGCGTTCGACCTGCGCGATCTGGGGCCGACGCGGCGACGCCGGGACGGGACCTACCTCTCCACGCGCCGCTGCTGGTTCCGCACCACCCGGAGGTTGCCCGACGACCCGGCGCTGCACGCCTGCGTGCTTGCCTACCTCTCTGACATGACGGGCGCCGCCTTCCGGCCGGGCAGCCTCTCGACCTGGGGCAGCCATACCGATGCCAGCCTCGACCATGCCCTGTGGTTCCACCGTCCCTGCCGGGCCGACGAGTGGAATTTCTTCGATCATCAGGCGCTGGTGAACGCGGGTGGCAGGGCCACCATCCGAGCCGCCATGTACAACGCGGACGGCTCGCTGCGCCTCAGCATGGCCCAGGAGCTGTTGATCCGGGAGATCGCCGGGGCGCAGACCCGGCAGCGTGCGGGCGACGATGAAAGGATGGCGAGCGATGGGGCTGCTTGAGGGGCGCAAGGCGATCGTGACCGGCGGTGGCTCAGGCATCGGCCGCGCCACCTGCAGGCGCATGACCGAGGAGGGCGCACAGGTCGCGGTGCTCGATCTGGACGGCGACGCCGCCTCTACGGTGGCCAAGGACATCGGTGGGGTGGCATTCGCCGTCGACGTAGGCGATCCCGACGCTCTGCGCGACGTCGTCGATGCCGCCGTGGCGTCCCTGGGTGGTCTCTCGATCCTCTACAACAACGCCGGCATAGGGGAGTTCAACCGGCTCCACGAGTACCAGCCCTCTGAGTGGGACCGAGTCCTCCGGGTGAACCTCACCGGCGTGTTCGCCGGTTTCCGGGCCGCCATCCCGCACCTCCTGGCCGGTGACGGCGGGTCCATCGTCAGCACGGCATCCATCAGCGGCACGAGGCCGGCCGCCGGGGAGGGCCCCTATTCCGCCAGCAAGGCCGCCGTGGCCGCCCTGACCGCCTCCGCCGCGCTCGAGTACGCGCCCACCATCAGGGTCAACGCCGTCTCGCCGGGCATGATCCGCACCAAGCTCACCGAGCCGATGTTCGAGGTCTTCTCCGGCCAGCTCGAGCGCTTCGAGCGCACGACACCGGTGGGCCGCGTGGGCGAGCCCGAGGATATCGCCGACGTCGTCGTCTTCCTCTGCTCGGACCTGGCGCGCTTCATCACGGGTCAGAACATCGTCGTGGACGGCGGGCTCACGTTGCACGGGTCCGGTGTCGACGGGATCTTCGAACTCGTGTTCGGCGAACAGGGGCAGGGCTGACCCTGACCGATTCGCCTACGCCGACGGTTCTGGCGTTGCCGATGCCGATGCCGATGCCGATGCCGACGCCTGGGCCGTCGCCGACGCCGAACCGTTGAAGAGGGCCCGGTGGACCATGGTGGTCAGGGTGTCCAGCGCGACGTCGTCAACCGGCTGCCCGACGAATTCCCTCAGATAGTGGAAGCGGTCCAGCATGGCGAGGACTGCCATGCTGGCCGAGGCCGCATCGATGGTGCGGCCCGAGGTGGCGGCACCGATCTGGCGGGCCAGCGCCTCGTTCATCAGGCCGAGCGTCTGCTGGAGCATCTCGATGAGCCCGGGGTCGATGGTGGCGAGGTCCGTCCAGGCCCGAAAGAGGGGGGCGTAGCGCACCCACAGCTCCGAATAGGCCGAGATCCAGCCATGGACGTCTTCCCACTGCGGCGAGCCGTCGAGCTCGGTGGGCGCGTGCAGGGTGTCCGCGAGGAGCTGGGCATCCACCCCCGCCTCGGTGACCAGGGCCCGTAGGAGGTCCTCCTTGTTTGAGAAGTACAGGTAGAACGTGCCGTGCGAAGTCTCGGCGATCTCGACCACGTCGTTGACACGGGTGTCGTAGTAGCCGCGTTGGTCGAAGGCGATCATGGCGGAGTCGAGGAGCTTGCGCATGGTGCGACGCCCTTGGCTGCGCAGGACACGTTTGCTGGCCGGGCCGCCGATCGCCTCGCCATCGCCCACGGTGGGGCTGCCGTCGGCGCCGCCCGCGCCCGCGCCCGCTCCCTCGCCCTCAGCCGTCGGCGATTTGGGGGAATCCGGAGTCGCCGCTTTGCGCGCCGCCGCTCGCGCCGCCGCCTTTTTGGCGACCGTCGCGGGGGCCGCGTCGCGGGGGACTCGGGGCGCCGCCATGTTCCCGGCATCGTAGTGCCGGGGCTGGTCGAACTGGCTAACCTGACACGGTGGTCATGTTCGGTCGGGAACAGAAAATGGGCTTGGAACAGGGAGTTTGGAGTTTCCGAACCGTTTGTCCGGCCGTGCCGGGAGGCCAATGAGCCCGAATCCCTCCGCGGCGCCAGGGCCGCCGATCTCCACGCTGGCCGACGCCATCGGCGACCACATGCGACCGGGCGACGTCGTCCACGTCATGCTCGGCCACAGCCGCTGGACCGCGGGTGCCCGGGAGCTGGCCCGCCAGTTCTGGGGCACGGACCCCGGGTTCACTCTCGTTATGACGAGCCTGGGCGCGCTCGGCGCCCTCTTCTTCAAAGGCGGGCTGGTCAAGAAGGTCGTCACGGCCTATTCCGGTAACAGCTTTCCCACCTACAACCCGAACCCGATCTTCCGGGAGGCGTACGAGTCGGGCGCCGTCGAGGTCGAACACTGGTCGATCCTGACCATGGCGCAACGGTTGGAGGCGGCCGCCCGGGGGCTTCCGGCCACGGTCACCGGCTCGTTGGGCGGCTCGTCCATGGCGGACAACGACGCCTTCCGGGTGCTCGATTCGCCGTTCGGACCGCTCGGCCTCCTGGCCCCCCTCGCTCCCGACGTCGCGCTGGTCCATGCCGCGGCTTCCGACCGGGCGGGGAACCTCGTCTTCTCCGAGCCTCTCCTCGAAGGCGTGTGGGGGGCCTGGGCGGCGAAGCGGGGGGTGGTGGCGACCGTGGAGAAGGTGGTCGACAGCCTGGAGGGACTGGGTCACCGGGTGCGTGTGCCCGGCCACCGGGTGCTGGCCGTCGTCGAGGCTCCGTTCGGGGCACATCCGGGAGGGTGCTACGCCCCGGGGTTGCCGGTCCGCAGTTACGGCGAGGACATCGCCTTTTGGAATCTCGCCGCCGAGGCGGCGGCCAAGGGGACCTTCGACGAGTTCGCCCGGGAGTGGGTGCTGGCGCCAACGAGCCACGATGCGTACCTGGCGCACCTCGGCGAGGAGCGCCTGCGGTGGCTCGAGGGCCGGGCCGATCCCTCCTCGTGGGAGGCGGACGCGGCGGCCACCCCCGTGCCCGACGAGCCGGTCTACTCGCGCTGGGAGCACGCAGCGGCATTCGGCGCCCGTGAGGTGGAGCGGGTCGTGGCGGAGGTCGAAGCGGACGCCGTCCTCGCCGGGGCCGGCGCGGCCAACCTCGCCGCCTGGGTGGCGGTGGCCCGCGCCCGTGCCGCGGGCAGCCGGGTGACCCTGACGGCCGAGCTGGGGTTGTGGGGCTACGAACCGACGCCCGCGGATCCGTACATCTTCAATCACCGGGTCTTCCCCGGCACCCCGTACCTCAGCGATGCGTCCGCGGTCCTGGGCATGGTGATCGGCGGGCCTGGCACGCGCACGGTCGGCTGCCTCGGGGCGGCCGAGGTCGATCGCTCCGGGTGCCTGAACTCGACCGAGTTGGCGGGCGGGAGGTTCCTGGTCGGCTCCGGAGGGGCCAACGACGTGGCCAGCCGGGCCGATGCCTGCGTGGTCGTCACCCTGGCCCGCCCGGAGCGCCTGCCCGAGACCGTCGCCTACGTCACCTCGCCGGGCCACAGGGTGGCGAGCGTCGTCACCGACCGAGGAGTGCTCCGGCGTCAGGACGGGACGCTACGGGTGGCCGCCGTGCCCGCCGGAGAGGGGACAGTGGCCGAGCGGACGCGGGCGCTGGCGGCGTCCTGCGGGTACGAGCCCGAGGTGGCCCGCCACGTCGAGGAGCTGGACCCGCTGTTGCACAGCGAGGTGGCCGCCCTGCGCGACTTCGATCGCCAGAGGCTGTTCTTGAAGTGAGCGGGACGGAGCGGGGCAAGTATCGACTGGGCGCAATTGGTCGTCTGGGCGCAATTGGTCGTGAAGTGGCCGCGAATAGGCGCGAATGGGCGCGAACGGGCGGATCTCGGTGAAGGAGGTACGACGTGTGACGGTTACGCGACAGGGCATCGATGCTACGAATGAGGAGAACAAATGCGCAGTGCAGTGGGCCGCTACAGTGACCACCGGCATCCGGGAGGGATGCACCGTGGCGAACGAAAGGGGGGAGCCATGCGAATGATTCATGGACGAATGAGGAGCAGCGCCGGACGCCTCGCCAAGGCGTCGCTGGCGGCCGCGGCCCTGGCTGCCGGCGTCCTCACCCTGGGCGCCGGGACGGACGGGGCAGGGGCAGCAACGAGCAGCGCGCCGGGAGTGACGGCGAACTCCATCACTGTCGGCACCATCTCGACCCAGACTGGTCCCATCTCGGCGAACTTCGCCTCCCTCATCTACGGGGAGAAGGCCTACTTCGACTACATCAACGCCCAGGGCGGAATCAACGGGCGCAAGATCGATCTGAAATACACGCTGGACGACGGGGGCAACCCGAGCACCTTCACCCAGCTGGCCAAGACGCTCGTCCTCCAGGACCACGTCTTCGCCGTCACCGGTGTGGCCACCGCGTTCTTCACCCCCAATATCTTCGTGGAGGCTGGGATCCCCACCTACGGCTACAACGTCACGGAGAACTGGAACGGGCCATCGAACCTCTTCGCGGCCGGCGGATCGGTGATCTACCTCCCGGCGGGCGCGCCCGGATTCGCCTACGTGGTGGACCAGACGCACGCCAAGAAGCTCGCTGTCGTGGCCTACGGGATCGCGTCCTCGGCCGCCTCCTGCCAGAGTGACGCCAACATCCTGAGCAAGGACGGATACGACGTCGTCTACACCGACTACAACATCGCCTACCCCGGGACGACGGTTGGTGTCGACGTCCAGCGCATGAAGCAGGCCGGGGCCGACTTCGTGCTCAGCTGCATGGACGTGCAGGGCAACGTGACCATGGCCCGAGCGATCAAGCAGTACGGCGGCGGCATCACCCAGCTTTGGCTGAACGGCAACGATCAGCAGACGTTGAACCAGAACGAGAGCCTCATGCAGGGCATCTACTTCTACGTAGCGCACGTGCCGTTCATCGCCCCGACTTCGGAGTACCCCGGCCTCAAGCTGTACATCACCGAGATGAAGAAGTATGAGCCGGCCTACGTCGACGACGAGGTGGCCATCCAGGGTTGGGAGTCCGCCGCCCTTTTCGCCCAGGGCGTGAAGATGGCGGGCAGCAACCTCACACAGGCGAACGTGATCAAGCAGACCAACACGCTCACCGACTTCACCGCCGGGGGGCTGACCGTGCCGACGAACTGGACGACGGGGCACACCGGCCACAAACCGCCGTACTGCGGTGCCTACATACGCGCCGTGGGCGACAAGTACGAGCCGGCGCTCAACACCTCCAAGAAGAGCGTCTTCGTCTGCTTCGGGAGCATCAACGCCAATCACCCCAAGCCCGAGAGTTTGCCGCCCGGAACGCCGAACGGCTGACGGCGGACGTCGCGGCCGCGCGAGTCACGAATGGAGAACTTCTTCGGGTTCGCCCTCCCTGGGGTCCCTTACGGCTGCACCTACGCCATCGTGGCGGTGGGCCTCGTCCTGACGTATCAGGCCACCGGGGTCTTCAACTTTGCCTTCGGGGGCCAGGCCTACGCGGCGGCGTTCGTGTTCACGCTCCTCACCCAGAACGAGGGCTGGTCGGGTTTCCCGGCCTTTCTCGTCTCGGTGGTGGTCATGTCGCCGCTGATCGGACTGGCCTTCGACCGGTTCTTGTTCCGTAAGGTCGGCAACTCGAACACCACGGCGAAGCTGGTTATCTCGCTGAGCCTGCTGGTGGGCATCCCGTCCCTGCTCCCCGTCATCTTCGGGGCGCAGAACCTGGACGACACGGCGACCATCTTTCCCTTCTTCAACCCCAACGTCGTGTACTTCACGGTGCTGCAGGTGCCGATCAACGGGATCTACCTGTCCACCATCACGGTCACCGTGGTGGTGCTCGTCGCTCTGACGGCACTCTTGCGCTTCACCAACCTGGGGTTGCAGATGCGTGGCGCCGTGGAGAGCAGGCGCCTGGTCCAGCTCGACGGCGTCAACTCCGGGAGAGTGGTGGCCCTGGCCTGGGCCATCTCGAGCTTCATGGCGGGGCTGGCCGGCGTCCTCCTGGCTCCGACTTTCGGGAACTTCCAATCGGACACCTACGCCACCTTGATGGTGGCGGCCATCGCCGCGGCGGCATGGGGCCTGCTGCGCTCCATCCCGATCGCCACCGCGGTGGGGGTCCTCATCGGCGTGGTGAGCACCATCTTGAAGGGGTATCTGCCCACGAGCAGCATCTTCTTCTCGGCCGTGCTGCCGTCCCTGCCGTTCTTCGTGCTGGTGGCCGCACTGCTGTTCCTCCCGGGGATGCGCTCCCTCGATATGAACCGTGATCCCCTGGCCACCATCGACCCCCCGCCCCCGCCCACCGCCGCCGCGTCCCGGGCGCCCAGCATGGACCGGATGATCCGCCGGGCGTGGTGGGTCTTCTTCGCCGTCTTCGTCGTCTCCATGCTGACGTGGATGCCCAAGACGTGGGAGGGGGTCTTCAACTCCGGTCTGGCCCTCTCCACCGTCCTCTTGTCGATCACGTTGATCACCGGCATGGCCGGACAGCTCTCGCTGTTCCAGGGCACGCTGGCCGGGGTGGGCGCCTTCACATCGGCGCAGCTGGCCAACCATCTTGGGTTGAACATGCTCGTGGGGGGTCTGATCGGCGCGCTGCTGGCCGCGGCGGTGGCCGTCGTGGTGGCCCTGCTCTCGCTGCGGCTGCGGGGGTTGGGCCTGGCGCTCATGACGCTGGCGGCAGCGCTGCTCTTTGACAACACCTTCTTCAACGACGCCTCCATCACCGGCGGTGTATCGGGACTGAGCCTGAAGGAGAAGTGGCTGGGCACCTCCGCCTTTTTCAACTTCAACGGGCACGCCCTCTTCCTCCTCAGCCTGGCCGTGCTGGCCGGCTGCGTTCTGCTCGTCCTCCAGGTCCGCAAGGGGACAGTGGGGCGCAACCTCGCCGCCATGCGGGGGAGCGAGACCGCCGCGGCCGGGCTGGGTATCAACCTCACCTGGCAGCGCATCGTCGTGTTCGCCCTCGCGGGGGGCATCGCCGGCCTGGGTGGCGTGCTGGTGACCATTGGGGCGCAGGTCGCCAACTCAGCCCAGTGGAGTTACTCGTTCTCCCTCATCTTCATCGTCCTGGTGGTCACCACCGGTGTGGCGACCGTAGAGGGGGCCATCCAAGCCGGGATCGGCTTCTTCGTGACCAGCCAGCTGCTGACGTACCTCCCCGGCCGCTTCGGTGGGGGGAGCCTGGTCATCGTGCTGTTCGCCTTTGGCGCCGTGCAGTACGCCAAGCATCCCGAAGGCGTACTGGAATTCCAGAAGCGGCAGGGGAACATGAGGTTCGAGCGGTTGCTCTTCCCCAAGGAGTACTACGCGTTGCATCCCACCGAGATAGCCCCGGGAACGAATGGCTGAGCAGGCGCTCCTCTCGCTGCGCGGCGTGTCCAAGTCCTTCGGGGGCATTCACGCCGTGCACGACATCTCCTTCAAGGTCCGCGCCGGCGAGAGCGTGGGCCTGGTCGGGCCCAACGGCGCCGGCAAGACGACCCTCTTCAATTGTGTGTGCGGCCAGCTGCGCTTCGATCAGGGTGAGATCATGTTCGACGGGACGACACTGGCCGGCATCCCGACCTTCAAGCGGGCTCGGCTCGGCATCGGTCGCACCTACCAGAAGGTCGAGGTCTTCACCGACATGAGCGTGCGCGACCACCTCATGGTGGCGGAGCGCTCGCGTTGCGGCGAGGGGCGCCTCTGGAAGGACCTGCTGAACATGAGCAAGGTGTCCCGCCAGGAGATGGAGAACGTCGAAGCCACGCTCGATCTGGTCGGCATCTCCTCCATGGCCGATACCTCCGTGAACGCCCTTGGTCTGGGCCATTGCCGCTTGGTGGAGCTCGCGAGAGCCCTGGCCGCCGAACCGAAGATCCTCCTCGCCGACGAGCCGTCCTCGGGACTGGACATCCACGAGACGGCGGAGGTGGCCGCCGTGCTGCGCACCGTGCAGCACGAGCGCGGCACGGCCATCCTCTTGGTGGAGCACGATCTCTCCATGGTCGGCGAGGTGGTGGACCGGACCGTGGTGATGGACCTGGGATCCCTGCTAGCGGAGGGGACGTTCGACGAGGTCATGGCCAATCCCGAGGTCCGCCACGCCTACCTGGGTCAGATGGGAGCGGCGTGACGTCGCCCGTCCTGGCGGATCCCGCCCCGCCGGACGAGGGCGGCGACGTCCTGGTGCTGCAAAGCGTCTGCGCCGCCTATGGCCCCTACCGTGCGCTCTTCGATGTCTCCTTCACCGTGCCCAAAGGGGGCATCGTGGCGCTCGTCGGCTCGAATGGAGCGGGGAAGACCACCGTGGCGCGCACCGTGACAGGCCTCGTCACCGCCTCGGTAGGTACCGTCCTTTTCTGCGGGCGCGACGTCACCCGGTTGCCGGCCTACAAGATCGCCCGGTTGGGGATGGCGCACGTCGTGGAGGGCAGGGGCGTGTTCTCGAGCCTCACGGTCGAGGAGAACCTCACCCTGGCCTTCCGCCAACGGGCCGGTCGGCGCCTGCTGGCCGGCAACCTCGAGCGGGCGTATACCGCCTTCCCCATTCTCGGCGAACGCCGGCGTCAGTTCGCGGGCACACTCTCGGGAGGGCAGCAACGGCTGCTGTCGCTGGCCAAGGTGCTCGTGGTGCCTCCGCAGGTGCTGGTGGCCGACGAGCTGTCGCTCGGGTTGGCGCCGGTCGTGGTCGACGCCGTCTACGACGGCTTGAGGGAGATCAATCGCAACGGCACGGCGTTGATCGTCGTCGAACAGCAGGTCTCGCGAGTCCTGGAGCTGGCCAACAAGGCGGTCGTCCTCGATCGCGGATCAGTGGCTTACCAGGGTGACCCCGCCGGCGCCGGCGAGGCGGTCGAATCCCTGATGGCCCGGCGCGAGGCGGCCACCGCTTCTGCGGTGGGTCATGGGGACGACATTGACGACCTGACGAGCTGACTTTCGACGAGATGAATCCCAAGGAGGCAACATGCGAGAGCCCGTGATCGTCGATGTGGTGCGGACGACGTTCGGCAAGAGCGGCGGAGCACTGTCGAACTGGCACCCGGCCGACCTTCTCGGCTTCGCGCTGACCACGCTCCTCGAACGGACCGGAGTCGACCCCGAGCGCATCGACGACGTCATCGGCGGCTGCGTGAGCCAGGTCGGCGAGCAGAGCACGAACGTGGCGCGCAACGGGTGGGTATCCGCCGGGCTCCCGCAGAAGGTCCCGGCCACGACGGTCGATCGCCAATGCGGCTCGTCACAACAGGCGGTCCATTTCGGGGCCGCCGGCGTGGCGGCCGGTCACTACGACCTCGTCGTGGCCTGCGGGGTGGAGGTCATGAGCCGCGTCCCCCTCGGCTCCAACGCGCGCGGCGGCGTGGGCCCCTTCCCGCCTTCGTTCATGGCGCAGATCGACGGGAGGCTCTGGACCCAGTTCCGCGTCAGCCAGGTGTTGGCCGAGCGCTATGGCATCACCCGCGAGGACATGGACGCCTACGCGCTGGAATCGCACCGCCGCGCCGCCGAGAACTGGGACAACGGGCACTTTGCGCGCGAGGCGGTCCCGGTGCCGATCAAGGCGGAGGACGGCACCTTCACCGGCGAGCACCTCAGTGTCGACGAAGGCATCCGCCGCACCTCTTCCGCCGAAAAGTTGGCCAGTCTCCCCCCGGCGCAGAATTGGGAGCCCGAGACCGCGCCCGACATCACGGCAGGCAACTCGTCGCAGACGACCGATGGTGCCGCGGCCATGCTCATCGCCGACCGGTCCGTGGCGGAGGAGCTGGGTCTCCCCATCCGGGCCCGCCTGGCCCACTTCGCCGTGGCGGCCGACGATGCCGCGATTGTGCTGTCAGCGCCGATCCCCGCCACGCAGAAGCTGCTCGACCGCTCCGGTATGAAGGTGGATGAGTTCGACGCCGTGGAATGCAATGAGGCATTCGCCGCCATCGCCCTCATGTGGCGCAAGGCCTTTGACTACGACCCGGCCCGCCTCAACCCGCGCGGTGGTGCCATCGCCATCGGTCACCCACTCGGAGCAAGTGGTGTCCGGCTGATGGGGACGCTGCTCAACCACCTCGAAGCGACCGGGGGCCGCTTCGGCTTCCAGACCATGTGCGAGGGCGGCGGCCAGGCGAACGCCACCGTCATTGAGCGGCTGGACTGACCCCGTCCGCCGCCAGCGTCGTGTCCTCGGCCTGGGCTCGCAGCAGGGGGTGGATCTTGCGGGTGACGACCCACCACTCGACCAGGAAGGTCATGCCGGGGAGGAGACCCGCCCCGCACATGATGAGGATCCACACGATGTTGAGGCGCGTCTTGAAGGAGAGAACGCCCACCGTGATCAGGTAGACGATGTACAGGTAGCCGTGGGTCACGCCGAAGATCTCGACTTCGAGCTTGCAATCCCCGGTGGCGATCTTTATGCCGGTGAAGACGAAGAGCGGGATGATGAGCGTCCCGACGATGTTGGCCATCACCTGGTAACGGAAGAGCGCGCCGTCCACACCCCGTTCGGTGAGGCGCGTCACCGGGGCCTGCGGACGACGGGGGACTCGGGCTTGCGCCACGTCTTCGCCCCGCTCGTCGCCAGCGCAGCCAGGCGGGCGTTGTAGGCGGCGAGCTCGGGATCCTCATCGAGCGAAGGACTGTCGTGGCGCGAGGGGCTGTCGTGGCGCGAGGGGCTGTCGTGGCGCGAGGGGCTGGGCGGGGTGGCCACCATGACCGTGGGCTCCGCCTCGGGGGCGGACATGGCCGGGGGCTCTTCATCGGCAGGCGCAGTGGGGTGGCGCGACTGTTTCTGCATTCCTTTGAGCCCAACGGCGTCATAGTCGGTGTGCAGGAACATCCACCAGAAGTACACGCCCAAGATGGCAAAGACAGGCCATTCGAACGTGTACAGGTAGCTGAGCCCGTTGCCGTCCTCGGCCCGGGTGATCTGCCACCAGGTTGCCGCGATGCACAGCGGCACGAAGAGCAGAAACGCGAGATGCAAGAAGATGGCTCGTCTGGACAGCCACCGCGCACGCACGTCGGCCATGATACCGGGCACCGTTGAACGGTGGAATTCACCGCTAGCCTGGTCCGATGGCTCTCGAAGGGTGGCGTCGGGAGGCCCCGCGGACGGCCGACGAGCCGGTCGCACCGAGTTCCTTGCGGTGAAGTTCTCCTACCGCCAGATCATGGCCTCGGCCGGCGGCGCCGTGCTGTCGGCGGTCATCGCCTCCATCTTCGGAGTGAAGGGGACCATCGTCGGTGTGGCCATCGGGTCGGTGGCCGCCACCACCGGATCGGCGTTCTTGTTCCAATCGATTGAGCACACGCAAAAGGCGGTCAAGCAGGTCGTCGTCCGGGTCCCGGATCGGCCCAGCCTGCTCCGCCGGCTCGGCGGCACCCGGGCGGCGGGGGTCACCGACTCGGCGCCACCGGCCTCGGCACTGACCGATGAGGCGGCCTCGAGCACCGCTCCCGCGGGCGCGGCGGTGGAAACCGGTGCGCCGGAGGGAACCACTTTCCCAACCACCGCCGCCACCACGGCAGATACCGCCGCCCCGTTGGGCGAGCCCTCCCTGCCAGCCGCTGCGGGCGCGCGCACCGAGCGCGAACCGGCGCACCTGCGCTGGCAGGTGGCGGCCGGCGCCGTCGCCCTCGTGTTCGTGCTCTCCCTCCTTTTGATCACCGCGGTCGAGCTCATCGCCGGGCGCCCACTGGCCGATCTCTTCGGCGTCCACACGGGGGGCGGGACCTCCGTGCAGCGGATCTTCCAGAGCCCATCGCCGACGCTCCCCCCACCGACCTCGACCACGACCACCACCACGAGCACATCGACGTCGACGACGACTACCGCACCGGCATCGACCACGACATCGGGGGTCGAGAGCAGCACGACGTCAACCGGCGTCGGGTCGACGAGCACCACCACCGTGGTTCCCAGCACGACGAATCCCGGCGCACCGGCGGCGTCCGGCCCGCTCACCAACCCGGCCTGAGGGACGTCGGCCAGGCCGTCGACCGGTTAGCGGGCCGGCGCCCGGTTACCAGCCTTTGAAGGTCGGTTGGCGGCGTTCCGCAAAGCTGGCGAACCCCTCCTGCGCGTCCGAGGTGTGGGTGACGAGCTCCTGCGCCATGGCTTCGTCGTGGAACGACGTGACCCGATCCACGTCGAGCGCCCGGTTGGTCAGCCATTTGGCGATGCCGATGGCCTTGGTCGGTCCTGCGGCCAACCGGGTGGCGAGCTCCCCGACGGTGGACTCGAGGTCGGCCCGGGGTACCACGCGGTTGACCAGGCCCAGCCGGTAGGCCTCGGCTGCCGGCACGTCGTCGCCGAAGAAGAACAGCTCCTTGGCCTTTTGGATACCGACCAGGCGGGTCAACAACCAGGCGCCGCCGCCGTCGGGTGCGATGCCGCGGCGGATGAAGACCTCGGTGAACTTGGACTCCTCGGTCGCCACCACGAGATCGCAGGCCAGAGCCAGGTGCATGCCCCCGCCGGCAGCCGTCCCGTTGACCGCGGCGATCACCGGCTTCTCGCAGTCGAGGATGGAGCCGATCAGCCGCTGCCAACCGTTGCGGATCGTCCGGGCCCCGTCTCCCATGATCTCCCCGGGGGCCTCAGCGGGCACCGAACGCGGCACCGCTGGTCCGCCGCGCAGATCGGCCCCGGTGCAGAACGCCTTCTCCCCGGCTGCCTCGATGACGACGACCCGCACGTGCAGGTCGGCCGAGGCGTCCTGCAGCCACTCGCTGATCTGGTCTCGCATGGCGCTCGTCAGCGCGTTGCCGGCGCCGGGCCGGTTGAGGGTGATGGTGGCCACGCCCGCCTCGATGCGTCTGATGACGTCGTTGGCGGCGGGGCTCGCAGTGGTCGCACTCATGGTTGTCCCTCGGCCAGCGACCTGTTGCCCGCCGACGGCGCTCACCGTATAGGACGATGGAGTCAGTGTCGATCGCTCGCCACCGACATACGCGGTCGGGACTGAGGGCCAGGGTGCCTTAGCCTGGACCGCGTGCCCGCTCCCTACGATCTGCAGCGGGAGGAGCTCGAGCGGATCCTCGAGGGCGAGCCAACATTCCGGGTCAGCCAGGTATGGGATGGCCTGCACGCACGCGTCCTGCGGCCCGAGGAGATGACCGAGCTGCCGGCGTCTCTGCGGGGCGCGCTGGCCGACGCGCTCCCGCGCGCGCTGCGGGAAGTGACACGGCAATCGGCCGACGACGGGCAGACGACCAAGTGGCTCTGGTCCCTGCACGATGGGGCAGAGATCGAAACGGTTCTCATGCACTATCCCGACCGGGTCACTGTCTGCGTGTCCACGCAGGCCGGTTGCGCGATGGCGTGCCAGTTCTGCGCCACCGGGCAGGCCGGGTTCCAGCGCCAGCTCAGCGGCGGGGAGATCGTCGAACAGGTGGCCGAGGCGATACGGGCAGCCCGGCCACGACGGCTCTCCAACGTGGTGTTCATGGGCATGGGGGAGCCGCTGGCGAACTACGACCGCGTGTGGAGCGCGGTCACCCGCCTGAACGGGGCCATGGGGTTGTCCGCTCGCCATCTGACCCTGTCGACCGTCGGGATCGTGCCGGGGATCCGGCGCCTGGCCGGCGAGGCACTCCCGGTCAACCTCGCCGTCTCCCTCCATGCCGCCAACGACGAGAAGCGCGACGTCCTCGTCCCGATCAACAAGCGCTACCCGCTGGCGATGCTGGCCGAGGCCTGTGCCGAATACGTGGCGGCCACGAAGCGGCGGCTCTCCATTGAGTGGGCCATGATCCACGACGTGAACGATGGTGGCAGCGATGCGACCGAGCTGGCCGCGTTCGCCCGGCCACTCGGTGCCCACGTCAACCTCATCCCACTCAACCCCACACCGGGCTACTCCGTGCGGGGCAGCACCGCCCAACGGGTACGCGCGTTCCGAGACCAGCTCGACAGCCTGGGTGTCAACGCAACGGTGCGCATCACTCGCGGGGCCGAGATCGACGCCGCCTGCGGGCAGCTGGCCGCCTGGACCCTGCCGGGCCGCACGCCGTCATGAGGCCCGTGCCCCTTGCACGAGCGGATGTCGTCCGCCCATCGTGGGGTTGGTTCGCCCTCCTCGACGGAGGGATCGTGGTGCTGACGCTGCTGTCGGTCAGCGCGAAGGCCCACGCAGCAAGTCCGGTGCCCCTCCCACCCCAGCGCGCCCTGCGCGCGCTATTGGGCGCCACGGCGGTGATCCACACGGCCGAAGCCCTGGCCGCCGGCGGCACGGCTCATCGGCGCGGACTGCCCGTCCGGGGGTGGATGCTGCAGACGCTTACGGTCGGCTTCCCGTCGTTGCTCGCATTGCGGCGCGTGCCGGCGCAGCCGGCTGCCTAGCGGTCCGGCGCAGGCCGCTGCCTAGCGGTTCTGCCAGTCCGGGATCCGCTTCTCGGCGAAAGCCTTGGGGCCCTCCTTGGCGTCCTCGCTCGAGAAGACCTCGTTGGAGATGGCGGTCTCTATGCCGTAGGCCTCCTCCATGTCCGTCGCCAGGCCGCGCAACACCGATTCCTTTGTCTTGCGGACGGCGAACGGGCCATTGGCGGTGATCCGGTGGGCGTAGTCATAGGCCCGCTCCATCAGGACTGCCGGACGGCAGACCTCGTTGAGCAGCCCCATTTCATAGGCGCGCGACGCCGACACCCGATCGGCGCACAGCAGGAGCTCCATCGCCGCCGGAAAGGGGACTTGGCGGGGCAGGCGGACCGTTGTCCCCCCACCGGCGAAGAGTCCCCTCTTGGGTTCCATCACCCCGAAGCGCGCCGTGTCGCTGGCCACCCGAAGATCGCAGCCGCCCAGCATCTCCATTCCGCCGGCAACGCAGTTCCCGTTGACGGCCGCAACGATCGGCTTGTAGAGCTTGGTGCCGCGCAGCACGGCCTTGACCCCGTCGTCGAGGCGGTAACCATCTACCTCGGCGACCTCTCCNNGCGCCGACACAGAAATCCTCTCCGACGCCGGTGATGACGGCAACGTAGGCATCGTCGTCTTCCCCGAAGCGGTCCCAGGCGGAGCGCAACTGGAAGAAGTGCTCCATGTCCAGCGAGTTGCGAGCCTCCGGACGGTTGATGGTGATGGTGACGATGTGATCGTCACCGGTGACGTAATCGATGGGCATCGTGCGCAGACCGTTCAGTCGCCGGCGCCGAGTTGCTTGGCCACCGTGGCCATGCTGACGATCCCGTCCGAATTCGCAGGCCGGGTGAATTTGGCCCGCGAGACCGGCGACGTATCCACGTCGGACGCTTCGGCGCGCAATGCGCCGACCGTGCAGGACTCGCGGGGGCGCACGCTGAAGGGATCGAACTGGAAGTGCCGCATGGCGTTGAGATGCGTCATCTTGTTGATCTCGTCGTCGGGCACCCCGTCGAGGTATTTCATCGCCGCTTCGGGCGAAGTCGGCCAGGTCGAGTCCGAGTGCGGGTAGTCGCACTCCCACGTGATGTTGTCGATGTTCATGTACCGACGGTTGTCGATGCCGAAAGCATCGTCTATGAAGCAGGTGATGACCCGGTCCTTGAAGACCTGGCTGGGGAGCATGTCCCCGAAATCCTGCCCGGTCCACTTGTGGTGGTGCTGGTANNACGTAGTCGATGCGCTCGAGGGCGTAGGGGATCCAGCCGATGCCACCCTCCGAGAGGGCGAAGTGGAGGTCGGTGTACTTGCGCAGGATGGGGGACCACACCAGGTCGGCCGCGGCCTGGACCATATTGATCGGCTGCAGGCTGATCATCACGTCGATCGGCGCCTCGACCGAAGTGATCAGCATCTGGGACGACGAGCCAAGGTGCATGCAGACGATCGTGCCCTCGTCGGAGCAGGCCTGCCAGAGTGGATCCCAGTGGTCGCTGTGCAGCGACGGCCACCCGAGCTTCTCGGGGTTCTCGGAGAACGTGACGGCGTGACAGCCCTTCTTGGCCACGCGGCGTACCTCGGCTGCCGCCAGTTCGGGTTCCCAGATGACCGGGATGGACAGCGGGATGAACCGCCCTGGCTCGGCGTCGCACCATTTGTCGATGTGCCAGTCGTTGTAGGCCCGCACCATCGCCAGGGCCTCGTCCTTGTCTTCCCGGCGCGCGAAGAGCTGGCCGCAGAACTGGGGGAACGAGGGGAAGCACATGGAGCCGAGCACGCCGTTGACCGACATGTCGCGCACCCGCTCGTGGACGTCGAAACAGCCGACCCGCATGTCGTCGAGCGACGTCGGCTCGAGCCCGTACTCCTCGGGAGGGCGGCCGACCACGGCATTGAGGCCCACGTTGGGGATCTCGCTGCCGTCGTAGTGCCAGAAGTCCGTACCGTCGGGTCGCCGAATCAGCTGTGGCGCCTTGTCCTGGTACTTGGCCGGCAACAGGCCGTCGAACATGCCGCGCGGTTCGATCACATGGTCGTCCACGCTGATCAGGATCAGATCTTCGGTGCGCACGCCCATCCTCTCATCGAGCCAAGACTTTCCTGACATTCATGTCATGCACCTTACGCGCCGTCGTCGAGAGGTGCGACAATCCCCGTTTTCTCCGGCCCCTTTGGGGGCCACCGTCGGGTCGGCGGGGGAGTCATCAGGGGGCTGCCCCCCGGGAGGGATCGGGTGCGCCCAGGTGCGGCCGGAGCGGCCAGGGCGCCCAGTGCCAGGGTTCTGGAATGTCCCTTGAAGGCTGTGTCACCTTGCCGCGAACTGGGATGGGTCTCTCGACCCGAGACGGCGCCGAGCAATCGAACCGTAGGATTTCCTTGTGCAGTTAAAGGTGCTCACCCGAGAAGAGCTGCTACTTCGAGATGCGAAGGAGTGGTTCCAGGTCGGAGCGGCTGAAAAAAGTAGAACAGGCCCAATGCGATCACCAAGCGAACTCCAGCGATGATCCCCATGTGACCACCTGCTTTCTTCAGTTCGGGAGAAGCGAAGCGACCATATCGACCCAAGTCGGGATGATTGTTTCGTCATCAGCCGTGAGGGAGTCCACACCGATCACATTGCGGAGTAGGCGCGAGGAGAGCAGTGAGCCCAACGCCACCATGGCAATGGTCATGGCCCTCCCCCTGTCAAGGGTGGGACCGGCAACCTGGCAGAGCCAGTCGGCGAAGCCTTCATAGGTGGAAGCAATTAGGCCTTCGACCGCTTCATTGAGCAGTGCGGGCTGCTGTCGCCGCTCGGAGACGAGAATTCGGAGCAGCTCGGTCTGGCTGTCCAGTTCCGCGAGGAAGTAGCGGGCCGTGATCGAGAGTTCGTCTTTGACGTCCCCAAAGCGGTTGAAGACCTCACGAACTTCGCGCAATGCATCGAGCCGCTCAAGGTGACGGCGGACACCGGCCGCCAGCAACTCTTCTTTGGAAGTGAAGTGCCGATAGATCCCCCCGGCTCCGGGGCTCAGTCCGGCCGCAGCCTCGATCTGAGTGATGCTTGCCCCCTTGTACCCCTTTTCGCCAAACAGCCGCATGGCCTCGTCGACGATGCGCTCCTTGGTCGAACTTGACGTGGCGGGCACCGAATAAGTAAACACTTACAGCAGGCCAATGGTCAAGCAAGGAGGCCACATGGCGGACGAACCTGCCCACGACATCGACGGCATCAGCACGGGCAGGGTCCGCCGCGCCGTTCCCATGGCTCGCCTGGCGGTGCGCAGCACCGGCGAGGCCGTGATCGACTCCCTGAAGCGCCGGCCTCCCGATCCCGAGACCTATGCCCGCCGGGCGGAGCGCTACGTCGAAGTGTTGGGCCACTCCAAGGGCGCTCTCATGAAAGCCGGCCAAATGCTCTCGGTCATTCCGGTGGGAAACTCCGTCCCGACTGAGAATCGGGCTGCCTTTCAAGCCGCCATGTCCCGCCTGCAGGCTGACGCTCCGCCCATGGCACCAGAACTGGCGGCTGAGGTGATCAGCTCCGAACTCGGGGCTTCCCCCAATCAGGTTTTCGCCGAGTTCTCACCAATGCCCATTGCCGCCGCATCCATCGGCCAGGTTCATGTCGGGCGACTGCACGACGGTCGATCGGTGGCGGTCAAGGTCCAGTATCCCGGGGTGGCCGACGCTATCCGCTCCGATCTTCGCAACACCGAGCTGTTGGGCGTGTTTATACAACTCCTTCTCTCCATCGTCCCACGCCTGTCCCGCAGTGACCCGAAGGGCATCGCCGCCGAGATCTCTGAGCGCATCGCTGAGGAAGTTGACTACACCCTCGAGGCATCCAATCAGCGCTTCTTCGCTGACGCCTACAGGGGCCACCCATTCATCCATGTTCCCGACGTCATCACCGAGCTGTCCACGGCCCGAGTTCTCACCCAGGAACTAGCCGAAGGGCTCGGTTGGAGCGACGCGCTCGTTGCGGACCAAGAGCTTCGCAACTCCTGGGGCGAAGTGATCTGCCGCTTTGCCCACCAGAGCATGCAACGTCTCGGCACGTTTAACACCGACCCGCACCCAGGCAACTACATATTCCATACCGATGGCACGGTCAGTTTCTTGGACTTCGGCAGTGTGAAGCGCTTCAGTCCCGAACGTGTCCGTCGCCTGAAGACCTCCTTCGCGGCGGCCATGCGCCAAGATGACCGAGCCTTCTGGCAGAGCGCCGTCGACGGCGGCGGCCTCGACCCCTCTACTGGTCCCTCACCAGAAGAACTGGCCTATTACTACGAGGTGCGGAACGAGTTGCATCACGGACCCCAACCTGTCAAATGGAGCCCGGAGATAATGGCTCGACTGATGGAGCACGAATACGGGCTCAAAGGGCGCTCGGGGAAGGTGGCCCGCTCGGCCAGCTTGCCACCGGACCTCGTGTTCTTCAATCGGGTAGATCTTGGTGTCATGGCGATCTTGGCTGAGTTGCGATCGATCGGCGAGGGACGAGCCATCATGGCGGAGATCTACGAGGACGCTGGGCCCGGGACACCGCTGGGCGTGGCCGACACGGAATTCTGGGCGGCCACGGCCGGTCCACTGTGAGCGAAGTCGTCCTTGGAGCCGCGTGGCCTATCCCGGCGGACGATCCATATCCGGCCCTAGCGCAACTACGCCTGGAACGCCCCGTCCACTATTTCGAAGGGTTGGACTGTCACCTCGTGGTCGCCCACCGAGAGGCTCACGCCGTCCTTTCAGGCTCGAGATGGTCGTCCTCCTCACCAAGTCCGTCCTCTTCAGCGATCCCCCTGAGCATCAACGACTCCGCCGGGCTCTCAGCGGTCACCTTTCGCCGCGCGCGACGACAGCATGCGACCCCGCATCAAGTCCGTGGTTTCTCCTGCATGAGCATTCGTTCGAGAACCCGTCACGCGATGGCTTCTTGGAGCGTGGGCGCGGACACGCCGCGCCGGGGCAGGATGATGTCGTCGATGATGCCGTACTCCCGCGCCTGATCGGCGGTCAGGTAGTTGTCACGATCGATGTCGAGCGCCACCTGCTCGACCGGACGACCACTGTGATGCGCGATTATCTCGGACATGCGTCGGGTCAGAGCCAGGACCTCCCGCAGCTGAATCTCCATATCCGAGGGAGCCCCGCGGGTGCCGGCGGAGCCCTGGTGGATCATCACGCGGGCGTTCGGGAGCGCATAACGCTTGCCGGCTGCGCCGCCGCACAGGATCATGGCCGCCGCCGACATCCCCATCCCGACACAGATTGTCGACACGTCGGGGGCGACGTGCTGCATGACGTCGTAGATGGCCATCCCGGCGTACGCCACTCCGCCGGGGGAGTTGATGTAGAGGTGGATGTCCTTCTCCGTGTCGTGGGCTTCGAGAAAGAGGATCTGGGAGATGATCAGATTGGCCACCTGGTCGTCCACCTCCTGTCCGAGGAAGACGATCCGCTCGCGCAGGAGCTGGGAGTAGATGTCGAAGGCGCGGTCGCCGCGATTCCCCTCCTCAATGACCGTCGGTACGAGAATCTGGCTGTGACTGGGCTTGTGACTGGGCTTTGGCACGGGCATGGTCCTTCCTCTCCTTCCCACCCCGGGGTGGTGGTCGCCAAGATTATCTCACATATGAGATAATGGGGCATCATGAGCGAGCGTCGGCATCCACCGGTCTTCCCTGGCTTTCGCCAGATGGCCGAGCGCCGCCATGCCCTGAGCGGGCAGCTCACCGAGCTGCGGCGCCAGTTGGGGGTGTCCCAGGTCGAGCTGGCGGCACGCATGGGCACCTCGCAGTCCGCCGTGGCCCGCTTCGAGGCCGGCGACCTCGACGTGCGCCTCTCGACGGTGGAGCGTTACACGACGGCACTCGGAGCTCGGCTGGAATGGAGGATCGAACATGCCCAACGATGAGTGGTCCCGGGAGCTGGCCGCGCGGCTCTTCGCCCAGCGAGTCGTCCTCCTGCGCGGCGCCCTCGATGAGGTCGAAGCCACCCGGGTCTCGGCCGAGCTGATGACGCTCGATGCCGAAGGCGACACTGCCGTGACCCTGCGGATCGACAGTGCCGGCGGAAGCCTGGCGCTCGCGCTCACATTGATGGACGTCATCGAGCTACTCGGCGTGCCGGTCCGGGCCCTTTGCATGGGACAGGTGGGTGGCCCGGCCATCGGCGTGCTGTCGGTGTGTGCGCACCGTGCGGCCATGCCCAGCACCCGTTTCTCCTTGCGCGAGCCGGCGACGCACACCGAGGCACCGGCGCGCGAGGTGGCCCAGTGGGCCCGGCTGCGCAGCGATGAGCGGCAGCGCTTCACGGACCGGGTGGCCGCGGCAACCCGACGGCCGCCGGCCGCCGTGGCCGAGGATTTCGCCGCCGGCGCGTTCATGAGCGCAACCGAGGCGCTGGGCTATGGGCTGATCGACGAGGTATGCCGGCCCCAGGCGGCCATTCACCAGATGCCCGGACCGCAGATCGGTTTCCGGCCCAGGCGCTGACAGCGTTCTACGATGCGGTATGGCCCTGGCCCCCCGCATCGAGCCACTTGCCCCGCCCGCCTGGGATGATCGCCTGGCCCGGCTGCTCGCCACCACTCCGGGGGGCACCACGGAGCCGATGCACATCTTCACCACCCTGGCCCATCAGCCCGAACTGTTCCGGCGCTGGTTGGGCTTCGGGGGCGCGCTCCTCGCCGGTCGCCTGCCCGGGCGACTGCGCGAGCTGGTCATTTTGCGCACGGCCTACCGCTTCAACGGGCGCTACGAATGGGCGCACCACATCGAGCTCGGCGCGGCGCAGGGGATCACCGCCGGGGAGACGGCTGCCCTTGGTGGCGATCTCGCTCTTGTCGAGTGGGATCCGCTCGAGCGCGCCGCCCTGTCGGCGGTCGACGAGACGGCGGACCTGGGGGAGGTCGGCGATGCGACATGGTCCACCCTGTCCGCCGGCCTGGACAGCGCCGAGCTGATCGAGCTCGTGATGCTGATTGCGCACTATCTCATGTTGTCCACCGTCCTGCGCACGTTGCAGGTGCCGCTCGAGCCCTCCGCGGTCGCCCTGGCGGCATCGGTCCCCGGTGGTCCGCCGGCGTGAGCGGATTGCTGGCCGGTCGGCGCATCACCGTGATCGGCGCTGGGACACAGCCTTCGCGCGATCCCGATGCGCCCATCGGGAACGGGCGGGCCATCGCGGTGCGGGCGGCCCGCGAGGGTGCTGCAGTCCTCTGCGTGGACCGCGACGACGAAGCAGCCCAGGCGACCTGGCGCCAGATCACGGAAGAGGGCGGCACGGCAGCGGTGCAGATCTGCGACGTCACCACGGAGGAAGGGTGCCGCGACGCGGTGGACGATGAGCGCGGGCTGGCTCCCGACGGCATCGTGCTCAACGTGGGGATCGGCTACGGCATGGGTGTGGCCGGGACGTCAGCCGATGAGTGGGATCGCACCTTCGCGCTGAACCTGCGCGCGCACTTCCTCTTGGTGCGCCGCGCCCTGGTGATCCTGCCCGACGGCGGGTCGATCGTATTCATCGGCTCCGCCGCCGGCCTGCGGCCAGGCAGCCGCATCCCTGCCTACGACGCCAGCAAGGCGGGGCTCATCGGCCTCAGCCGCCATGTGGCGGTCGAGGGGGCGCGGCGGGGCATCCGGGCCAACGTGTTGGCGCCCGGCCTGATCGACACGCCGTTGGGGCGTGCCGCCTCGGCCGGCCGTCCCTCCCGCACGCGCACCCCGGTGCCGTTGGGCCGTCTCGGCTCCGCCTGGGAAGTGGCCGCCGCTGCCGTGTTCCTGCTCTCCGATGAGGCGAGCTACATCACGGGGCAGGTGCTGGCCGTCGACGGGGGACTCACCCTGCTCTGAGCAGCGCTCTCGCTCACAAATCAATCAGGGAGCGGTCGCCAGAGCACTCTGGCGGGGATCTCACGAGCGCCAGCTTGGCCGGGATCGCACGTCAACCGCTGACGGCCGCGGACATGGTGAAGAAGTCGCGGGCCCACCAGGGCTCGAAGTATCGGCCCGGGGTGCCGGTCATGCCGGGAAGGAGCTCGGAGCCGTTCGCTCCCGAGGCCGGTCCACCCGGTGTCGCGGGGTTATAGGTGGAGTAATTGACCCAATCGGTATTGATATCGAGCTCCATGGCGCGCACCGCGCCTGCCCGCGCCAGCAGATCAGCCAGGTCGGTGATGTTGAGGCCTGGCCCGCCCACATAGACGAGGGCTCCGTCAGCGGTCACGCCGACGCCCGAGCGCCAGACGTAGACCGCGTTCCCCAGGGTGTTGCCCCACTGCGAGGTGTCCTGCGCGTTCAGGCCGGCGACGGGATGGCCGCCATCGACGAGCAGATTCAGATTCTGGCGTACCGCGACGACGTCCGGGGTCATGGAAACGTCCCGTCCCCAATTACCCACCGTGGCGGTGCCGTCGCGATAGATGACGAAGGAAGCGGCGTCCTGGCGTAAGGGCAGGAGTGTCTTGCCGTCCGTGTAGTACCCACCGTTGGCGTCGTTCATGAGGAACCCAGCGTTGAATGCGGCGACCAAGCTGTCTGCTGCTTGCGGCCGCACCGGCGCGGTGTGGAGGAAAGGGCCCCCTCCGGGGATCTGGCTTCCCGAGTACAAGGTTGCCTTCAAGAGCTTGGTGTCCATCCATGCCACACCGACGACATAGCTGGTATGGATGGCGTCGGGACGAAGGGTGGTCTCGTAAACGGCCGGAAGGCCGCGCACCAATCGCCCGGTCGGTGCCCACGCCCCTTCGCCGGGGATCGCGGGGCTGGCAAGCGGCTCAATGGGAGATGGTGGCGGCAAGTGAGGTGCTCCCGACGCTACGACGGGTGACGACGGATGAGGGATCCTGATCGCCCCGGCCGGAGGCCTGCCGCCGACCGGAGGAGGATGATGGCTGTACCACTCCTGCTCGACCCAGTTCACGATGCTGGCACCGCCGTGCGCGCGTGCCCACTCGGAGAAGCGGGCCGCGAAGGAACTTCCGAAGGCCGGATTGGTCAAGGCGCCTCCCAATGAGACCGCGATCCAAATGAGCAGTGCTGCCAGACCAAGTAGGACGGGGGTGGCGAGCCTCCGTCGGGTGTACACCCGCCCACGTTGGGGGATCCGTCGGCGGGCTAGCGACGGTGAGGATCGCATCCCCCGCCCGTGTGGATGTTGCTGTGGCGGGTCGAGCGGCGCAAGGCACACAGCCACGTCGAGCGGTGCGGCGTACACATGATCATCGTCTCGGACGTTGTGGTCATGCACCGCCGGGGCTCCAGCCGTCGGGGCGCGGCAGCGAGTTCAGCTGATCGACGCTCTGCGGGTCGGCCAGGAACTCAGCCAGGGGTCCTCATCACGGGCGGTTGCGAGTGCGACGAGGCACCGCGTTGGGACTGCGCAACAGCGGTGTAGTGCCGTATGGTCTGCGAGCACACTGGTGCCATTGCTCGAAGCGTAAGGAAGCTTCCTGACGGCTACATGACGAAGGTCTCGGCTCGGCCTGGAGTCATCCATTCTTTACACCCCGGTTTCGCAACCGGGCCGGCACGCGTCAGAGGCCGAGGGGCCGGTCGCCGACGATGGCGCGGGCGTCCAGCCCGGCCCGCTCGTCGTCGGAGAGTCCGAGCTGGTCTCGCAGCACGGTCGCATTGTGCTGGCCGAGCAGTGGCGGCGGGTCGTGGTACCAGTGGTCCGGGCCGCCGGCGAGACGGAAGGGCAGGCCGGGGTAGCGTTGCAGGCCGGCGACCGGATGTTGCAGCTCCTCGAAGAAGCCGCGGGCGACATGTTGGGGATTCGCCTCAATGTCCCCCGGCAACACGACGGCCTCGGCGGGTACGCCGGCCGCGCTGAGCGACGCCACGGTCTCCTCCAGCGCGCGGCGGGCGAAGAACGCGGCGAGATGGCGGTCGATCTCATCGTGCAGCAGCGGGTCGTCCGCGGGTAGCTGGGCCCCGATCGCCACAGCCCAGCCGGGGTGGCCGAGCCATTCGACCAGCGCGTCCCATTGCGCGCCGGTTTGGGCCCCCAGCGCCACCCACTGCTGCGTGCCTTGGCAGGCGTACACCCCCTGCAGGTGCCCGAGCAGGCTCCGGTTGCCGATACGGCGCAGCTCATTGCCGTTGGTCGTGAACTCAATGACCTGCTCTGCGGCCACGTTGAGCGCGGCGTTGACCATGACCGACTCCACGAGCTGCCCTTTCCCGGTGCGATCGCGGTCGACCACCGCCACCAAGGTGGCGAAGCACGCATGCAGGCCTGCGATGGCGTCGCACGGCCCCCGGGGATTTGTGGGCGGGCCGTCGGCGAAGCCGGTCAGGTTGGCCATTCCCGAGAGCTGTTCCATGGTCTGGGCCAGACCGACGCGGTCGCGCCACGGCCCCTGGAGGCCGAAGGCCGGCATGCGGACGAACACGGCATCGGGCGCCAGCGCACACACGCCCTTTTCGTCGAAGCCGAACGACTCGAAGACGCGGGGGGAGAAGTTCTCGATCACCACGTCGGCGCCGCTGATCACGCGTCCGGCCAAGGCGAGGCCCTCCGGCCGGGTCAGGTCGAGCGTGACGGACTTCTTGCCGGCGTTGACGCCGTGGAACAGCCAGCTGTACTCCCACCACTGCTCGACGCCGGGGCCGCGCGAGCTCGTGTAACGAATGGCATCGGGACGCTGGATCGACTCGATCTTGACGACGTCTGCTCCGAGCGTGCCCAAGATGTGCGTGACCTGCGGGCCGGCCCAAAGGGCCGTGAAGTCGGCGATGCGCAGATCATCGAGTGGGAGGTGGCGGACGCCCGCGGCTCGGGGAGGCGGTGACGTGTCGCCCGCACGCCCACAGCGCCCGCTTCCGAGCGACGGCGCGGCGCGCAGCTCAACGCACTGCCCACCGGCCAGGCGGTAGGGCACGCCGGGCCAGCGCACACCGGGTTGTGGGGCGTCGACGTAGGTGCCGGCCTCCTTGAAGTGGTCCATGTCCGGGATGGTCGCCCCGCTGCCGACCGGGGCGACGGGGATGCGGAAGGCGCTGGCCAGCTCGACGATCTCCGCGACGCTGCGGTGGGCGGTCCAGGCGTCGACAGCCTCCTGCACCTCGGCCCGGCGGGGCCAACGGCCCAGTTGCTGGGCCAATCCGGGGTCGTCCCCGAGCTCGGGCTTTTCGATCATGACGCAGAAGTCCTGCCATTGCTGCGCGCTGAGCATGGCGAAACCCACCCACCCGTCGCGCGCCGGCTCGATCGAGGGGACCTCGACCGAGCGCTCGTAGACGTGCGCCATGAAGTGCTCGCGGTCGCCGGTGAGCGAGGCGCGCAGGGGTTCGAACGCGTTGAGCGTGACCGAGACGCACTCGAACGCCGAGACGTCGACGGTGTCCCCGCGGCCGCTGGCCCGGGCGCGCCGCCACGCCGCCAGGCCGGCGATGGCCGCCCAGGTGCCGGCGATCCACTCCCCGAGGTCCCCACCCGCGGCCACGGGCGGGCGTTCGGGTGTCCCTCGCCCGCCGATCGATCCGGCCGCGGCCTGCAGGGTGAATTCGGTGGCCGGTCGGTGGGCCCACGGACCGGTCTGGCCGAAGGGGGTGATGGAGACCACGGTCAGCGCGGGGTTGTCCTCGTGGAGGGCCTGGGGTCCCAGGCCGCATGACGCCATGGTCCCGGGCGGGCTCGACTCGACCAGCACGTCGGCGCTCCGGACCAGCGCGCGCACCTTGTCCCGATCGGCGGACCGGCTCAGGTCGGCGACCTCGCTGCCCTTGCCGGCGTGGAGGAAGGAGGAGAGCGGCGAGTGGCCGCCAGCCGGGACGGGGCTCCCGAGCACGCGGCGTCGGCGGAGGGGATCGCCTTCGGGGGGCTCCACCTTGAGCACCTCGGCGCCGGCGTCG
>PKYA01000082.1 GCA_003133545.1 Acidimicrobiaceae bacterium | reverse complement strand
GGTCCACCTTGAGGGGACTTAGTCGCCGCTGAGCGCCATGTCGGCGATGGCGAGCGTCTGGCCCGCCGCCACGCCGGGGAGCCAGCGCAGGTCATTCCCGATCGCCACCACAGACTGCAGCATCCGTTGCAACGTGGACGCCACCGTCACCTCGCGCACGGGCTCGGCGAACGACCCGCCCCGGATCATCAGGCCTTCGGCGCCGACGGAGAAGTCCCCACTCACCGGGTTCACGCCCGAGTGGACGCCGGTCACCGACTGGACGTAGAGGCCCTCGCCCACGGTGGCCAGGATCTGCTCGGCGTCGTGCTCCCCCGGCGTCAGGACCAGGGCGCGGCACCCGGCGGAGGGAGTGCCGGCGAAACCACCCCGCACGGCGGAGCCGGTGGAGCGGGTGTGGGCCCGCCGGGCCGAGACTGTGTCATAGACGAACATCTGCAGCACGCCGTCGGCGATGAGGACATTGCGTCGGCAGGCGAGCCCCTCACCGTCGTGGGAGGAGGCGCTGAACGCCCTGCGGTCGGTCGGGTCGTCGGTCAGCGTGACGGCGGCGTTGGCCACCGACTCGCCGATCCGCCCGGCAAAGAAAGAGCGCCCCTTCACGACGGCCTCTCCCGACAGGGCCGAGGCCACGACCGAGAGGAGGGTGGAGATGACCCGCGGGTCGAAGACGACGGTGCACCGCCCCGAATGGCCCTTCTGCGCGCCGAGCAGCCGGGTCGAGCGCAGCACGGCATCGGCCATGGCTTCCTCCGGATGGAGCTGCGCGGGGGAGCGCCCCACGCTGAACCCCGTCCCGGTCTGCGAGTCCGCTCCCTCACCGGCGATGGCATCGACCGACAGGAAGGCCGTCGTCCGCCGCGCCGTCGATCGGATGCCGGTCGTCGAGGCCAGCGCCACCTCGACCCGTCCGTCGGAGTAGTCGGCCGACGAAACCTGGCGCACCCGCGGGTCGGCGCCCCGGGTGGCCCGCTCGAGCTCGAGGGCGAGGGCGATCTTGTCGTCCAGGGGCGTGTCGATGACCCCGTCGTCCCACAGGTCTATCTCCGCTGCGTCCCACCCGTCGGGCTCCGCCAGGACCACGTCGGGATCCGGGGTGGCGTAGCGCGCGTTCTCCCGGGCGTCGCGCAGCGTGGCTTGTACCACCTCGGGATCGAGGGATCCGGCCCAGGCGAACCCCAGCCGGTGCCCCTCCGCCGCGCCACCGTCGAGGATGACCCGGATACCCACCCCCGAGGAATCGGCGGCGGTCAGTGACTCGACGTCCCCGTCGTAGGCGCGCACCTCGTTCTCCGAGCCCCGGGAGACGTAGACCTCCATCTCCTCGCCGGACTGCGCCTGCTCGACCACCTCGGTGGCCAGCGCCATGAGGTCGCGCACTAGGCCGTCCCGCCCAGGGTGATGCCCGTGATGCGCAAGGTGGCCTGCCCGCAGCCCACCGGCACACTCTGGCCGTCCTTGCCGCAGGTGCCCGGCGTCATGTCGAAGTCGTCCGCCACCGCGTCGATGCGGCGGAGCACCTCGGGGCCGTTCCCGATCAGGTTCGCATCGCGCAGTGGCTCCGTGATGTGCCCGTCCTCGATCAGATAGGCCTCCGTCGTCCCGAAGACGAAGTCGCCCGTCGTGGTGTTGACCTGCCCTCCCCCGAGCTTGGAGACATAGACACCCGAGGGCGTCTGGGCCACGATCTCGTTCGCCTTCTCCTTGCCAGCCAGAAGGAAGGTGTTCGTCATCCGCACCATGGGGAGATGTTTGTAGGACTGCCGGCGGCCGTTGCCCGACGACGCCCGTCCCTCCTTGCGGGCCCGCAACCAGTCCCACATGTAGTCGGTGAGGATGCCGTTCTCGATCAGCACGTTGCGCGCCGGCGCGTGCCCTTCGTCGTCGACGGCGAAGTTCCCCCACTCGCCGAGGACGGTGCCGTCGTCGACCAGCGTGACGAGCGGGCTCGCCACCAGCTTCCCCATCTGCCCGGTGTAGACGGAAGCGTCCTTGACGATGTGGTCGGCTTCGAGACCGTGCCCGCAGGCCTCATGGAACAAGATGCCACCGCTGCCGCCGGCGAGAACGATGGGCACCTCGCCCGACGGGGCCGGGCGCGCGGAGAGCTTGGCCAGGGCCCGGCCCGCTGCCGTCCGCGCGATGTCCTCGACGTCGTAGCGCTCGAAGATCTCGTAGCCCTCCGTGCGGGCCAGCGACTCGTACCCGGTCTGCATCCCGCTGTCCCCGTTGGCCACGCACATCACGTTGAAGCGGGTCCGGATCTGGTCGTCCTCGGCCAGCAGGCCGTCCGAGTTGGCGATCAGCACCCGGCGCCGGCTGTCGCCGCAGCCCACCTGCACCTGGGTGATGGAGCCGCCCGCGGCGCGCGCCGCTTCGTCCGCACGCACCAAGAGATCGAGCTTGGTGGCCTTGTCCACCGAGCCGGGCAGCGTCCGGTCCCCCCGGCCGTGCGCGTCCGCCGGACCCAGCGCCACCGTCCGCACCGTGGCGCCGCCGTTGCGGGCGACGGCGGCGGCCGCGGCCGCGGCCGCGCTGTACGGCCCGCTGCACGGCGGCGCGAACGAGCAGGTGCTCAACATGCTCAGGGAAGTC
>PKYA01000238.1 GCA_003133545.1 Acidimicrobiaceae bacterium | reverse complement strand
GAGGCCACCAGCCAGTAGCCGCCCCCGTCCGGCGTCGGGGCTATGCCCACGATCGGGGCGCCCGGGCTCAGGCCCGCGGCAGAGCCGCGGTAGGCGGCGTCGCCGAAGCCGAAGACCGCCCCGTTGGCGGCCACCAGCCAGTACCCCCCGCCATCGGGCGTGGCGGCGATGCCCACGACGGGCGAGCCGCGGGCCAGGCCGCTGGCCGAGCCGTAGAACCCGGCGTCACCGAAGCTGAAGATGCCGCCATCGGCGGCCACCAGCCAATACCCCCCGTCGTCAGGCGTGGCGGCCATGCTCACGATGGGTGCGTTGAGATGTAGGTCTCCGGTCGAGCCGAAGTAGCTCGCGCCGCCGAAGGTGAACACGCCGCCGTCACCGCCGACCAATCGGTAGCCGCGGCTGGAGACTCCTTCGATAGGCACGTCCTGCACCCCGTTCGGTCCGCTCACCGACAACGTGGCGGCGTACTCCCCGACGGCCGGAGGCGTGAAGTCGACGGTAGCGGCGCACGACTGACCGACGGCCATGTCGCAGGTGGTGGTCGCCAGCGAGAAGACCCCGTTGCCGCCCTGGAGGGACAGCCCCACGTTCATCGCCTCACCCGAGGCCCACAACTCCACCGACCCACCCTGGGTGCTGCCCGGTGATGAGGAAATGCTCGCGGATGCGCCGACGCCCACGGGAAGGTGGGTGGTGACCGAGGACCAGTCGAAGTCAGGGGAGTCCTGCATGTCGGTTCCCACGAACACCTCGGCCACCGATTCCATGGATGCACCCACCGATGCTGCGCCGGTGCCCATGAGGCTGGGACTCGGGTAGGCGCCCAAGATGTTGTCCCGGTGCGCCCAGCATCCGGGCGCGCCGGGTGACGTGCACCCTTCGTTGGTCGTGCTGTCCCCGCTCCAGCCGTCTTCGTACATCCAGAGTTGGTCGGTGGAGAAGATGTTGCCCGACTGGCCCCAGTTGGCGCCGGCGTCGCTCCCGTACGGGGGGAGGGCGGGGTCGCTGGCGTTGACGGCGCCGGCCTGGGCGTCGGCGTCGAGGGAGGGGGACAGACCCACTACTGGGGGGAGCCCGCGGTCGACGCGCTCGAGGTTGGCCACGACGTAAATCTGCTCTTGCGTCGTGAGGGACGAGAAGTTCGTGGGAAGGGTCATGGGCACGACACCCTCGGCGGCCCGGAGGGCGTCGATGGTGCCCAACCCGGCCGGGCATGACGCCGTCGGCGCGCTATCCGGCGCGCACGACCCGCTGTAGTTGGTGAGCGGCTGGTAGTTGGCACTCGGGTGCTCGGGGGGGACGACCGCCGCCCCCGCCGGGGAGGGCTCCCCTGCGCTGGTTGTCCCCGCGGCCAGGGCCCCGATCAGCAGGCCCCAAAGGCACGCGCGCTTCCGACCCAACCGTTTCACCCTTTCCCCACGACGGCGCCCACCTTAGGTGCTCACGCCGGGGGCGCAAAATAGGCGCCGAACGCGCCTGCCAGGGCCGGAAAGCCGGGACCTGTCGAGTAAAAGACCTGACCAGAGCTCCATCGGCCTGTTAGTCCGAGGGCCGCTGTCCCCGGGGAGCGAGGCCCGTGCCAGGGGTTTTCGACAGCGCGCTCCCGGGTAAGGCGAAAAGGAGACAAGCTGGCGGGGAAGGAGGCGCAGCCCATGGCGATCGACCCGAGAGGAACGCTGCACGCGGCCGGGGGCTGGGCCCACCGGGCCAGGAGATCGGCCGGGCGGTTGATCGTCTCGGGGGTCGGGTTCTCGGTGGCTTACTTCTTGGACCCCGCACAGGGTGCCGCCCGCCGGCGCCACGCCGTCGAGGTGATTTCGCAGGTGCGCCACGCCCGCGCTGTTGCCCGCACGTCCCGAGGCGCCACCGCCGTGCCCCCGACCGGCGGTATCCCCAATGCTGAGGCGGTCGGGCCGCTCTCCCAGGGGGCAAACGGCGTGCGCGCTAGGACGCGCGGGTAGCGGTCCCCCCGTCAGGTACCCGCGCCAGCATGCCCGGGGGCGCGGCCACCGCCGTCGGGTGCGCGATATGGGCCAGCGCCTCCACCCCGTCGACGACCCGTGGTCCCGGGCGCACGAACGCCGCATCCGCGTCGACCGCCCAGACCGGGACGCCCGCCGGAAGGACCCCGCGGCGGACCACCTCCTCAGCCAGCTGCCGCGCCCCCTCGAGGCGGTAGCCGCACGGCGCCACCACAATCGCATCGGGCTGCGCCGCCGTGACATCGCCCCACGCGATCCGCTCCGAGCGCGCGCCGCTGACCCCGAGCACGGGCTCGGCTCCGGCTGCGGTGACCATGTCGGGCAACCAGTGGCCCGAGCAGAAGGGCGGGTCGGTCCATTCGACGACGGCCAGGCGGGGCCGGGGGCGCCCCGCCACCGCGGCGGAGACGGCGTCCAGGCGTTGGCGGAGGGATGCCAGCAGTGCCGTCGCCCGCTCCTCGTTGGCGGTGATCCGCCCGACGGTCGCTATGGACGAGAGGACCTCGTCGAGCGTCATGGGATCGAGTGTGAGCACTTCGGCCCGGCAGCCCAGGTGCTCGAGCGCCTTGTCCACCTCGCTCACATCGACGGCGCACACCGCGCAGAGGTCCTGTGTCACCACGAGATCGGGGTCGATCTCGCGCAGCGCCCCCTCGTCGAGCGTGTAGAGATCCTCCCCCGCCGCCATCAGGGCCTGGACCGCGGCGTCGATCTCCACAGGTGTGAGGCCCTGGGGCAACGTGGTATCCGAGACGATCCGGCACCGGCGCGCCTCGGGCGGGAAATCACATTCGAAGGTCACGCCCACGACGTCGGCCCCGGCGCCCACGGCGAACAGGATCTCGGTGGCCGACGGGAGCAGCGAGACGATGCGCACCCGAGGCACGCTACCAACGCCGATGCTCTCGTCGGAGGGCGCCGGCGCGTGCCCTACGGTGGGGCGTCGTGAGCGAGGCGACGTTCCTGGTCGGACGTGGCCTGGCCGACATCACCGGAGAAGCGGCCGAATGCGGGATGCTCGGCTACGGCAAGGCCGACCAGCAGACCGAGGGCATCCACACCCGCCAACGTTCCCGCGCCTTTGTCTTCGCGCACGGCGCGCAGGGTGCCCGGGTGCTCCTGATCGTCAACGACCTCCCGCTCGTGTTCGACAGCGTGCACCAGGAGGTGCTGCGCCGGCTCGGTGCGCGCTACGGCACCGCCTACACGACAACGAACGTCATGGTGACGGCCACCCATACCCACTGCGCGCCGGGCGGGTATGCCCACCACCTGCTCTACAACTCGAACACGAAGGGCTTCCGCCCCAAGACGTTCGGAGCCCTGGTTGACGGGATCCTCGAGGCCGTCGCCCGGGCGCACGCCGACCTGGCCCCTTCCCACCTGGTCCTGTCCCACGGCGCGCTGCACCATGCCAGCGTGAACCGCTCCCTGGCGGCGTTCGCGCGCAACCCGGAGGCGGACCGTGCCTTCTTCCCCGATGCGATCGACCCGCAGACGACGCTGCTGCGCATCGAGCGCGAGGGCACCGTGGTCGGGGCGGTCAACTGGTTCGCCACCCACAACACATCGATGACCAACCGGAACCGCTTGATCAGCGCCGACAACAAGGGCTACGCCGGCTACCACTGGGAGCACGATGTCGCCGGGGTCGACTACCTGTCCGATCTCGACGCGCCTCCTGCATTCATCGGGGCCTTCGCGCAGACCAACGCCGGCGACATGTCGCCCAACCTCAACTTGCGCCCGGGCAGCGGCCCCACCGAGGACGAGTTCGAGAACACCCGCCGCATCGGTCTGCGCCAGTACGAGGCGGCCGCTGCACTGGCGGCGGGAGAGGGGCGGACGATCGCCGGGCCCATCGACGCGCGCGCCGTCTACGTGGACATGGCGCGTGTGCGCGTCGGTCCGCCCTTCACCGCCGACGGCCGGGTCCATGCCACCAGCGGGCCGGCTGGGGGAGCGGCGTCATTCGCCGGCGCCGGGGTCGACGGGCCCGCCTTCGCCGGCTTCCGCGAGGGGGCGAATCCGTGGTGGGACTGGCCTTCCCGGCTCGCGTACCGGTGGTCGCCACGATTGCGCGACTCCCAGGCCCCCAAGGGGATCGTGCTCCCTGGCGGCGCGCTCAACCAGCAGCTGCTGCCTCTGGTGGCCCAGCGGGTTCCGGTGCAACTGCTGCGCATCGGGCCGCTCTACCTGATCGGGATCCCCGGCGAGGTCACCATCACGGCCGGCCTGCGCCTGCGCCGCGCCGTGGCGCAGATAGTGGAGGCCGATGTGCACGATGTGCTGGTCGCGGGGTACTCCAACGGGTACATCCACTACGTCACCACGCCCGAGGAGTACGACGAGCAGCGCTATGAGGGGGCGAGCACCTTGTTCGGGCGCTGGGAATTGCCCGCGCTGGTGCAGGCGGCCGCCGGCCTCGCCACCGCCATGCGGGAGGGGATCGTCGTCGACCCCGGCCCGGGTACGGCCGACCTGTCGCACCGCCAGCGCTCCCGCCGCGACCGCACCCTGCCCGACAGCGCGCCGCCGGGCCACTCGTTCGGTGCCGTGGTGGTGGCACCGCGCCCGCGCTACAGGGCCGGGGAACGGGTCAGCGTTGTCTTCGTGGGCACACACCCGAACAACGACCTGCACCGCGGTGGCACTTACCTCGAGGTGCAGCGGCAGGCGGGGGAGGAATGGCACCGCGTGCACGACGATGGGGACTGGGAGACGCGCTTCGTCTGGAAGCGGGTGGGCCGGGGCGCCTCCGAGGTCACCGTTTCGTGGGACATCCCCCCCGATGCCGTGGCGGGGCAGTACCGGATCCGCTACCAGGGCGATGCCCGGGATGGCGACGGCGCCCTCCACCCCTTCACCGGCGAGACCCCGAGCTTCGCGGTCGCCGGTGCAGAGCCCGTCGCCGGCTGACCTCTCGGTTCACCGCGAGACAAAACCGACGGAATATGTCTAATCTGTCCCAAGTGAGCGTCGCCGTCCATCCTCCGTTGCCCGTCGGCCTTCCCACCACGGCCACCACCCTCCCGGCGGCGGATCGGCTCGACTTCGGTTCCACCGAGGAGCGCATCCTCAGTGCCACGCTCGGGCTCCTGGGGCGCCGCGGCGTCAAGCGCCTCGGGATGCAGGAGGTCAGCGAGGCGGCCGGCGTGTCGCGTGGCACCCTCTACCGCTACTTCCCGAGCAAGGCGCGCCTCATGGACGCGGTGGCGCGCTACGACGAGCAGAAGTTCACCGACGGGCTGGCGGGCGCCCTGGCCGAAGGCGTTGATCCCACTGAACGGATGCAGGCCCTGGTGGCGTTCGCCTTCGACTACATCCGGACGCACCCGGCGCGTGCCCTGTTCGAGTCCGAGCCGGGATTCGTCCTGGGCTACCTGCTGGTGCACCTACCCAAGCTGCAGGCCGCGCTGCTGGCCCAGCTGGGGGACGCGCTGGACACCGTGCCGGCCGTGGCTTCGGGCAATCTCAGCCGCGCCCAGCTGGTCGATGTCGTCGTGCGCCTGTTCGCCTCGAGCTTCATCATCCCCGAGCCGGGCGACCGCGCCCTGGTGCAGTCCATCAACGGGCTGCTGCTGCCGCCGTGCGGCGGGGCCATGTCGTCGGCCGGCAGGCCGTGATGGCACGGCGCCGAGTTGTGACTGTTATTGACAAGACGATCACCCGGGAGGGGACCGATGGACGCAACAACTGAAGCACCCGATGCCGCACCCGATGCCGCACCCGAAGGGGATACAGCGGCCATGGGTCTGGGCATGGATGCCGCCAATCCGCAGGTCGTGTTCAAGGCGCTGCGCGATGGCAGCCCTGTCCTCGCCCTCGAGGGAGCAGTGCTGCTCAGCCGCAAGGCGGACATCGACGAGACGCTGCGACACCCCGAGACCTTCACCTCCAACATGTCGGCGGTGAATCTCAAGAACGTCCGCCCGCTCATCCCGCTGCAGATCGACCCCCCTGACCACAAGAAGTACCGCAAGCTGCTCGACCCGATCTTTGCGCCCCGCATCATGACCGCCATGGAGGAGGAAGTGGCCGTCCTGGTGAACGATCTCATCGACCGCTTCATCGACCGGGGTGAGGTGGACTTCGCCGCCGAGTTCTCGGTGCCGTACCCCTCGCAGGTCTTCCTCACGCTGCTCGGGCTTCCGCTCGACGAGCTCGACCGCTTCTTGGCCATGAAGGACGGCATCATCCGTCCGGACCATGTCACCGGGACCCCGTACGGGAGCGAGACGGCCGATGCGCACCAGCAGAAGGTGGCTGACTCCATCTACGAATACTTCAACGGGGTACTGGACCGGCGCGAGATGCAGAGTGAGGACGACCTGGTGTCCCGCTTTCTCAGTGCAGAGGTCGAGGGGCACAAGCTGACCCGCGAGGACATCTTGGACATCTGCTTCCTCTTCCTCATTGCCGGCCTCGACACGGTGACCGCCACCTTGGACTGCATGTTCGCCCACCTGGCCCAGCACCCGGAGCACCGGCGGCAGCTGGTCGAGGACCCGGGCCTCATTCCTTCGGCCATCGAGGAGCTGCTGCGCTGGGAGACGCCCGTGATGATGGTGGCCCGCGCCTCCGTGGAGGACACCACGGTGGCCGGCTGCCCGGTGCACAAGGGCGACTCGGTGATCCTGATGCTCGGGTCGGCCAACACCGACGAGGCTGAGGTCGAGGACGCCGGCACGGTGCGCTTCGACCGGGAAGTGAACCGCCACATCGCCTTCGGCGGAGGCATCCACCGCTGCCTGGGTTCACACCTGGCCCGCATGGAGCTGCGGGTGGCGCTGCGCGAGTGGCACCGGCGCATCCCCGAGTACGCCGTGCAGCCCGGGCACACGCTCGAGTACACGCCCAACATCCGCTCCATCGATCACTTCCCGATGGTGTTCACCGCCGCGACGGAGTAGGAACCCGCTCGAGTTCAGCGCACCTTGCGTTCGAAGCTCGTTCCTTCGAGGTAACTGACCGTCACGTGGGCCGCCGCCACGAGCCGGTTGTCCCGGCCGACGTCGAACACCTTCACTTCGGCCACGCCGAAGGCGCTGGACGCCCGCAAGAGTGAAGCCACGGCGCGGATCGGCCCAACGCGGGCCGCGGCCAGGTACTCGACCGAGGTCTGCAGGGTGGCCACCGGCCGATCCCCTGCCGCGGCCACGCAACTGGCGCCGGCGCAGTCGACCAGGGCGGCCACGATGCCCCCGTGCAGCGAGCCGGCCGGGCCGCGCAGGTCGTCGCGCATGTCCAGCTCCACCACGATGTCATCGCCCTCGCGGCTCTGGCGGTGGGGGAGCTCATCGAGCAGTGCGCAGCCGAGCACGGCGGTCACCCTAGACGGCGCCGGCGAACGTCACGAGCGAGCACGCCCGGGCGCGACGCCGCTTCTACGGCGCGTCGATCGCGGTGGCGCCGTTGTCGCTGACGTGCTCGGTCCACACCCCCTCGCGCCAGTAGCGCTGTTGGTGGCGCCCCGAGGGGTCCGGGTACCAACCCGACGGGATGGCGGCACCCACGTCGGGGGCGCGCTCCACCGGCGGTGCGGCCCGGTGCCGCCGGGCCTCCCGGCTGAGGTCCGAGAGCACTTCGACCAGTTGGTCCGCTTCCTCGACGGCGCGGTCACGGAACTCGACGCGCGTCTCCTTGCCCGCCGCGTCGACGTGGACGGTGGCCAGCCCCAGCCGGCGTTGGACAGGGCCCTGCACGCGCCGGATGCTCTGCGACTTCTCGAGCGGGATCCATGTCGTGACCTTGCGCAGGCGTCCCGTCACGCTCACGGCGTGGGCGCCGTCGTACCCGGCGGCGAGAAAGTGGTAGCTCAAGGGAGCTTTCGTGCGGGCGCGGGCCGGCGGCCGCGTCACGTTGGGCAGGGTCCCCCCGGTCAGCCGGTCGATGAGGTGCCAGGCGTCCTGGTCGGTCCCTACGGGCAGCAGCGACTTCCGGGCCACCGTCGAACCCTCGCCCCGCTGGTTCTTGCGCCCGGCTCCGGCGATGTCCACCTCCAGCCGGCACCAGCCCAGCGGCCGCCACAGCAGCGGCTCTATCTGGCGCACGGCCTGGATGCGGCCGAACGGAATGGTCTCCGAGACCGTCTGCAGCAGGCCGCGGCGGATGCGGATCCCCTCCGGGGCCTCCACGGCCACGAAATGGAAGTACGTCGAGAGCCGGCGCCACAACCCGCTGGCGAAGCTGAAGATGTAGATGGCCAGGAAGGCGCCCGCCGCCGCCGCGGCCTTGGGCGCGGTGACCGCCAGGACGAGCAGGGTGACGGCGATCGCCACGAGGACGAGGGAGAGGCCCGAGATCAGCACGGAGCCGACCAGGCGGCCGCTGGGCACCTCGGCCATGATGTGCTCGGGCGCGGCGAGGAGTGTCCCGGGGACCCCCGGGGCCATCGCCCCGGCGGCGACGGGGCCCGCATCGCCCGGCTTGGTCAACAGGCGGGCCCGTAGCTCCAGGGCGTGCGCCTCGGAGAGGTAGGCCAGGCGGCCGTCGGAGGAACCCGACCCGGCCAGGCGGATGCGCAGCTCGGAGACGCCGAGGACCCGGGCCAACAGGGGACGCACCACGTCGACGGCCTGGATACGGGCCAGCGGGAGCTGCTTGGAGTCGCGCCGGATGAGGCCGGTCTCAATACGCAATGTCTCGCCCTCGATCTTCCACCGGGTGACGAGCCAGTTGACGAAGCCGAAGATGGCCGAGGCCACCGCAACCACAATGAGGTAGACGACCTCGCCGGCTCCACCCCCGTGTGCGTGGGCGAGGGACAGCACGAGCGAGAGGACGACGATGGGCACCAGCCGGCCGATGCGGGCCAGCGGCGACAGCGGGTGCAGCCGTTGCCAGCCGCCCTCGCGGTCGAGGTCCGCTCTCACATGCCGGCCGCTTTGGACTCGCCGAGCTCGGTGAGCCGATCGCGCAGCCGGGTGGACTCGTCGCGCGCCAGACCGGGGATGCGGGCGTCGCTGGCCGCGGCCGCGGTGTGGAGCTTGACGGTCGAGAGCTTGAACATGCGCTCAATCGGTCCCGCCGTCACCTCGACGAATTGCATCCGGCCGTAAGGGACCACCGAGAGCCGGCGCACCAGGACACCGCGCGCCACGATCAGGTCCTCGTGGCGCTCTTGGTAGCGCCAGGCCCGGAAGCGGTTGCGCACGTACCACGACGAGACGATCCCGGCGGCCAGCACCACCACCACGCTGATCACTCCGGCGAGGGCACCCAGCGCGGCCCCGAAGGAGCTGCCGACTACGAGGGCGACCAGCGCAGTGAGCGTGGCCAACTCGGCCACGCGCATGCGCCACAGCCCCGGTGAAGGGTGACTCCATGCCTGCTCTGCGGGTGCGGTCATGCCACGAACGCTACGGCGGATCGGAGTGCGTGATCGTCCTTGGGGCGCCCGAAAAAGGTGGGACGTGCCGGCCTAGGGTTGGCCCATGACCATCGACAAGCACCTCGAGCCACTGACCCGTCGGCTGGCCACGGCCCTCGAGCCCGTGGCCGGGCAGGTCTACTTCGCCGCCGAATGCCACCAGAACTACGAGAAGTTGGGCTTTGCGCCGAGCCCCGGCGCGCTCGACAACGGGGTGCAGCTGCCCGACGGCCCGGCCTACTTCACCAGCCGGGGCTCGGTCATGGGCCAGGTGCCGGGCGAAGTGGTGGCCGCCGCCTTCGCGGTCTTCAATCCCGAGACGGTCGTGCGCGGGGTGCACTTCGGCTGGGGCGTCACCGACGCCGCCACCATTTGCGCAGCCCGCACGGATGGTGCAACGGCGCAACTGGCCCGCATCCTCGGGGAGGAGCCCGAAGGCCTGGCGCGGGTCACCGAGCTTTTGTCCCGGGCCACGGCGCCGCTGCGGCCGGAGGGCCGCCCTCTTTATGCCGGCCTCAGCAACCTTGGGCTGCCCGGGACGCCGCTGGGCGACATGTGGCGCCTGGCCGACCTGGCCCGCGAGTACCGGGGTGACTCGCACACGGCGGCCTGGATCTCCAGCGGGTTCAAGGGCCCAGAGATCGGTCTCCTCTCCGAGCTCTACTGGGGACTGCCCCTGCGCAGTTACGTGCGCACCCGGGCCTGGTCGAGCGCCGACCTCGATGTGGCCGAGGCGCACATGCGCGAGCACGCGTTGATCGACGACGGGGGGCTGACCGAATTCGGCCGCACCGTGCGCGAGAACATCGAGGTTGCCACCGACCGCCAGTGCACCGTCATGGTCCGGTCCCTGGGCGACGACTTCGACGAGTTGCTGCGATTGCTCACCGCGTGGGGCGATGCCATCCGGGCCGGTGCCGGCTATCCCCCGAAGGGACCACAGAGCCTGGCACCGAGGCGGTAAACGGAGGCGGTAAACCGAGACGGTGAAGCGGCGCGCCGGTGCCGCTCAACGGACGGTGGCGATCCCCCCGTCCACCGGGATGACGGCGCCGGTGAGGTAGGACCCGGCCCGGGACGAGAGGTAGATCGCCGCGCCCGCCATATCGTCGGGACGCCCGATCCTCTTGAGGGGCGCGTTCGCCGCGATCTGCTCGCCGAAGGCCTGCAAGGTGGCGGCCATCATTTTGGACTCGAAGGGGCCGGGGGCGATGGCATTGACCGTGATCGCGGGGGCCAGGCGCTTGGCCAGGTGGCGGGTGAGCTGGTGCACGGCCGCTTTGCTGGCCGAGTAGGCGTACGTCTCGAGGATCGGCACGTGGATGGCGTCGATGGAGCCGATGTTGATCACGCGGGCCGGCTCGTCGGTGGTCCCGGCCGCCTGCAGCAGTGGGACCAGGAAACGGGTCAGGTGGAAGACGCCCTTGACGTTGAGGGCGAGCACCTTTTCGAACGCGGTCTCGTCGTACTCGGCCAGCGGGGTGCCCCAGGTGGCGCCGGCGTTGTTGACCAAGATGTCGAGGCGCGCCGTGCGCCCTGCCATCTCCTCGGCCAGGCCGCGGCAGCCGCCCTCGGTGGACAGGTCGGCGGCGATGCCGATGCACGTGCCCTTGGCCGACAACTCCTCGGCCACCTCCGCGCAGCCGCCGGCCTTGCGCGACGAGATGTAGACGGCGGCCCCGGCTTCGACAAAGCCTTCGGCGATCATCTTGCCGATGCCCCGGGTTCCCCCGGTGACAAGGGCAGTTTTGCCCGCGACGGAGAACAGGTCGGCAGCGCTCATGGCCTCATTGTGGTCGGGATGCTACGGGGAGGCCAATGTGACGGCGCTCTGGAGCACCACGCCGGCGCCGACCCTGAGCGAGGCATCCTCCACGGAGAAGCCGGGACTGTGGTGCATCCCGCTGGTCCCGTCGGCGTTGGCCCCGCCGACGAAGAAGTAACAGCCGGGCAGATGGTTGAGGAATTCGCTGACGTCGTCACTGGGACCGGCGGGCGGTATGCGCACCACCTGCGCGGGTCCGAGCAGCGCTTGTGCGGCGGCCTCGACCAGGTCGGTCACGGCGGTGTCGTTGACCACCGCCGGTGTGTGCTCGGGCAGCTCGAGGTGGGCCGTCACGCCGTGGGTCTCGGCGATGGCGGCACAGAGGGCGCGCAGGCGCGTGCCGGCCTCCTCGCGCTGGTCGCGGGTGAACGTGCGCAACGTCCCGGCGACGGTGGCCGTGGTGGGCACCACGTTGACGGCGGTGCCGGCGGAGAGCATGCCGGCACTGCACACGCAGCTCGCACCCTCATAGGTCAGCCCCTCGGCCACGGTGCCCAGCTGGGCCACCAGGTCGGCCGTAGCCTTGATCACGTCGCCCGTGGCGCTGGGGATGGCGCCGTGTCCGCCCGGTCCCGACAGGGTGATGCGCAACGAGTGGGCTTCGGACATGGCGATGCCGTCACGCAGCGCCACCATCCCGGTGGGGATCTGTGAGGTGACATGGAAACCGACCAGCCGGGCCCCGGTCATCGCCTCGAGCGCGCCACCGTCCAGCATGGTCTTGGCGCCGCAGAGGGCCTCTTCACCGGGCTGGAACAAGAAGATGTAGCGCCCGGGCAGCTCCTCGCGTTGCGCCCCGAGTGCGTGGGCCACGCCCAGCAGGGCGGCCACGTGGACGTCGTGACCACAGGCGTGCATGGTGCCCTCCACCTCGGAGTGGAACGGGTGGGCCGGGTCCTCGTCGATGGGCAGGGCGTCGATGTCGGCCCGCAAGACGACGGTGCTGCCCGGTCGTCCCCCGTCGAGGGCGAAGATCCCGCCGGTCTCGCAGACCCGGGTGAGCTCGCCGATGTCGAGGGCCGCCATACGGTCGCGGATCAGCGCCGTCGTGGCACGCTCCTCGAAGGCCAGCTCGGGCCGGCTGTGCACGGCCCGGCGGGTGTCGACCATCTCGTCGAAGACCGCTTCGATGGATGCCGTGTTGCCGTGAGGGGTCGGCGTCACGTTCGGCCCTCCGTTCAGCGGTTGAGCAGGTCGCGGGCGATGTGGGTGACCTGGATCTCGTCGGTCCCGGCGTAGATCTGGAACACCTTCGCGTCGCGGGCCAGCTGCTCGACCCGGAACTCGGCCATGTAGCCGTTCCCCCCGAAGAGCTGCACCGCCTCCATGGCCACCTCGGAGGCGGCCTGAGCCGAGTAGAGCTTCATGGCGGAGGCTTCGGCCAGGCTGAGGCTCTTCCCGGCGGCGCTCATCTCGATGTGGCGGAAGACGAGGTTCTCCACGTTGAGCCGAGCGATCTCCATGCGGGCCAGCTTGAGCTGAATGAGCTGGAACTCCGAGATCGGACGCTCCCACAAGAGGCGGTCCTTGGCGTAGCGCACCGACAGCTTCAGGCACTCCTCAATGAGGCCGAGCGACATGGCCGCCACGCCGGCCCGCTCGGTGACGAAGTTGCCCTTGGCACTCTCGCTGCCCTCGTTGCCCCCGCGCCCTTCGGTCTCGCCCAACAGACGGTCCTTGCCCACCCGCACGTCGGTCAGGAAGAGCTCGCCGGTGGGTGAGGAATGCAGGCCCATTTTGCGGAAGGGCTTGGATTGCTCGAGGCCCGGCAGCCCCTTGTCCAATATGAAGGTCACGACCGGGCGCTGGCGCAGGTTGGTGTCGCTCCCGTCGTCGAGCTTGGCGTAAAAGACGATGGTGTCGGCGTAGGGGCCGTTGGTGATGAAGGTCTTGTTCCCGTTGAGGACGTACTCCTCGCCGTCGCGCCGGGCCGTCGACCTCATGCCACCGAGGGCATCGGAGCCCGAGTTGGGCTCCGTGATGGCCCAGGCGCCGATTTTGTCCAGGGTGAGGAGGTCCAGGCCCCAGCGCTCCATCTGCGCCGGGGTCCCGCTCTTCATGATGGTGCCGCCGGCCAGGCCGGTGCTCACCCCGAGCGCGGTCACGATGCCCGGGCAGTAGTGGCACAGCTCAATGATGGGAATGAGCGTCATGGCGGCGTTGCCGCCGCCCTCGGTGCGCTCGGGGGCCGGTTTGTCCGAGAGCTTGCGCTCCAGCTGGCCCTTGAACCTGTCCCGGGCCAGGGCGTCGAGGCCGAAGGTCCGGTAGAGCTTGCGTATCACTTCATAAGGCGGGGTGTCGCCGTGCTCGAGCTCCTCGACGTTCGGGGCGATCTCCTCTTCGACGAAGCGGCGCACCGCGTCGCGGATCGCCAGATGCTCTTCGGACCATTCGAACATGACCCTCCTTCCAGCGGAGCGTTTGTTGACCCTACCGGGCCGGGTCAGGCCTCGGCGATGCGGTGCAGGACGTTGCGATCGGTGTGCGAGAGGTGCTCGGGGAGCTTGCCGTGCTGATCGACACCTCTTCGTAGGAGAAGACGCCGTCCTCCCATATGCCGGCCAATTGGGCCAGCGGCCCCCATTCGGGTCCTGCGCTCACTGACGCTCCTGTCTTTGTCCGAGCCTGTCGTTGTTCGAGGCCCGCGCCACCCTAAAGCGTGGTGGCCGCCCGGTGGGCCGCGGCAATGGAGATGACGACCCTGGGTGCGAAGGCGATGACACCGAGGGCGCACAGCGCGGTCAGTATGGCGAAGACCACCCCGGTGAACGTCGAGAAGAACAGTGTCAAGATCGTCAAGACGGTGCCGACTTCTAGGCCCACGTAGCACAGCCAGTAGCGCAACACGCCGGCGCGGTTGGGGTCTCCCGGCGCCAGGCAGTCGCGGATGGCCTGGTAGGGCATCCACAAGTTGACGACGGGGATGAACCAGAAGGCCACGCCCCACCCCGGGGAGCGCTTGGCGGGGAGGCCCATCCCCTGCGCCGCCGTGGCGGCGCGGAACTGCCAGACCAACGCGACGACGAACGCGGCGATGGCGAGCAGCGAGACGAGCGCACGGGCCCCCGAGTCGGGCAGGCTCGGGAGGTTCGGGTGATTCTGCGGTGACTGCATCTCCAGGTGCAGCAGATGCCCATACACCCGGTACTGCGACGCGCTGTCCACGGCGAAGATCAAGTTGAGCAGACTGGCGACCCCGGAGATCGCGATCGCGACCCGGCCGAGCGGCGCCAGGCGCAGCTCGTGGGCCACCAGCTGCTGGGCGCGGTTGGGGCCGGATTGGTACATGTTCGGGTAGCCGCCATACCCGGGCGGGGCGATGGTGTGATGGACCGAGGGCGGCGGTGGCATGGAGGGCCAAGTGGGCGCGGGAGGGGGTGGGGGGGCCTGCGGGGCGTTGGTGGCCTCCGTCCAGCCGTAGCCGTCCCACCAGCGCTGCCCGGGACCTCCCGCCGGATCTGGGTACCACCCCGGGGGAGCACCCGGGTACCCACTCCCGTCATCGCTCACCCCTCCATCCTTGCAAAAATGGCACGTGCGCCCAGACCACATGGTCGCTCCGGCCGCTCGACGCACGGGCGCGGCCACCGCAGGAGCCGCTGCCGGTCGCTCTGCCTGCCGGTCGCTCTGCCGAGCCGGTCGCTCAGCCGGTCGGGTGGCTGAGCCCTGCTCGATACGCGTAGCCCACTGCCTGAGCCCGGTCCCGTACGCCCGTCTTGGCAAAGATCCGGTTGATGTGCGTCTTGACCGTGGCCCGGCCCAAGAAGAGCCGCTCGCCGATCTCGGCGTTGGAGAGCCCGTCGGCGATCAGGGCCAGCACCTCGGCCTCCCGCGGCGTGAGGCCATCGGGCAGGGCCCCGGTGGCCGAGCCTTGCGGCCCGCCGGTGTCGGGCGCCTGCGCCTGCGCCGGCAGGGACTCGGCAGCCGCGGGCGAAGCGACGGCGGCCACCAGGCGCTGCTGGGCGGCCGGATCGAGCCAGGTCTCGCCCCGCTGCACGGCCACGATGGCTGCCTCGATCTGCTCGGCACTGGCGTCCTTGGTCAGGTACCCGGCGGCACCGGCCTCGAGGGCGGGGAAGAGCGACTCGTCGTCGGCGTAGGTGGTGAGGACCACGACGTGCACTTCCTGTGTCGCCTTGATGGCGCGTGTGGCCGCCACGCCGTCCACCTCGGGCATGCGCAGGTCCATCAGGATTACGTCGGGCAGCAGGTCGGCCGCCATGGTGATGGCTTCTGCCCCGTCGGCGGCGCACCCGACGACCTCGACGCCGTCGATGAAGCCGACGAGCATGCGCAGCCCGTCTCGGACCACCCGCTGATCGTCGACGATCAGGACCCGGATGGAGTCTTCCGGCGTCACACCGGCACGACGGTCACACCGGCACCACGGTCACACCGGCACCACGATGTCGACCGACCACCCCGCGCCCTGCGGTCCGGCCAGGCAGCGTCCGCCCAGACGACTCACCCGCTCGCGCATGCCGATGAGGCCCCAACCTCCGCCCGCGTCGCGGCCAGACGTGTCGGCCGTGCCACCGTGGTCGACCACCCGCAGGGACACCTCGCCGGCGGACCAACGCACCGAGACATCGCTTTGGGCCCCCGGCGCGTAGCGGCTGACGTTGGTGAGTGCCTCGCCCACCGCCCGGTACAGGGTCAGGCCGACCTCGGGTGAAACCGGTTGCGGCGCGCCCTCCACGCGGAGGTTCACGCTGAGCCCGAGGTCGCGCCGGTACTGGGCCACCAGTTCGGGGATGCGATCGACGGTGGGCGCATCGTCCCCGCGCAGCGCACCGACGGCGCGCCGCGACTCGGTCAGGCCCTGCTTGGCCAGATCGCTGGCCCGGTCGATCAGGTCGCGCAGTTCCGGCGTCGCCTCGTCGTTCCGCGCCAGCTGGCGTGCCGCCTCCATCTGAATGGCCAGGCCTGAGAGGGAGTGGGCCAGCACGTCGTGCAGATCCCGCGCGATGCGGGTGCGCTCGGCGGCGGCAGCGGCGCGCGCCTGGTCGTCCCGCGCGTCCTCGAGCTCTGCGAGCAGCAGCTCGGTCCGCTCCTGGTTGAGTCGCGACTGGCGGATGAGGGCGCCGGAAACACCGAGCACCACGCACAGCAGGAGCACGGCGACGACGTTCTGCGCATCGGAGTCGATTCCCGCCACGATCCCGATCGCAGCCATCACCGGTAGCTCCACCACTGCTGCCACGAGAGGCGCCAAGCGCATGGCCGCCATGAAGATGGCGATGGTGGCCGGCAGCTCCGAGGAAGCCTGCGACTGCAGCGCGTCGAGCCCAATGCCCGCCGCGCCCAGCAAGAGCAGGATCATCACCTGCTGCCACGTGTTCGAGGTCTCCTCCTCCTCCCTGCGTGTACGCACGAGGAAGATCCCGACCACGACGACGACCAGGCACGCCATGATGACGAGGGCCTTGCCGTGGAAACCGGGCGCCGGCTTGCCGTACGAGGAAATCCCCACGACGACGGCGGCCACCACCAGGCGGAGGGGGCCCAATTGCGCCCCCTGGTGCACCAGCCGATCCCGAGCCCGCTGTCGTGCCGCCAGCACGCGGTCGCTCACCGTGTCATGCACGTCGGTCACCTTCGTAGGCTACGACCGCACACCCGGACCTGGCGGCGTCCGCTCAGGCCGCCAGGTCGGATGCCGCCGCCGGGCGCCGCTCGCCACCCATCCCGGCCGGCGTGGAGACCCGGGCGGCCCGCACGCGCAGCACGATCATGCGGGAGATCACTTCGGCCAGCGCCATGAGCACCAGCGCCGCCGTCCATGCCTCGCCACTCGTGATGGAGTGGGACTCGCTGAAGCGGGTGATCGCACCCGCCCCACCATGGGTGGAGTAGACCTCGAAGGCCAGGCGGGAGCCGACGCCCAGCACCCACAGCACCGCGGCGGCGAGCCCGGCGCGTGAGTACGCCATCCCGTCGGCGTCACGCCACACGCTCGTGGTGCGGGCGCACGCCACGCCGAGGAGGACGCCGAGTGCGCCGAGACCGAGCTCGAGCACCACGTCGTTCCCGGCGGTGGGGATGCCCTTCAGGTAGTAGAACGCGGCGCCGGCCACGGCGACGACGGGGAGGATGAGGCTGCGCAGGTCCATCCGGCGGTTGCGGATCTGGGTGAGCACCAGAAGGACGAGGGCGATGTTGATGAGGTAATCGGTAGTGGACATGCCTCCAGTGTCCGTCGGGGCGGCCCTGCCGTCATCGGCCGGCGGGTTGGCCGGCGGGCCCGGTGGGGTGGATCGGCACCCTGTCGGCTCAACCCGTGGGTTGACCGCCGCACCGCGACCCCGGCCCTTCGATCAACGACCCAACTATTTCAGCAGCGCGGCCACCTCGGCCAACGCGGCGATGTGGGCATCGACCCCATCGAGGCCGGCGCCCATGGTGTTGACCGAGAGGTGGCTGGCCCCGGCGGCGCGCCAGCGCTGAGCGTGCAGGGCCATGCGGTCGGGGTCGCCGGGAACGTAATTGACCCTGCCCTCGAATTGGATGGCCGCCGGGTCACGTCCGGCGCCACGGGCCGCCTCGGCCACGATCTCGAGCGCCTCATCGAGCCCGCCGCCGGGGCGGGCCATGGGGAACCACCCGTCGGCCAGGCGCCCGACGCGCCGCAGCGCGGCCGGGGCGGAGGCGCCGATCCAGATGGGGATGGGCCGTTGCACCGGCAGCGGGGCCAGGCCTGCCGCAACGATGTGGTGGAACCGCCCCTCCACCGTGACGCTCTCCTGTGTCCACAGCTGGCGCAACACGCCGACCTGCTCTTCGAGGAAGGCGCCCCGGTCGGCGAACGAGTAGCCCAGGGCCTCGTACTCGACCCGGTTCCAGCCGAGGCCGAGGCCGAGGCGGAAGCCACCGCCGCACAGGATGTCGACCTCGGCCGCCTGCTTGGCCAGCAGGGCGGTCTGGCGCTGAGGCCCGATGAGGATGGAGGTGGCGAAACGCAGGTCGGTGAACCCGGCGAGATGGGCAAAGAGCACGAGCGGCTCGTGAAACGTGTTGTGCGAGTCGTAAGGGCCGCCCAGGTCGCCGTGCACCGAGGTGTCGGCGCCCAGCACGTGGTCGTAGGCCGCCAGGTGGGTGTAACCCAGGGCCGACGCGGCCTCCCCATAAGCGCGTACGGCGGCGCGGTCACCACCCAATTCGGTCTGCGGGAACACGACTCCTATTTCCATGCGGCCAGTGTGCCCGTTGCGCAGCCGGCCCGCACCCTGGCGTCCCGCACCGGCGGCCGTGCCCGCACCCTGGCGTCCCGCACCGGCGGCCGTGCCCGCACCGGCGGCGTGCCGTTAGCGTGGGCCGATGCAACTACGCATCTTCGTCGAGCCCCAGCAGGGGGCCACCTACGAGCAGCTCCTCGAGGTGGCCAAAGTCACCGAGTCGTGCGGTTTCGATGCCTTCTTCCGCTCCGACCACTACTTGACCATGGGCGGCGACGGCCTGCCCGGGCCGACCGACGCCTGGGTCACCCTGGCCGGACTGGCCCGCGAGACCAGTCGCATCCGGCTCGGCACACTCGTGAGCTCGTCCACCTTCCGCTGGCCGGGGATCCTGGCCGTCACGGTGGCGCAGGTGGACGCCATGAGCGGGGGCCGCATCGAGCTCGGGCTGGGCACCGGTTGGTACGACGGGGAGCACACGGCGTACGGCATCCCCTTCCCGCCGCTGGGCGAGCGCTTCGCCCGCCTCGAGGAGCAGCTGGCGATCGTGACGGGACTGTGGGACACGCCGGCGGGCGAGAAGTTCACCTTCGCGGGCACGCACTACCAGCTGGCGGACAGCCCGGCCCTCCCCAAACCGGTGCAGCAGCCGCACCCACCGATCATCGTGGGTGGTGGCGGTACCGCCCGCACGCCCCGCCTGGCCGCCACCTTCGCCAGCGAGTTCAACCTGGCCTTTTGCAGCGTGGCCGACACCGAGGCCCAATTCGACCGGGTGCGCGCCGCCTGCGAGAAGGGCGGCCGCGATCCCTCCACCCTCGTGCTCTCGGCGGCCCAGGTCGTCTGCTGCGGCGCCGACGAGGCCGAGGTCGCCCGCCGGGCCAAGGCCATCGGGCGCGAGCCCTCCGAGCTGCGCACCAACGGCGCCGCCGGCACGCCCGACGAGGTGATCGAGCGCCTCCGGGCGTTCGGCGCCATCGGGGCGACCCGGGCCTATCTCCAGGTGCTCGATCTGGACGATCTCGACCACCTCCGGCTGCTCAGCGAGAGCGTGCTGCCGCACCTAGGGGAATGACTTTCACCGCCCGGGGGGCGGTGCCGCCCGCCGAACTCGGCGGCGACGCGGGCGCGGTCGGCGACGCGGGCGCGGTCGGCGACGCGGGTGGTGATGGCATGGGCGGTGGGGGCACGGCCGGTCTCGACGCCGCGGTGCACGAGGTGGCGGCGCACGCCCGGGAGTGGGTCCGCAGCCCGGCCGCGGCGCGCGCCGATCTGCTCGACCGGGTGCTGCGCGACACCATGACGGCCTCCGACGACTGGCTGCAGGCGGCGTGTGCGGCCAAGGGGCTGCGGCCCGGGTCGGTGGAGGCCGGCGAGGAGCTGTTCGCCGGCGTCGGGACGCTGGTGCGCCTGACCCGGCTGACTCGCGACGCGCTGCGCCAGATCGCCCAGAGCGGCCGTCCCTCGTTCGCCGGGACGGTGCGCCAGGCCGACGACGGCCGGTTGCGCGTCGGCGTCTTCCCCGATTCGGCCTTCGACCGTGTGCTGTTCCCGCAAATCACGGCCGAGGTGTGGATGCAGCCGGGCGTGACCCGGGCCGACCTCGAGGCCGGGCAGGCCCGGTCCTACGCCGATCCCTTGGCGCATGCCGGGGTGGCCCTCGTGCTGGGGGCCGGCAACGTGGCCTCGCTCGGGCCGCGCGACGCGTTGTACAAGCTCTTCGTGGAGGGCAAGGTCGTCGTCATGAAGGCCAACCCGGTCAACGACTACCTCGTCCCGCACTGGAATCGGGCCCTCGGCGCGCTGGTTGAGGCGGGCGTGCTGCGCATCGTGGACGGCGGGGTGGCTGCGGGCCACTACCTGACCACCCATCCGCTGATCGACGAGGTGCACATCACCGGGTCGGACAAGACCTTCGACGCCGTGGTCTTCGGCACCGGTGCCGAGGGCGCCCGGCGCAAGGCGGCCGACGAGCCGCTCCTCGACAAGCCGGTGACGGCGGAGCTGGGGAATGTCTCCCCGGTCATCGTCGTCCCGGGCCGGTGGTCGACCAGCGAGTTGCTGTATCAAGCCGAGCACGTGGCCACGATGCTGGTGAACAATGCCGGGTTCAATTGCCTGGCCGCCCGGGTCATCGTCACCCACGCCGGGTGGCCCCAGCGCGACGCCTTCCTCGGCGCCTTGACCCAGGTGCTCAGTCGCCTCACCACCAGGAGGGCCTATTACCCCGGCGCTGCGGCGCGTTGTGCCGCGTTTGTGGACGCCCACCCTGAGGCCGAGCGCCTCGGCTCGGGCCCCGACGACGCGATGCCGTGGACCTTCATCCGCGGCGTGCCGCCGGGGCGGACCGACGACATCTGCTTCAACGTCGAGTCGTTCTGCGGCGAGTGCGCCGAGACGGCGCTCCCAGCGGCGTCACCGGCGGCATTCGTCGATGCCGCCACCGAGTTCTGCAACGAGGTCGTGTGGGGCACGCTGTCGGCCACCCTGCTGGTCAGCCCGGGCGCGCTGCACGACGTCGCTGTGGCCGACGCCGTCGACCGCGCCGTGGCCAACCTGCGCTACGGGTCGATCGGCGTCAACGTCTGGCACGCCCTGGCTTTTGCGATCGGGACCACCACCTGGGGGGCCTATCCGGGGCACCCGCGGTCGGACATCGGTTCGGGCTGCGGCGTGGTGGGCAACACCGCCATGTTCGACCGGCCCCAGAAGTCGGTGGTCCGCGGGCCGTTCCGGGCCCACCCGAAGCCGCCGTGGTTCGCCACGGCGCGCGGATCGTACGAGGTCATGCGCCGCGCCGTCGCCTTCGAGGCCGAACCGTCGGCCGCCAAGGTCCCGGGCTTGTTGTTGAGCGCCCTACGCGGCTGAGCGGCTGTTTCAGCGCAGGGTGGCCGTTCGTCGGTGCGGCCCGTTCAGCGCAGGCCGCCCGGAGCGAACCGGTGGGTCGCTCGGGGCCGCACGACTTTGGGGGCCGGCGGCGCCGGCAGGGTGATGCGGGCCACCGTGTCGCCGCCGGCAGCGATGCAGCTCTGGTCCGAAGGGCAGACGAGCGCCGTCAATCCGAGCGGGGTGTACTCCGTCGTCGCCGCGACGAAGGAGGTGCCGCCATCGGCGCTGCGGGCCACGGCGCCGGTGCCGACCGGGGGTTGGCCGATCCACTTCGTCCCGACGATCACGCAGGTGTGGGGCGACGGGCAGTCGATGCCAGAGACGTCACCGATGGGCGGGCTGGCGAGAGAGGGGGACCAGGTGTGGCCACCGTCCGCGCTTTGGAGCAGCTTCCCGGCGGCGGGCATCAGGCCGCTCACCGTCGTCGACGTGGTCCCCACGGCGAGGCAGGAGAAGGCGGAAGGACAGGCGACGTCCTGGAGCAGCCCCGTGCCGGCCGGGACGGAGGCGGCTGCCCAGGTGGCGCCACCATCGACGCTGATCACTATGGCGCCCTGCCCGTGTCCGGGTGTCGTGGTGCTGTAGCCGCTCGCCAGGCACGTGCCGTCGGACCGGCACCACAACCCGCCGGCGTCCGCCATCCCGGCGGGCAGGTTGCCCTCCCTCTGCCACGAGCGGCCGAAGTCACTCGAGTGGGCCGTCCAGACGGTGGTGCCGTCGCTGGCGACGACCGTGCAGTCGTGGTCACTGGTGCACGCCACGCCGGTGATCACAACGGCGCCGGCCGGGATGGAGACTTCATTCCAGATGGCGCCGCCGTCGCCGGTGGTGAGCACGATCGCCGACGGGGCCAGGGCACCGTTCGAGCCAACCGCCATGCACTCCTGGGCTCTCGGGCATGCGATCGCGGTGAGCGAGGGTGTGGTCGGGAGGGCCAGTGGTTGTCCCGCCCAGGTCTGCCCGCCGTTGGCCGTGGCGTCAATGACCACCGGCGACGGGGCTGGCTGCGTCGCGCCGGCGCCTGTCTTCACGCCGGCGGACCCGGTGGCGCTCGCGGGCGCCGGAGCACCGACGGCCCAGCAGTGCTCGAGACCGGCGCATGTCACCGCGGTGAGCAGACCGGTGCCCGCCGGGGCCGGCTGCCCGATCACCGCCGGCGTGCCGTGCGGTTGCCCCAGCACGTCGGGCACGGCGAGGCGGTCGGCGACCCTCGCCACCGGCGTCGTGGCGCAGGCCGCCGTCAGCAGCCCCAGTGTGCAGAGCAGGGCAACGCGCGCTCTCACCGGTGGCACTGCACGAGCCACCGTCGGCGTGAGGGGTCGGAGTGCACCGCGGGAGCACATTAGTGGTGGGTTTGCCCTTCGTCGGTGCACACTCTTGGCTACCCTCGCTGGTGTGGACTGGGTCGATCTGCTCATCATCGGGCTGATGCTGCTCGCTGCGGTTCACGGCCTCCGTCTCGGCGCCCTCGTGCAGATCCTCACCTTCGGCGGGTTCTGGTTGGGGATGCTGCTCGGCACGGTCGTGTGGGTGCCGGCACTCAAGTTCATTCACGTTTCGACCGAGCGCCTCGTTGTCACGGTGGCCGCAGTCCTCGTGACGGCGTGCGCCCTGGGGATTTTGGGACGGACGCTCGGCACCTACAGCAACCTGACGCTGCGCCGCCATCACCTCGGTCACATCGACGCCGGGGCCGGCGTCGTAGTGGCCGTGGCCGCGGTGCTCCTGTCGGCCTGGTTGGTTGCCAGCGTGATCTCGTCACCCAACAGCCGCTTCACCTGGCTCAGCTCCGCCGTGGCCCGCTCCGATATTTTGCATTCGGTCGACCGCGTGCTGCCGCAGGTCCCCCCGGTGTTCAACGAGCTGCAGAACTACCTCAACGAGCAGGGGTTCCCCCAGGTGTTCACCGCCCTGAACCCACCCACGACGGGGACCGTTCCCACGCCGACCGATGCCGCCACCCGCGCGCTGGCCGAGCCGGGGTTCTACTCGACCGTCAAGATCCTCGGGACGGCGTGCGGCGACGAGCAGGAGGGCTCGGGCTTCGTGGTGGGCCACGGCCTGGTGGCCACCAATGCCCACGTGGTGGCGGGGGAGAGCACGACCGACATCCTGGTGGGGGACATCCCGTACCGGGCGACCGTGGTCTTGTTCGACCCCGATTTCGACCTGGCCGTCCTGCGCACCGACGCGCCGCTCGGGCCGATTTTGCCCATCGACCCCAATGAGGTCTCCCGTGGTACCCAGGCGGCGATACTCGGCTACCCCGAGGACGGCCCGCTGACCATCGGCTCGGCCGGCGTGGAGGCCGAGATCACCGCCGTGGGCCAGGACATCTACAACCAGGGTGCGGTGACGCGGGGCGTGTACGCCCTCGACGCCGACGTCCAGCCCGGCAATTCGGGTGGCCCGGTGCTCTCGGCCGGCGGTGAGGTGGTGGGCGTCGTGTTCTCGCGCTCCACCGTGTACCCCCATATGGGCTATGCCTTGACGTCGCCCGGCGTCCTGGCGCGGGTGCAGCTCGCAGAGGCGCGGCGGGCGCCGGTGAGCACCGAGACTTGCGCCACGGGATAGAAGGGCAGAATGGCACCATGACCCGGTTAGAGGACTACGCCGTGATCGGCGATCTGCACACGGCTGCCATCGTGGGGAAGGACGGGGCCATCGACTGGCTCTGCCTGCCCCATTTCGACTCCCCGTCGTGCTTCTCCCGGCTGCTCGGCGACGAGTCGCACGGCTTCTGGCAGCTGTATCCCGCCGGGGGCGAGGCGGCCGTGGTGGCCACACGGCGTTGCTACCGCGAGGACTCCTTGGTGCTCGAGACCGAGTTCGACACCGCCACCGGGACGGTGCGCATCACCGACTGCATGCCCATGCGTGACACCCATCCCCACGTGGTCCGCCTGGTCGAAGGGGTGTCGGGATCGGTCGACATGCACATGGATCTGACCGTGCGTTTCGACTACGGCGAGATCGTTCCGTGGCTCACGTCGGACGACGGCCTCATCCGCATGACCGCCGGCCCCGAGGCGGTGGCCCTGTGGCACATGGTCGAGCCCGTCGGCCGCGACCTGCACACGCTGGCCGACTTCACGGTGGAGAAGGGCCAGCGCTTCCCCTTCACCTTGGTGTGGTTCCCCTCGCACGAGGATCCACCCGCTCCGCTCGACGCCTTTTACGCCATCAACCTGACGGACGCCTACTGGAAGGAATGGTGTGCCCGCTGCACCTACGAGGGTCCCTACCGTGACGCCGTGGTCCGCTCGCTCATCACCCTGAAAGCGTTGACCTACGAGCCGACGGGGGGCATCGTGGCCGCGGCGACGACGTCGCTGCCCGAGGCCATCGGGGGCAGCCGCAACTGGGACTACCGCTACT
>PKYA01000058.1:32139-36343 GCA_003133545.1 Acidimicrobiaceae bacterium | reverse complement strand
TGGCTGGTGGCCTCCGACGGGGCGGTCTTCAGCTTCGGGGACGCCTCGTTCTTCGGCGCGGCCGACGGCCTCCACCTCAACGCGCCCATCGTGGGCATGGCCCCCACGCCGGACGGAGGCGGCTACTGGCTGGTGGGCGCCGACGGAGGGGTCTTCAATTATGGCGACGCCGGGTTCTATGGTTCAACCGGTGCAACGCGGCTCAACTCGCCGGTGGTCGGACTCGTGGTAGGCCAGCCTGGCTCGTAGCGATGACACGACGAGGATGGCTGCTCTTCGTCGCCATGAGTGTCATCTGGGGCATCCCCTACCTGTTGATCCGGGTGGCGCTCCGCGACCTGTCGCCCCCGCTCGTGGTGTTCGCCCGCACCCTCCCCGCCGCGGTCCTGCTGCTCCCACTCGCACTGCAGCGCGGTCACCTGCGCGCCGTGCTGGCCAGCTGGCGCTGGGTCCTCGCCTTCACCGTGGTCGAGATGGCCGTGCCGTGGCTGTTGCTGTCGCGGGCTGAGCAGAAGCTGTCGAGCTCGGCGGCGGGCCTCCTGATCGCTGGCGTCCCGCTGGTGGCCGCGCTGGTGTACCGGTTGAGCCCGCACAACGACCGCCTCACCGGGCGTGGCTTATTCGGGCTGGTGGTCGGGTTCGCCGGGGTCGCCGTGCTCGTCGGCTTCGACGTCGGCCACTCCGACCTGTCCGCCGTCGGTGAGATGGGGGTCGTCGTGCTCGGCTACTCGCTCGGCCCGCTCATCGTGAGCCGCCGCCTGCACGACGTGCCGAACCTCGGCGTGGTGGCCGTAGCCGTCACCCTTACCGCCATCGGCTATGCCCCGTTTGCGCTGACGCGGCTGCCGCACCACCTCGGCGGCGAGGTCGCCGCAGCCGTGCTCGGCCTCTCCTTCGTCTGCACCGCTCTGGCCTTCTTGCTCTTCTTCGAACTCATCGCCGAAGTGGGGCCGGCCCGCTCCACCGTTATCACCTACATCAATCCGGCCGTGGCCGTCCTGCTGGGCGTGACGATTCTGAACGAGCCGTTCACCACCGGCATCGCCATCGGCTTCCCGCTCATCTTGGCCGGATCTGTGCTGGCCACCTCGCGCCAGGTGCCGGTCCCCTCCGGAGCCCCGCACGGCGCAGCGCCCGGCGCTGTCTCATGACGAGGGCGATGTCGACGTGGACGTCGACGTCGACCCGCTGGGCGCCAGCGCCTGCCAGAGGAGGCCGGAAAGCCCTTCGACCGCCGCGATCCCACCGGCCTCGGTGGCATTGGCGTTCGTGAGCACGGCGATGACGTAGTCGCGCCCCGCGCCGTCGACGTAGCCGATGCTGTTGATCTGCCAGCCCCCGCTGTCGAGCGGCAGCCATCCGTTCTTGAGGGCCACGGTCACGCCGGGTGCCACGCCGGCGGAGACGCCCCACGCCTGGTCCGCCTCGACGTGGGTCATGAGGTTGAGCGCGTAGTTCTGTGAGCCTGTCGTGAGCACCGGATTGGGATAGGCGACCGTACGGAGCAGCTGCACCTGGTCCGCTGCCGTCGTCGTCGACAGTCCCCAGTACCCGGCCTCGTCCGGGTCCGTCTGGGTGAGGCCGGCCGCGGCATCGAAGGCGCTGACGGCGCGCGAACCCCCTTCGGCGTCCCACAGATCCTGGGCGTCGTCGTTGTCGCTGTGCTCAATCATGTCCACGCTGAGCGACTGGTCGTTCGGACTCAGCGCGTCACCGTCCGCTTGGCCCTGTGCCAACAAGGTGGCCAAGATGTCCACCTTCATGATGCTGGCGGTGGACTCGGCGACCCCGGGTCGGTACAGCGATGTGACGCCGGTGACCTCGTCGTACACCGCTGCGGTGAGGCCGTCGGTGGTGCCCGCCAGATACGAGGCCACCGCGGGGAGCGTAAAGAGGTCGCCGTCTCCGGGAGACACGCGCTGGCTCGCGGCGACGGCGGTGGACCCGGTGGTCGTATTCCCCCGCCGGTTTGCCTGCTGCGACGGCCGGCGCGGCGGCGCGGCGCGCAGCGCGTAGGCACCACCGGCCACCCCGACGAGGACCACGCAGACGGCGCCGGCAAGCTGGCGGCGATGGCGCCGCCGGATGGCTCTGCGCCGGGCCACCCTCGACCCGGCGGCGGCACCTGGCGCTACATCAGTGCGGGCAGTCGCACGCGGACCTCGTCGCGACATGGGGCAATCGTACGGGACGAGGCCGCAATTCTGAGGGAATTCGCCACCAAGTGAGGATCACCGGTGACTTGTCACCCGACCGTTCGTCCACATTTCGATGGAAAGACCCCTCCTGGCACGCATCGTCGTGGTCTTCGCGGACGGTAGACGCCAGGTGACGCCCCTCGCCGGTGACGGCGCGCCGGACATGGCTGTGATCGACGCGCTGGCCCGCAGACGGCTGGCCGCGCAGCGTATCGGCGCCCGCATGTGCCTGCGTGATGTGTCGCCGGCGCTGGCCGAATTGCTCGAGTTGGCCGGGCTAGGCCGAGAGATGAGCGGGGAGCCCGAAGGTTGGGAAGAGCCTCTCGGTGTCGAGGAAGGAATGGATGCCGGAGATGAGACCCCCTGAGATCTCCATGACATGGAGGGCCCAGGGCGAGTAGCCACCCGCAGGGTCGGGCTTGTACTGGGCGAAAGCCGGGCTGCCGCAGGCCGACGTCTCCACCAGGCGCGAACCCCGGCACGGGCTTCCCGGACCGAGCATGAACTGCCCGATGTCGCCAGCCCCTCGTATCCACATGGCAAAGGGCGGCATCGACTGGACGGCGTCGTCACGTAGCAGGCGGGTCAGCTCGTCTATGTCGTAACGCTCGAACGCGTCCACGTAGCGGGCCAGCAGCTCGCGCTGGTCGGCGTCGATCGCGCGGGCCGCGGTGCTTCCGTCGATCGTGGCCATAGTGGCGCGGGCGCGCTGCAGGGCACTGTTGACGGCCGGCACGCTGGTGTCGAGGAGCTCCGCGACCTCGGCGGCCTGCCAGCGCAAGACCTCGCACAAGATGAGGACGGCGCGCTGGCGCGCCGGCAGGTGCTGGAGGGCGGCCACGAAGGCCAGACGGATGCTCTCGCGCACCGCGGCCTGCTCGGCCGGGTCGAGATCTTCAGGCACCACCCGGGCGTCCGCGATCGGCGAGACCCAGGAGTTCTCAGGCAGCTGAGGGGCCAGCGACGACTCCACCGGCGGGCGCGAGGGCCCCATCTCCATGGGGCGCGCCCGGCGCTTGCTGCCCCGGAGCTGATCGAGACAGATGTTGGTGGCGATGCGGTAGAGCCACGAACGGAGGCTCGAGCGCCCCTCGAACCTGTCGGCGGCCCGCCAGGCCCGCACCATGGTCTCTTGCACCGCGTCTTCGGCGTCGTACCCCGAGCCGAGCATGCGGTAGCAGTAGCCGGTGAGCTCCCGGCGATAGTCCTCCAGTTCGCTCGGAGCGGGCGCGGGCCGACTCAGCGTCACGGTCCCGGATCCTACGGCGTCGATCACCACACAGCTACGACGAACCGGGGGGCCGGGAGTCATCGCGGCCGTTTCGAATTTATCCACAGGAAATAGCCGGGAAATGCGCTCCTTCCCTGCTCAAACTCGGCTGATTCCCAGATTGTCGCCATATCGTAACGAAAGTGTCTCATTCCCACCCAGCGTTGCGGAGGGGCCTGACGTCGTCGTCGCCTGCCCCCCGCGGGCGGCCCAAGCTGTGAGCGCGACGGAGCGGGCAGCCACGTGGCGGGAGCATCCACTGGTCCGCCACCCGCTGGTGCGTCGGATCACCGGGTACAGCGCGGGGTCCGTGGTGGCCGTCATCCTCAGCGAGATCGCCTTCGCCGCCGCCTACGGCTGGGGTCACAGCGGCACCACCCTGGCCTCGGCCGCCGGTTTCGTGGGCGGTGCGGTGCCCAACTACATCCTCAACCGGCGCTGGGCCTGGCGTGACCGCCGGGGTCGCAGCCGCCGTTCCGAGATCGCCCTGTACATGGCCGTCGCCGTGTGCAGCTTCGTTGTGTCGGCCCTCGTCACCCACTGGGCCGAAGGTACGGCCCACCACCTGACCGCCGTACGCGGCTGGCAGGTGGCCCTGATCACGGGCGCCTACCTGTTGGTGTCCGCCGTCTTCTTCGTCGTGAAGTTCGTGATTTACGAGACGGTGGTGTTCACCAAGGCGCCCGAGGCAATCCGTGAGCTGCACGTGGAGGACGCCGCGCTCGGCGCGCTGCGC
>PKYA01000058.1:0-32101 GCA_003133545.1 Acidimicrobiaceae bacterium | reverse complement strand
GGACCACTGGTTCCAGATGGAGGAGTTCGCCTCCGCCCGCGAGCCCATGCTCGAGGGCTACACGTCGCTCGGCTACCTGGCCGGGCTGACCGAGACGATGACCCTGAGCCTGCTGGTCACCGGGGTGACCTATCGCCACCCCGGCCTGCTGGCCAAGATCGTGACCACCCTTGACGTCCTGTCGGGTGGACGGGCCCAGCTCGGCATCGGCGCCGCCTGGTACGAGCGCGAGCACAGGGCATATGGCGTGCCCTTCCCGCCGCTGGCCGAGCGCTTCGAGCGGCTGGAGGAGGCGCTGCAGATATGCCACCAGATGTGGAGCGACGACGATGGCCCGTACGAGGGCCGCTACTACCACCTGGCCGAGACCATCTGCTCGCCACGCCCGATCCGCCAGCCGGCGCCGCGCATCCTCGTGGGGGGAAGCGGTGAGAAGAAGACCCTACGCCTGGTCGCCCGCTATGCCGACGCGTGCAACCTGTTCGCTCCCGAGCCATCGGTGGTGGCCCACAAGATCGACGTGCTGGCGCGTCATTGCGAGCGCGAAGGCCGCGACCCCGCAACCATAGAGAAGACCATCCTCAGCTTCGCCAATCCATTGGACGACGTCGACGGCTTCCTCAAAGGCATGGAGGAGTACGGCGCCCTCGGCGTCGATCTGGTCGAAGTGATGCCTCTCGTCCCCGACCCTGCCGCGTGGGCGGCCCAGCTCGGCGAGCGGGTGGTGCCGAGGCTGCGCGAGATCTGATTTCGCGTCATGCCGCGCGCATAGCACCGATGGCGCCGCGAACAAAGCCTTGACACGGCAGTTGATCCCTGCTCCCATGTGCCCCGGGGGATTGGTACATCGATCGGCGTGCTGTCTGCGCCGGGGGGCGGACACGATGACAATTGCTCCAGAGGCACCGAAAGGCGCAGCCGTTCCCGAATCGGACGAGGCGCAGCTGCACGCGCTGGGCTATGCCCAGGAGCTGCGGCGGAGGATGGGGGGCTTCTCCAACTTCGCCGTGTCGTTCACCATCATCTCGGTGCTGTCCGGCTGCCTTACCCTCTACTACTTCGGCATGACCTACGGCGGTCCCGTCGACATCGTGTGGGGCTGGGTCATCGTCGGGACCATGACCACCATCGTGGGCTTGGGGATGGCGGAGATCGCTTCGGCGTACCCCACCGCCGGCGGTCTCTACTACTGGTCCGCCAAGCTCTCGAAGAACAACCCCGGCGCGTGGAGCTGGTTCACCGGGTGGTTCAACCTGCTGGGACAGGTGGCCATCACCGCCGGCATCGACTACGGCTTCGCCACCTTCTTCAGCGTGTTCTTGAACCTGACCCTGGGGTACAAGGACACACCCGGCTACGTACTGATTGTTTACGCCGGCATCCTCATCGTGCACGGCATCCTCAATACGTTCGGGGTGCGCATCGTGGCCCTTCTGTCGGACATCAGTGCCTGGTGGCACGTGCTCGGTGTGCTCACCATCGCCGTCGTCCTCTTTTTCGTCCCCAGCCATCACGCCTCGGCCGGCTTCATCTTCACCAAGTTCGAGAACAAGACGACTTTGGGCGTGCCCATTTACGTGTTCATGCTCGGGCTCCTCATGGCCCAGTACACGTTCACCGGGTACGACGCCTCGGCGCATATGTCCGAGGAGACGCACAATGCCGACCTGGCGGCACCGAGGGGCATCGTGACCTCCATCGTGGTCTCACTCGTCGCCGGCTGGATCCTGATCTTGGCCATCACCTCGGTCATCCCGACCAACGCGGCAACGTACGCTGCGACGGCCGCAAATACCGCTGCCCCGGTAGCCATCTGGGAGACCGCACTCTCCCGCCTGGGGGCCGAACTTTTGTTGCTCATCGCCGTGGTGGCCCAGGCATTCTGCGGCATGGCCTCGGTCACGGCGAACTCGCGCATGCTCTTCGCCTTCAGCCGCGACGGTGCGGTCCCCGGACACCGCTACTGGCACCGCATCAACGTGCGCACGCGGACACCGACCAACTCGATCTGGTTCTGCGTGGTCTTCGCCTTCATTCTGGCCATACCGTCCATGTGGAGCGGCGTTGCCTACGCCGCCGTGACGTCGATCGCCACCATCGGCCTCTACATCGCCTACGTCCTGCCCACCCTGTTGCGGCGGATACAGGGCAAGAGCTGGCAGGGCGGGCGCTGGTCGCTCGGGCGCTGGAGCCCGATCGTGGGCTGGGCCGGCATCATCTGGGTCGCCTTCATCGCGGTGCTCTTCATGCTCCCCGAGGTCGCCTTCGGCACCATCAACCGGGACAACTTCAACTACGCCCCCATCGCCGTCGGCGTCGTGCTCCTCTTCTCCGGTGGCTACTGGTTGTTGAGCGCCCGCAAGTGGTTCACCGGCCCCAAGGTCCAGGGTGACGAAGCGGAGCTGTTGAAGATAGAGGCGGAGTTCTCCAACATCGAGCGGGAGCTCGAAGAGGTCGACTGAGGACGGCGGCGGCTACGAGCCCGGGATCGGCTCGGCGTCGCAGGGTTCGCTGACCCAGGCACTGAAGACGGGCACCCCGTTCCACCGCGTGGAAATGGGCGCGGCGCGGGGATCACGGCGCGAGTCGTCGAAAGCGGCGGCGACCACGGCGAAAGGGTGGCCGAAGCGCACATGCGCCGTGCGACGGATCCCCGGCTGGGTTCTGACCCTGGACGTGGCGACCATGAAACCGGTGACGGCGGCGGCCTCGAAGCCGATGGCGCTGTAGCGCGCCATCGCCAACTGACGGGCCGCATGGCGGTAGCCGCCTGCCACGAGCACCTGTTCCAGCGCGCGGGCGGCGGCGGGGAAACCGAGGGCGTCGTGGTCCAGGTCGAGGTCCGTGTCGGCCGACCAGGCCGGGAGTACCGAGAGGACCTGCTCTTCGCGACCATCGGGCGCCTTCGTCTCGGCGGCCTCCTCGGAGATGCTCCACACCTCGCCCTCACCGAGGGGCAGGTCGAACAGGGAAAGGTGCGGTATGGCACCGGGTGCCCGGGCCTCGGCCGTCACGATCTCCTCCGCCACGGCCAAGACATCGCCGGCGGCGCGCCGTGCGTCGTCGGCGATGACCGAGCCCACCAGCAGACCGCCGCGCGCACCGGTCAGGTGCACGGCCACCGTGCCGGCCCTCTCGGTGGCGACGAGGAATTGGCGATGCCCGCGCCTTCCGCCGACGCGGGGAGGCTGCAGGACCCACTCGAGCCGCGTCGCCCACGGACTGGGGTGGAGGGCCGCGGCAGCGACGACCTGGAACGGCACGTCCCACGACACCTTGCTGGCCAGCGCGCTGGCCAGCAGCAACACCACTTCACCGGTAATCCTTAGGGGGAAGGCCTTGATCAGTCCGAGGGTGCGCTGGCGGGCCCAGGCGTCCGCCTGCTCCTGGGTGGGAATATCGCCGGAATCGATGACGGGCGGCAGTTCGTCGCGCCATTGATGAAAACGATCGGTGGCGTAGGCGGACCGCACCCAGAGCCCGGCACCGGCCCCCACCAGCGGGTGCGGTTCGGCCAACAGCCCGGCAGCGAAGGACGCCGCGTCAAGCGGATCGGCCCCCAGGATGTCGGCCCACGCGTCGCGCTCCTCGTCGCCGGCGAGGGTGGCGCACAGGGCCACCACCATCCACGCCCCCAAGGGGGACACCACATGGTGTCCTTGGCCGGCCCGGGCGTGGAGCCGCTCGGCGTAGCTCCCCAATGCCGCAAGCCAGCCCTCTTGGTCCATCGCGGCTGCTCTCCTAGTGCCCGGCGGGCTTTACGTGGAGCACGATCAGCTCGGTGTTGATCTCCGACGGGAACGCGTAGGGATCCGTCGAGGTGGGAAACCCGCTGACCATGCTGGTGTTGAAGATGCCCTGCTGGCTGTTGACGAACATCGGCATGATGGGCGCCTGGTTCACCATTATCCCTTCGAGCTGATCGAGGGCCGAGGTGGCCGCAGCGGATCCCGGGGCCGTCGTATTGAGGGTGTTCAGGGACTGATCGGCCGCTGCACTCTGGAAGCGGCCGTAGTCGGTCAGCGCCGGCTTCCCCACCGGCGCGGCGTCAGTGTTGCCGAAGTAGAACCCGTAGAAGCCGTAGGGGGTTTCGTACTGGGAGCTGTCGAAGGAGAGCTGGAACTGTCCCAGCACGAGGTCGGCCTCCCACGTCGTCTCGCTGATGGCGTCAATGGTGAGGCCGATGCCCGCCGCCTGCAGCTCCGTCTGCAGTTCGGGCGCGAGGGAGACCCAGTTGGCATAGGTGGACGGGATGAGGAATTGGATCTGCAGGGGCGTGCCCTTGGGTGTGGTGAAGATCCCGTTCGAGCCCATTTTGAAGCCGGCTTTCTCGAGGATCTTCTTGGCCCCGCTGGCGCTGTACGTGAAGACGTCGCTCTTGTAGGCGGGGGCGATGAACTGGCCCATAGAGGTCGCCGTCAGCCCCGTCCGGTTGGTGATCGGCTCGTCTTTGAACGGCGCCAGCAACTTCAAGAGCGCGGGGCGATCCAGGGCTTCGTTGATCGCCTGGCGCACCGCCAACAGGTTGAGCGGGTACACCGTGACGTTGGGGATCAACGGGGCGTCGACGAACGGCTCCGCCTCGAGCTTCAGGTCGGGGCTGCGTTGCGAGATCGTATTGGCATCCTCGAGGCCGACGGCGGTCCAGTCGAGGGTGCCGGCTTCGAGGGAGGCCTCCACCGAGGCGTTGGTGTCCTCCTGCACCGCCTGGACCTCGGGGAACTTGGCCAGCTTGGGCTGCCAGTAGTAGGGGTTCCGGGTCACCGTGATCACCTCTGGTGAGAACGACTTGATGACATAGGGCCCCGTCCCCACCGGGTCGGAGTCCTCGAAGGTGACGGGGTTGGTGACCCTGGACCAGATCGCCTGCGGCACGATGGGCGTGCCCAAAATGCCTTGGAGATCGGCGTAGCTGGGCCCGGTGAAGTTCACCACGACTTCCGAGGTGGCGGTGGTGCTGACCGAGGCGATAGTGGCGCCCGAGATGTCGGCGGCGGGGTACTGCTTCTCCAGGTTGAAGGTGAAGGCGACGTCCGCCGCGGTCATGGGCTGCCCGTTGGACCACTTGACGCCCCTGCGGATGGTGAAGGTGATGGTGCGGCCCCCATTGCTCCAGGCGTACGCGGTGGCCAACCACGGGATTGGTTGCAGCTTGGCGTAGTTCTCCTGGTAGAGCGGCTCATAAATCAACGAGCCGATCTCCCCGGCGTACGTGCTGATGTCGAAGGGGTTGAAGGTGTCGGGAAACGGCCCCGACGCCTCCGTCGTCATGGGGAAGATGGAATTGGCCCCGGCCGCGACCGGTCGGGTACCAGCCGATGCCGGCGCGGCGAGCGCCACGAGCAAGGCGGCGCCGACCACCCCACACCCGAGGCAACGGGCCATGACGCTCCTGATTGGCATTCTGTTTCCTCCGTCTCTCGCCTTCTTGCGCATCAACGACTCGTTCGCAGGCCACCCGGCACGGGAGCATGGACTTCGCCGTCCGACTCCGCGCGCCGGGTGCCGGTTGCGTCCGCCGCGCCGCCGCCCTCGCCGTAAAGGAAGCATCGCACCCAATGCCCTTCGCCGAGCTCAATTCGTACGGGCGACTGTGCCCGGCACACGTCCATGGCATGGGGGCAGCGGGCGGCGAAGCGACAGCGCACGGGGGGGTCGACCAGGTCGGGGAGCTCCGCCGTGCTGTCCATGCCCTCCAGGAGCCGGCCCCGGTGCGCNNGGGGTCGGGAGCCGAGTCGATCAACAACCTGGTGTAGGGGTGCGCCGAGCGCTGGGTCACCTCTTCGGCCGATCCGCCCTCGACCAGCTCGCCGGCGTACATGACCAAGATGTCGTCGGCGCTGTAACGGGCCGACGCGATGTCATGCGTGATGTAGAGCATGGCCAGCCGTTGCTCTTCCTTCAAGCCGGCGAGAAGGTTGAGCACGCCGAGGCGGATGGAGACGTCGAGCATGGAGACCGGCTCGTCGGCCACCAGCACGCGAGGCTCGGCCGCCAGCGCACGCGCGATGGCCACGCGCTGGCGTTGCCCGCCGGAGAGCTCGTGAGGGAACTTGTCGAGGAACTGCTTCGCCGGGGTCAGCTGGACGGTGGCCAACAGGGCGTCGAGCTGTGCGCCCTTGGATGCACCGTGGCCTCCGTGCCGGTTGACCAGCGGCCGCGTCAGCTGGTAGCGCACGGTGTGCACCGGGTTCAGCGAGGCAAACGGGTCCTGGAAGATCATCTGGACCGAACGCATCCAGGCCCGGCGGGCCCGCCCCGATCGCCGGCCTCCCTTCTTGCCGTCGAGCAGGATCTCGCCGCTGGTCGCCCGGAGGAGCTGGACGAGCAGGCGGGCCACGGTCGACTTCCCGCAGCCGGACTCGCCGACCAGGGCCACCGTCCGGCCGGCGTCCAGCTGGAACGAGACATGGTCGACGGCGTGGAGCAGGGGGCGCGCACCGACCCTGCCGCGACCACGGGCCGTGCGCGTGCGGGCAACCGGGAAGTACTTCACGAGGCCGCGGACCTCGAGCGTGGGGACCGGAGTCGGCTCACCGGTCATGCGACAACTTCTCGTCGCGGACTGCGAAAGTGACAAGCGACACTGCGGCGGTCCGCCGACTCGAGTGGGGGAATCTCGCGCTGGCAGACCTCCTGGGCCAGCGGGCAGCGCTCGTGGTACGCGCAACCCGGCGGGACACGGCGTAGGTCCGGTGGGGATCCGGCCAGGCCGACCAGCTCGACTCTCGGGCCGACCAGGGAGGGGAACGAGCCCAGGAGGCCCTCGGTGTAGGGGTGCAGCGGCGCCCGGTAGATGTCATCCGCCGGCGCCTGCTCGACCACCTTGCCGGCGTACATGACGGCGATGGTGTCGGACAGCTCGAGGAGCAGCGACAGGTCGTGGGTGATGAACACCACGGAGAAGCCCAACTCCGCGCGCAGCGCGCTCATACGGGTCAGGATCTCGCGCTGGACGACCACGTCGAGTGCGGTGGTGGGCTCGTCCATGATCACAATCTCGGGACCGAGGGCAAGGGCCATGGCGATCATGATCCTCTGGCGCATCCCCCCCGACAGCTGGTGCGGGAAGGCAAAGAGAAGGCGGTCGGGGATCCCGACCAGCGCGACGAGCTCGTGCGCGCGCTGAAGCCGGTCGGCCTTGCTCATCTCGGGGCGGTGCACCTCGAGCACGTCGGTGAGCTGCGCCACGATCCGCGTGACCGGGTTCAGCGAATTCATCGCAGCCTGGAAGACGATGGAAACCTGCTCCCAGCGCCAGCGGCGCAGTGCCCCGTCGCCCAGCGAGAGCACGTCGAACGGCGGCGAGTCGCGCGGGTGATAGGTGACACTGCCCGAGATGATCCGGCCCGGCGCGCGCAAGAGGCGCGTCGCCGCCACGGCCAGGGTCGACTTGCCCGAGCCGGACTCGCCGGCGATCCCCAACAGCTCGCCTCGGTGCAGGGTCAGGTCCACGCCATCGAGGGCATGCACGGCGGCACGGTCCATCCCGTAGTCGACCGAGAGGTCCCGGACCTCGAGGACCACGTCTCCCGGTGTCGCCGGCGGGCGGGCCGCGTTCACCCGAGAATCTCCCGCGCCGAGACCGTCCGCACCCGGACGGGGGCGGCGGCACGCCGGCGTTCCCGTCGCGTCATCGCCAGGCTGGCGCGCAGCTTGGGATTGATGATCTCGTCGATGCCGATGTTGGTCAGCGCCAGCCCCATCCCGACCAGGGCCACGCAGAGCCCGGGTGGCACGTACCACCACCACGCCCCGCTGAAGAAGGCGTCGGAGTTCTGGGCGAAGTACAGCATGGAGCCCCAACTCCAGGTCTCCACGTTGCCGATGCCGAGGAAGGCCAGGCCGGTCTGCACAATGATGGCGAAGAGGATCTGGAACAAGAAGCCCGTCACGATGATGGCGATCTCGTTGGGCAATATCTCGTAGAGCACTATCCGCCACGTCCGGTCGCCGGCGATGATCGCCGCGGCGACATAGTCGCGCTTGCGGATCGACAGGGTCTGGGCTCGCAACGTACGGGCCCCCCACGGCCACGCCGTGAGCGAGATGATCAGCGTGATGGGGACCCACCCGGAGTTGGTGAGATAGCTCGAGAGGACGATCTCGAGGGGAAGGACGGGGATCACCAAGAAAATGTTCGTCACGGTCGAGAACACCTCGTCGATGGCGCCACCCAGGTAACCCGACGTGATGCCGACGACGATGGCCAGGCTCTCGCCGATCAACGCCGCCACGATGCCGACCAACATGGAGTCCCTGGCCCCGACCAACAGCTCGGACAGGACGTCCTGCCCCTCGCTCGTGGTGCCGAGGAGATGCGACGCCGAAGGGTGGGCCAGGATGGCGCTGCTGGACGCCGTCGGATCGTCCGGCGCGATCAGCGGCCCGAAGATCGCCAGCAGCGCGAAGACACCGAGGATCGACAGACCGACGATCGTTTTGGGCGAGCGCAACCAGTTGGCGCGCCGCACCGGATCGGTGTCGATCTCGTCTCCGATGATGTCGGGCAACAGATCCGTCATGCCATCGCCCCCTGGCGCGTGCGGGGATCGACGAGGACGAACACGATGTCGGCCGCGATGTTGGCGGCCAGCACGGTGAGCGTGATGATGAGGAAGATGGCCTGCATCAGCGGGTAGTCCTCCGAGCCCACGGCCTGGAAGAGGACATAGCCGATGCCCGGGTACGAGTAGACCTGCTCGACGAGGAGTGCGCCCGAGACCACGAACCCGAGGTTGAGGGCGAAGCCGACCACCGAGGGGAGAATGGCGTTGCGCGCCGCGTAGCGGAACATGACCCGCTTGCGGGGCAAACCCTTGGCCTCCCCGACCAGCACGAAGTCCTCGGTCATGGTCGAGACCATCATGTTGCGCATGCCGATGAGGTTGGCGGCGACGGAGCCGAAGATGATGGTCAGCGCCGGGAGGATGCCGTGCTCGAGGGCGGAGGAGATGAAGGCTCCCGTCCACGAGGGAACGGTGTTGGTCGAGTAGCCACCCGACACCGGCAACCAGTGCAACGTGATGCCGAACACGGAGACGGCGATGAGGCCGATCCAGAAGGTGGGGATGCCCTGGAAAAGAGCGCCCGCGGGGATCAGGCTGTCCCACCACCCGCCACGGCGCCACCCGGCCACGATACCGATGAGCGTCCCCAGCACCCAGGCGATGATCACCGAGAGGCCCACCAGGCAGAGGGTCCAGGGGAGACTGCGCGCGATGACGGTCGAGACCGGGGTCGGGAAGTAGGTGAACGAGAGGCCGAAGTTGCCGTGGATGACGTTGCCCCAGTACTGGCCGTAGGCCGCCCAGACGCTCTCGTGCAGGTGGATGCCGAACGCCACCTCGAGGGCCTTGGTGGCCTGGTAGGTCAGCTGGCCCTGGTGGTGCGCCAGTTGCGCCTCGACGGGATTGCCCGGCATCAGCCGCGGGATGAGGAAATTCAACGTGATCGCCGCCCACGCTGTCAGGGCGTAAAAGACTCCCCGACGCGCAAGGAACCGCACAGGCCGACTCTATGTCGACACTGGCCGTTCCGAGGGGTTACGGCGTCTGCGACTCGCCGACGCTGAGGGACTCGTCGAGCAGCTGGGCGGAGCTCTGGCCGCTGACCGGTGCGGCCGACCAGGCGAGTGCGGCCGTCCAATCCACTTCTCCGTAGTAGCCGCTCGGCGCGGCGGTCGAAAAGAGGGGTCCGGCCACCCGGACCGCCGGCGCGCCGAGCGTCGGGTTGGCCAGCCAGATGGCGTCATCGGCCACGAACAACACGGCGGGGACGCTGGACGACGCTGCTGCCGGCACCGCGGCGACCGTTCCCGCCGGCGCTTGGAGGAGCGGCGCGGGATTCCCACCGACCGCCGTCTTCCACATCGTGTTCGTCGCATCCCACTGCGCCATCCATCCCGGCGACCAGAACGCATTCCCTGTTGGACCGAACGGACCGCTGTTCGATGCCTCGGCGAAGTACAGGCCGCCGTCGGGCGCCCAACTCGGCGCCAACCCTTCCGATCCAACCGGGACACCGATGCCACTGCACGTCGCCGTGGGCAGGGTGCAGACGTCGACCTCTCGCCCGGGGCTCCAGATCTCCCGGTCCATACCCGCCATCACGGCGACCAGATTTCGCCCCGGATCGGGGTTCAGGGAGATCCAAGTTGACCCCACCAGTGATTTCGTCATCGCCACCGGCTGCGTACTGCCCACCGCCACGCTGTAGAGCACCTCGCCGTCGGCCGCTTCGGCGAACCCCGGGTCCTCCCAGAACAAGAAGCCCCCGCCGTCGGGCCACCAACCCCCCAGCCGCAGCTCGGTTTCAGTCAGCTGCAAGGCGGTGGTGACCGTTCCCTTCGCCGGGTCGACCGTTCCTATCCGGCCGTACGGCGGGCTCGCGGCGGCAGTCGGGGTCGCCGGTCGGGCGAATTGCGAGTCGTCGAAGCCCAACTGGCCGCCGGGGGACCAGGCGATGTCACCGATGCCGGCACCGGTGCCGACTTCAATCAGGCGGGGCGCACCACCGGGCTGCTCTATGCCGATGTACTCGGGCATCGGCGCGGCGGTCGCGGAGGAGTTGGCCAGCGCAAAGCCCAACACAGGGGTCACGGGCGACCAGGCGTACGTCGTGACGCCGCTGGTGCCCACCCGCACGGCGCCGGTCGAGCCGGCCTGTACCAGCCACAAGGTGGCCGCCGGTATGGCGAAGCCGTTCGGGGGACCGGTGTGCAAAAACGCCAGCCATCGGCCGTCGGACGACCAGGCGGGGTTGCTGTCGAAGCCCCCCGGAGGCGGCCCGGTGACCGCCGTCACGGTGCCGGCGTCAGAGAGGACCTCCAGCTGACCCGACGAGACGAAGGCGAGGTCGCCGTGACCCGCCCATGCCGCGGCGTCCACCGACAGCGGTCCGGGCGGTGCAGGGTTGGGAGGGCCCGGCGGGACGGCCGGGACAACTGTTACCGGCGTGACCGTTGCGGGCGGGGTGCGCACGGGGGACACGGACGGCGGGCTCGGCGGCTCCGGCCGATGGCGCGCCCCGGCTGCGGCCGCTGGTAGCGGCGATGCCGGCGCCGTCACCACTTCGAGGGTGGCGGCACCTGCCGTCAGTGCCATGAGCACGCCCAGCGCGGCCCAGGGAACCGCCCTGCCCGGAACCCCGCCCATCTTCCACCTCCCCGCGAGCTGCGTTGCCCAGCTGCGTTGCCCAGATGCGTTGTTCCGATCGTCGCGCTATTGCGTCACCGACTCCAGCCCGGCACCGACGAGACCGCGCACCTCGGCGATCGCGGCATCGAGCCCGGGGAGATCTGCCTCGACCGCGCCGGTAGGGGTCAAGAACACGAAGGTCGTGCGCACGACGGGTTCGCCCACCGTGGCGCCGATGGTCAGGGCGTAGGACGCGCCCTGCATCCGGTAGCCCTCGACCCGGCGCGCCAACTCGGCCGGGTCGGAGGTCGCCGCCGTCTTGTAGTCGACCACGACCAGGCCGTCGGGACCCCGGTAGAGCAGGTCGATGTAGCCCTCGAGCAACCGCCCCTCGAGCGGGGCGCAGGCATAGACCTCGCGCCAGTGCGGGCTGGCCGCGGCGGCCCGTATGGACGGCGATCCCAGCGCGTCGGTGACCAGCCGGTGCACATCGCCGGCCCGGTCGGGCACGGCTTCCGCTTCGCACTGGGCGGCCACCGCGGCAGCAAGCCCGGCACCGGTGGCCAGATCGATCGACTGCAGCACGCCGTGCACGGCTCGCCCGATGGAGGTGCCGTAGCGGCCTTTGATCCAGGGCGGCTGGTCGAGGTCCCGCGGCCGCTTCCGCAGGCCCGGATCGGGCTCCGCCTCGAAGTCCGGCGCGCCCTCCTCGGTCAACGCAGTAGCCGCTACCGCGGTCGGGATCGACGCGCGCGCCAGCGCGGCGGCGCGCTCGCTCGCCCATTGCGCGAAGGGCGCCAGGGGCGGAGGAGCCGTCATGGCGACCGGAGGCACGCGGTCGGCCTCCTCGACCCCGTCGGGCAGCTCGCGCAACAACTCCCCCATGCCGTCGACGAGGAGCTCGGCGTTGGTGCGCTTCGACGGTGCGGGATCGGTGCCCCGCTTCTTGCGGTGCAGCGAGACGACCAGGTGGTCCTTGGCGCGCGTGCAGGCGACGTAGAGGAGGCGCATGCGCTCGTCGAGGGCCATCTGCTCGTCAATGGGCGCCCACAGCTCGAACTCCGGAGTTCGCACGTGCTTCCCGAACTTGTAGCCGACCCCACCTCCAGCCGGGAACACCACCTGGGCCGGGGCCGTACGTCCTCCGGGCGCGGTGGACATGCCCGACACGATGGTGATGGGGAACTCCAACCCTTTGGCGCCGTGCACGGTCATGATGCGGACGGCGTCGTCATCGGTCTCGGGCAGGATCGACTCGGTCACCCGGCCCCCTTCGGCGGTCTGCTGGTCCACCCAGGCCAGGAACTGGCGCAGGTTGCCGCCCGTGGACTCGGTCCAGGCTCTCGCCTGATCGATGACGAAGCGCAGCCGTCGCCATACGTCGCGCGGCCGCCCCTCGCTGAAGCCGAGCTCCATGGCCCGGCGGTCGCGGGCGATCCGCTCCAAGAGCTCCGACGGCGCCCGCCACGGCCGGTCCTCGAAGAGCGAGTGCAGGTACGTAAGGCCCATGCGGACCGGGTCGTCGGACGGCACCGTCTCCGGCTGGTCGCCGAGGTAGCTCCAGCGGCCGCGGCGCTCCCACTTGAAGCGGAACAAATCGTCGTCGCCACAGCCGAGGAGGGGGGTGCGCAGCGCGGCGACGGCGTGGAGGTAATTGGTGGGATCGTCCACGGCGCGCAACACCATGAGTAGGTCCCGCACGGCCCGGCTGGCGTAGACGAGTGAGCTCGTCTCAGCCCGGAAGGCGATGCCGGCGTCCTCGAGGGCGTCCTCCAGGAATGGCAACGAGGTGCGGGCCGGCACCAGTATGGCGATGTCGCCGAGGCGGGCCGATCGCCAGCCGTCCTCGCCATCGCCCACGGACCATTCCTCGAAGAGGGCCCGCGCCACGGTGGCCGCGACCTCGGCCGCCTCTGCGACACGCATGTCGTCCGCCGAAACTCCCGGCGTATGCGCGTCTCGCCCGAGCACCGCCACCGGCGGCCCGACCTCAGGTGCCGGGCGGGTGGCATCAAGGGCGACGTAGGGAGGCTGGGAATTTTCCGCGAGGCCGGTGTCGTCGGGCTCGTGCAACAGGTTGGCGAAGGTGGCGTTGACCCAGTCGATGACCGGGGCCACCGTACGGAAGTTGGCCGTGAGGTCGACGGCGCCGCCGATGGCGGAGCCGAACCGCTCGGCCGCAGTCATGAAGGTCGAGATGTCGGCGCGCCGGAAGCGGTAAATCGACTGTTTGGGATCTCCGACCAGGAACAGGTGACCAGGCGCGACACGTACCTCGTCCCAGAGCGGGTCGCCCGCGGCGTCGCTGGCCGGTTCGGCGGCGGCGATGCGCACGGCCAGCTCTATCTGAATGGGATCGGTGTCCTGGAATTCGTCGAGGAGCAGGCGTTGGTAGCGCGCGTGGAGCTGGGCGCGGACGGCGCGACCGTGTGCGGGGTGCCGAAGCAGCTCACGGGCCAGTACGAGCAGGTCGTGGAATTCGAGCTGGCCGGCGCGGCGTCGCTCGCGCACGGACTCGAGGGTGAACTCCCTGACGGCTGCAGCCAGTCGTCTGGCGCAGGCATTGGCCACCGTGGCACGGGCGGCATCGAGCCCCTCGCCAGCCGCACGCAAGCGGGCTTGGAGGACCTTGACATCGCAATCGAAGGATGCCTGCTTGCCCTTGCTACCGGGCTTGAAATACAGCCGGGCCCCCCGCTCCAACTCCTCGAGAAGGTCGAGCTCATCGGGGATGGACCGCACCTCCGCCACCCACGTGGCGACCTGGTCGAGGCACTGGCGCAGCTTGTCATCGGGGTCACGACAGGGCTCCACGCAGACCGCGGTGACGGCGTCGAGCGCCCCATCCGTCAACGACCGCACCGTGGGGGGCTCCGGAGCAACAACTGGGACCCGCTCTTCGACCAGGTCCCAGTTGTCGTTGAAGGCGACGGCCAGGGCGTGCAGGGCGTTGAACTGCACACCCGAAGCGACGAGCAGCAGAATCGAGCGCGTCAGCGCAGGGTCGGCTAGTAACTGCTCCCTGAACTTCGTCCACCGGCGTTCGAAGGCCACGTCCGAGCTGACCTCGTCGAGCACCTCCACCCGCGGTGGCAGTCCCACTTCCACGGGGAACTCCGAGAGGAGACGCTGGGCGAACGAGTGCAGGGTGCCGATGGCCGCCCCGTCGAGTTGCTCGAGTGCCTTCTCGCAGCGGGCCCCCTCTTCTGCATGGGCATCCGCCATGGCCTGCATCTCGAGCCGCCGCCGTATGCGGTCACGCAACTCGGACGCCGCCTTCTCGGTGAAGGTGATGGCGGCGATGTGGGCCAGCTCCGCGCGCCCACTGACAACCAGGGCGAGGACGCGATCGACTAGAGCCTTCGTCTTCCCCGACCCGGCGCCGGCCTGGACGAACAAGGTGGAGTCGAGATCTTCAACGATGCGGTGTCGCGCGGCGGCATCGGGCAGAGCGGAGCGGCTATCCACCGGACGCCTCCTCATCGGCCTCCACTTCGACCTCAACCTCCGCGTCGACCTCCACGTCGGGTTCGGGATCGGCGAGGTCCACGAACAACGCCATGTGCGGATCCGTGCGCTTGCGCGCCCAGGCACGCTGCAGATCGGCAACCCCGAGAGCGTCAGGATCGCAATAGGGGCATTTGACGTAGGACGGGCGGTTGTCAGCCGTCGGGAAGTTCGGGAACATTCCGGCCTCGATCCCGCCGACCACTGTCTGCAAGGTTTGGCCGACCCGCTCGAGCACATCCGCGGTGACGGGGTAGCCGATCCGGTCGAAGTTCCCCTTGGTGGAGACGAACCAGTACTCGGCCCGTACGGGGGCGTCCGGTCGCTCGACCAGTGCCCGGGCCGCCTGCCCGTAGACGGGCAGCTGGAGTTTCGTCCCCCGCAGGTCAGGGTCGTCCTCGCTCAGCTTCTTGTAGCCGCTCGCGCCACCGGTCTTGTAGTCCACGACGTGGATGGTGCCGTCATCGGCCATGTCCACCCTGTCGGCCATGCCACGGAACCTGATGCTGCGGCCGTCCGTCAGCCGCAGGGCCACGGTATCGAGGCGGGAACGCGCCATCCCGAAGGAAAGTTCGGCGGCGATGGGGTGCGAACGGCGCTCGGCGCGCAGCGTGTTGTCGCGTTCGAGGGTCTCCAGCAGATCGACCAGAATGCGGCGCTTCGCGCGCTCCCAGAAGACGGCCCGGCCCGTGAGTCCGCGGGCTTCGTAGTCGGCGAAGACATCCGAGGCGATCTCCCGCAGCCGCTCCAGGTCCGCCTCGCTCCAGGCTTGCGAAGGCGACGGCTGATCGGGCTCGGGTCGCGCCAGCACCCCGCCGATGAAGCGTTCCAGCACGTCGTGGACGAGCGAACCCCTGTCCCGGGGGGTGATCTCCAACTCTTCCTCGGGATTCTCCACCTCTTCTACGCGCAAGATGTCGCGCAGGAGGTGGGCGAAGGGACACGTCGCCCACCCTTCCAAACGGGTGGCGGAGGTGACCCGATCAATCGGCGACGGCACGGCCAATCCACCCAGGTTGCCGTCGAAGCGGGTGAATCTCGCCGAACGCCGGGCGGCGACGGCGGCGCTGCCGGCAGCCAAGATCGGGTCACCGAGCGCCCCGCGCGCGCCACCATCCGCAGGCCGTGGCTGTGCCATCAGCGCGCGGAGCCGGTACTCCTGTTCGAAGGCGGGGATCGCGACAGCGCGCAAACCGGCATCGAACGAAGCCACATGGGCCAGCCAGTCCCGCTCGGAGCCGAACAGCTCCTCGGACCACCAACGCTTCCCCTCCAGCTTGCTGGCGATGTCGAGCACCCAGCGCGAGGGCACCCGCTCCTGGCTGCGCCGGAGATCACCGCGCGGCACGTACAGCAACTGGCGCCTGGCCCCCGCAAGGGCGGCCAGCAGTTCGCGGTGCTGACGCCCGACCCGGCCGGCGCGGAGCGGCAACTCTGCTCCGGCCGCCTGGCGCTCGTGGTCCGGGAGCAGCGTGTCGTCCCGGATCGGAGAGGGAAACGAGCCTTCGGCCAGCCCGAGTACCACCAGAAGTTCCAGATCGAGACCGACCCCCATGCTCACGGGGGCGACCATCACGCCCTCCCCCATCCGCCCGACCCGGCCGAGGTCCGCCTCGAGCTCGAGCTCCAACGAGCGCGTGAACACCTCGAGATCCGTGGGTTCCTCGACCTCGTCCAGGCAGGCCAGGCGATCGAGTGCCCGCTCGACCCGTTCGGCGGCACGTTGCTCTTCTAAGGGCCAGCGTTGCCGGTGCAACTCCTTGTCGAGGAGCCCGTCGAGCAGATTCCGGGCCCAGGCGGAACGGGCTGACCACGGTTGACGCAGGGCACCGGCACCCGTCACTTCGTCCCGCAGCTCGAGCACGAAGGCGCGCAGCGCGCGCGCCTTTGTGGCCAGCTCCTGGGAGCGCTCGGCGCGCCATGGCGGCACGTCGGGGTCGCCGGCGTCCGCCGCCGCGCTCGCCTCTTGCACTTCGGCGAAGCGCGTCAACCGCAGATCCCACTGTGCGCGCCCGGACACCACGCCGGCGTCGCGCGAGATCCGCTCCCACGCCGTCACCGGGATCGAGCGCCCGCCGTGGCGCAGCCGGGCCCCGGCCAGCCAGGCGAAGAACTCGTCACGCCGGAAGTCTCCGTCGGCCAGTGCCAGCAACCCGAGCAGAGTCCGACCGGCGACGCGGGCCGTCAGCGGCACGGCCGAAGCTCCGTTCAGCGCGATCCCGGCAGCGCTCAGCTGCTCGTAGGCCAGCCGCGCGTAGGGTTCGGGGTTCGCGTACAGAATGGCGATCCGATCAAGTGGTGTCCCCGCCCGCGCTGCGTCGACGACGGCCCGCACCGCCTCGCGGACCTCCTCGTCCGCATCGGAGACGGTGACGATGCGCGTGCGCTGCGCGTCCACAATGGCCAAGGGCTCGAAAACGGGGAACTGGACCTCCACGTCGCCCTCGCCGCGCAACCGGCCGACGGCCAGAGCCACGTCGGCATCGGCCTTTCCGTCACCGCTGCTCCCGGCCAGGGCCACCAGCTCACAACCGTTCGCCACCGTGCGCAACAGGTGGGCACCGTGACGGGTGAGACGCTCGGGCAGGTAGACGATGACCTGCCCCAGGTCCTCCAGGGCTGGCTCGTCTGTGCCGAGCACCGCGACGGCGGCGTCCATGAGGTCCTCCTCGTCGTACCACGCGTGCTCCAGGCGGGCACGGGCCTCCCGCTGGAGGCGCACGACATCCGCCGCCCGCGCGCTACGCGCCGAGATGGCGTCGGCCGCCCCGGGTGAGACGTCCCGCAGCTCGCGATAGGCCGCGACCAGCGCCATCTCCGTTGCCGGGTGGGTGGCCACGGGAGCGAAGATCCCGGGCGCTTCGCGCAGGGCAGCCCGGAGGGCGGCGGCGATGACCGGCGTGGACACCGGGCGCCGGCCCGCCCCGGCCAGCGGCGACGAGCCCAGGCGCTCGGCCAGGCGGTAGACGGTCAGGAACGTGACGGCGGCGAGGCCCGAGCCGCGGCTGCACACCGGTCCCAGTTCTCCCGAGGCCAGCAGGCGCCGGGTGGCCACGCCGACGTGATTGGAGGGGACGATCACGCTCAACGGAGAGAGGGGGTCGTCTCCCTTGACGGCACTGACGGCATCGCGCAGGGCCTGCGCGGCCGGCCGGCCGTACCTGACCCACTGGACGCGCAGACTCACGACCCGGATCGTAGGGTTTCGCTGTGACACCCGCGACGAGCGCGGGTCAGGCCTCCAGCTGATCCACCGGGATCGAACGCTCCATCATCCCGTAGGACTCTTCGCCGTCCCAGCGATAGCGGACACCGGCCTGCTGGAGCGCAGGGGCGAACTCGGAATGGGTGCCGCCGGCCATGCAGGAGGAGAGGATCGTCTCGCCTTCTATGCGGACGTCTTCGTCTGCGGTGCGCAACGTCACCGAGACGTCCTCGCCATTGGGCTGCAGACGCCGCAGCCAGGGCGCGTCGACGAGCGTGGCGGGGATCATGCGCCCGCCATCGAACACGTAGGCCTCGTTGTAGGTCGGCTGGCCGTCGCTCCGTTCGGGAAAGGCCAGGCCGCCGAAGCCGCGTCCGCTCGGGAACAATGCACTGGGCCAGCAGTGCCCCCAGAAGCCGCCGGTGTCGCGCGCGCCTTGCCGGTGGATGCGCAGCCCGGTTCCCGAGAACGACCACTCTTCGCCCCCCACGCGCACTGAGCCCCGCGACGTGCAGAGCTGCTCGTAACGCGGGCTGATGAACGCGCCGGCAAATCCCTCGTGGAACACCTCGGCGGCATCCTCGTTCAGCGTGCCGGGCACCCACGGCGGCGCCGCGCAGGTCAGCTCGACCTCGATCCGCAACGGCACACGGGGCGCATCGAGATCGCCCTTGGCCAGTGCGGCGGCCGTGGTGTCGAGCGCCGTGCCTTCGTACGTCATGGTGAGTGTCCGGAACGGTTCGACGCAACGGAACTCGAGGCCGCCTGCGGCAAACCGGCGACAGATGCCATCGTCGTCGACGGGCGAACGGCCCTCCCCGGCCTCACGGACGATGACGGAACGCCCATCCGGAAAACCGAGATTGACCTGGAGGCCGCGCCGGTCCCACTCTCCTGCCACGGCCTCGATACCGACGCGCGGCAGGCCGATCACGCCCTGGTCGTCCGAGATCCACATCGACGCGCTTTCGCGGAATTGGGGGTCCTCGGGACGTTCCGACAGGAAGTAGTCGCTCGATGCGTCCATCCCGCTACTCAGATCTATTGCCATGTCGTCCTCCTGTCAGGGGTGACCGCCGCCACGGTGGCCGGCTCTTGTTACCTGCGGCTTTCAGTTGGCGGCGTCGAACGCTGCCATGTAGGGCGCAAATCGCTCCCGCACCTCTTCGGCCGTGAGACCGAAGTCGGCGAGCGAGTAAGTGTGCTGCCCGTGTGAACCCGCCTCGTGTCCGCCCGCCCATTTCGATACGGCGCGGCGCGAGGTATCGGAGAACTCGAGGCCGAGCTCCCCGTACGCACTTTCGAGGGCGCGCACGGGATCGGTCTGCAGGTCCGAGAACGCCACGTCGGCAAAGCGGTCGTGGCCGACGCGCTCTCGGAACTCCATGGCGCGCCGCACGGCTTCCCACCAGCGCTCCAGCATTTCCGGCCCTAGCTCCTTGGCATCATCGCGGTCGCTGCTCCAACTCCGGACGTAGTGGATCAGGCTGCATACCGATCCCATGACACTCGCCGGATCCCGGTGGCTCCAGAGGAACTTGGAATCGGGATAGACGTCGACGAGGGCATCGAGGGCGAACATGTGCACCGGCGTCTTGAGATGCCACAGGCGTGGGGGACAATGCCACTGGAGCAGGTGCAATACCCGCCGGTGATAGCGATACGTGCCGGTCATGTCGCAGTCGACGACCCAGGACATGTAGGACGGAATCCTCGCAGAGCCATCGAAATGGACGGTCCGGTAGCTCATCCCCATGAGGTCCTGACATTCCGTCGCCGTCGTGGCCTCCGAGTGGTACATCGTCTGCATGAGGGGGAACGCCTGGTTCATGAGAGCCAGGTGTTCTTCGGCGATCCCGATCCGCGGGTCGGTGTGCTCCGTGGCCGACTCGGGCGGTGGAACGGGTGCGCCTGACTCCCACATCCGGAGAGACCTGAACTGCGGATCCGCCGCAACGAGTTGGCTCAATGCGGTTGTCCCGGTTCTCGGAAGGCCGATCACGAACACCGGACCTTCGACCGTCTCATCGGCGATCTCTGGATGCTGTCGGTACGTATCTTCCACGCCGAGTCGTGAAGCAAGGAGGGAGACCAGTTGCGCGTGCTGAATCGCTTCACCGACTTCGGTCAGGTCAGCTTCGCCGTTCATCGACTCGACGAGCCGCTCGAGCCCTTCCCGGTAGTCGCCCTCGCCACAGTCGGAGAGCCCGGTACGCGCCCGTGCGTCCTCTTCGATCCGATCCGCATTGAGGGCCATCACCCACGCTCCCCGATTTCGCCCAACCCCCCGTGCACGCTGGGCAACCTTCCACAGGCCCTGATCCTGGTCAAGACCGGACCCGTCGCCACCGCACTTCTGCGAGATTCTAAGTCAATAATTAGAAAGCGATCCTCCGTCGGGCGCCCCGCCTCACGATGGCCAAGCGATGCGGGGAAGGTCGCGCGGGCCTGATTCGATCAGGGCCACGATTTCATCGACATGGACGATGCGGCCTCCCCACGCATCCAAGCCGACGTTGATCTGCCGATCCGCCTGGAGCCACGCCTCGTGCACATGGCCGTGGACGATCCACTCGCCCTCGTCGGCTGGACGCTGGGCGGCATAGCGCAGCTCGTGCGTGGAATCGCCTCGGTAGGGGAAATGGCACCCCAGAACGTCACGGTGTCCTGCCCCGAGATCGATGCGCATGGTGCCCTGGTGCACTTCGGCGAACCCGCCATCGTTTATGTAGCGCTGCGTCCATTCGTCGGTCTTCTTTCCGAGGAAGTCGGCGCAGCGGTCGTGATTGCCCGCCAGCAGCACCTTGGAACCGTTGAGTCGCCCGGCGATCGGCAGAGTTTCGGCGATTCTGCCCATAGCGACATCGCCCAGGACAAGGACCCTGTCACGAGGCGCGACGGTCTCGTTCCACATAGAGACGATCGCTTCATTCATCTCTTCGGGTCCGGAGAACGGCCGACCGGAGTACGTAATGATGTTGACGTGACCCAAATGCAGGTCAGAGGTCAACCACTGCTCCATAGGACCAAATACTACGACCATCGCTCCAGCGGACTGATCGGTGTACCCTGCGAAAAAGCCAGAGCAAGGAGTGGGCATGACAGCGAAGGGAACGCCGAAGAGGGGCATTTCGCTTTTTCGGGCCAAGGACGCGGTTGACCTCGTCGACACCGATCTGATGTCCAAACCGGAGATGTCGCCGGAAACCGAGGCGGCCTTCGGGGAGGGCATCGCGGCGGGCCTCGGAGCGGGGGCCCAAACCAAAGTTCTGCTGCGACAAGGCAAGGACGAAGGCGGGTTCAGCCTCGTGAGCCTCTGGTTCAAGCCGGGCTTTCCCCTTCCCCGCCATACCCACGATGTCGACTGCCTCTACTACGTGATTACCGGCTCCGCCATCATGGGGAACCAGACGTTGCGGGCCGGAGACGGGTTCTTCGTCCCGGCGGACGCGCCCTATCACTACGACGCCGGTCCCGACGGTGTCGAGATCCTCGAAATACGCCACGGCGCGGAGCACTTCGACATGAAGATCCCCGATGCACGCCCCGAAGTGATGCGAGCCGCCAAGGAACTGGCTCATGCGAGGCGTCACGAATGGGAGCAGCTGCACGTCAGCCCGACCATGGCGGCCAACACAATTTGATTCCGATCAGGCTCGGGATCAGGCCGAGGGTCAGGCCGAGGGTCGAGGACTTCCCGGAGCGGCGGTCCTCGCCAGGATCCCGAGGGTGGCCCGAAGCGCGCCCTCGGAAATGACCGGAAAGATCCCCGCGTCTTTCCAAGTTTGGTCGACAGAGGACCAGTCGTAGTAGGAGGTGACCATCGTGCCGCCTTCGATCGGCTGCAGCGTGTAGCCGTACACGTGACGGAGATTCAACTGTCCTTCGATCACCCAGGCAATCTCGGTGTCCGGCTCGAACGCCACGATCTTCACGGTCACGTCATAGAGACCGAGGGGGTAATCGTTGAGCGCTTCACGGTCCATGTGCACGACGAACGTGTCCCCGACCGCACTGACGGGCGCACCCCCGGCACTCATCAACATCCCCGAGCTGTCGATCGCCACGTGCCCCGCCGGATCGGTCAAGACCCCAAAGATGGCCGCCGGTTCCGCCGCGATCGCCCTTTGCACTTCCAGCCGTTCTGTCATTGGAGGGATTCTTGCACTCAGAAGGCGGAGGATCCTCTGACAGCCAGCAAGCCTCAGAATTGATGGAGATAGAACGGGGTGCCCTGATCGTCTGCGCACAACGACTCCAGACCGTACGGCCGCTGCACCACCGGTCCGGCCCGACCTCCCGCGTCGCCCACCCGCTGGACAGCAGCTGCGACGTCGTCCACCCGGTAACACAGGATGACCCCCGACACCATCGGTCCGGCCTCGGGTCTGGTGGTCATCCCGATTTGCGGTGCCACCCCGCTGACCTGTGCGCCCCCGGCGAGGCCAATGTTGAACGTCCAACCGAAGACGCCACCGTAGAACGCGCGGGCGGCGTCGAGGTCGGGAACCACCATGGTCAGGTACGACACGTCGCCCTCGACTTCTCCATTGTGGAACGTCGCACCGACCTCGGGCGCAGCGTCCTCAGGAGGCATCTGATGGAGGTAGAAGGGAGTGCCCTGGTCGTCATGCCCTTCGGCTGCCAATGCATAGGGCTCGGGGTGAGGATCGCTGATCGTGCCGCCATGCGATCGGACCGACTCCACAGCCGACGCGATGTCATCGACACGGAAGCCGAGAACCGCACCGTGGACCCTGCCGCCAACCTGCTGCTCGCCATCCCACAGGCCGATCATCGGGATGATGACATCGGGCTGCGCGCCGTGATCGCTGCGGCTCTGGCCGTAGCGCCAGCCGAGAACCGCGGCATAGAAATCCCGACCGCGTGCGAGGTCAGGCAGCCCCAGGGTGATGTACGAGACGTCGCCGTGGCGGATGCCATTGCGGGGACGTGCGGTCATTTCGTTGCGCATCACATTCTCCTTTGCACTGGACGCGGCGACGGCTCGTAGGAGGCGTTCCCGCAAGGCGGCAGCGAACGCAGGATCGGGAGTGCGGGGGGACACCGGGTCGTGCAGCGCGTCGAACGGATCGTTCCGCCGGTCAGGCATCGCTGCTCCCCTCGTAGACGTGGCGGAACTCCCGCCGGGCGCGCACGAGGAGAGCCTCGGTTGCATCCACGCTGCGGCTGAGGATCGTGGCGGCCTCGTGGACACTCAGGCCGTCGAGGTAGCGCAGGGTGAGCGCGGCGCGATGCTGGGGGCGGAGACGCGAGAGCACGTCGCGAGCGCGCAAGCGGTCCAACTCGACATCCCACGGGTCATCGGAATTGTTGGCCGAGCCCTCCACGGCGTGCAGCAATCGTTCCTGGCGCGCTTGCGCGCGCCAGTGATCCACCAGCTTGTGGCGCGCGATCCCCATCAGCCAACCGACCGTCAGTGGTTGGTCCTGCCGGTTCGTGGCCACCGCCAGGAAGGTCTCCGAAGTGAGATCCTCGGCGATCACCCGGTCACCGCAGCGAGCCACGAGGTAGCCGTAGACCTGTGGCAACGCCAGGTCGTACAACGCCACCAGCGCCACCTGGGGTCGATCCGGTACCGCGGCCACATCTCCATCATCGTTCGGGGCCCGCCAACTCCGACGGTCCGTCGAGAATCTTTTCCTCGGACCCGATGGTCCGCCAGCTCCTCCCCCGTAGATTCTAAATTAGCCCTTAGAATTTCCTAGACGACCCACCTCCACAGGACCTGACCTTGAACAAGCGCGACAACCCCTACACGCCAGGAGCAGGGAGGAAGCCCCGTACCCTGGCTGGGCGCGACCACGATATTGAGGCATTCCAATCCCTGGTGGAACGCCTGAACGCGGGTACCTATGAAAGGAGCCTCGTCTACACGGGCCTCCGCGGGGTGGGCAAGACCGTCCTGCTCATGGAATTCGACGTGCTGGCCAGCGAAGCCGGGTGGGCCACGACCGATGTCCAGGAGGTGGGCTCGAGCCCGGACTTCCGGAGCACGTTCGCCCGCATGGCGGTGCGCCTCCTGATGAACATGAGCCGGCGGCACCGCGCCAAGCAGCGCATCGAGCGGGCGCTCTCAGTGGTGAAGGCCTTCAGCATCGCCATTCCCGGGGCGGTGGAGCTGCGGCTCGATGTGGAAGCCGCCACCGGTGTGGCCGATTCGGGCGATCCAGAACAGGACCTGGCGGGGCTCCTCCGCGAGATCGGCGAGGTGGCCCAGGCCAACCAGATGGGGGCGCTCTTCCTCATCGACGAGATGCAGAACCTCGACGGCCCGGGGCTCGCAGCCATCTGCATGGCCTTCCAAGCCATCAGCCGGGGCGGGCTCCCGGTGACCATGGTGGGCGCGGGCCTGCCCGAGCTGCGTGTCCGCCTGCTGGCCGCCAAGCCCTACGCCGACCGCTTGTTCTCCTATGCAGAACTCGGACGCCTCTCCGAGTCGGCCGCCCGCTCTGCCCTGGTCGGCCCTGCTGCGGCGGCCGGCATCGGTTATGACGAAGAAGCCGCTCGCCAGATCGTCGCAGAATCGGCCGGCTTCCCCTACTTCATTCAGGAGTACGGGCGCGAGTTGTGGAACTTCGCCGAGTCGTCGCCCATTGAGCTGGCCGACCTCGACGGTGCGCGCGACATCGTCAAGGACACGCTCGCGCGCAATTTCTTCGGCACCCGCTTCGAGATGGCCACCGACACCGAGCAGAAATATCTCACGGCGATGGCTTCATTGGGAGACGGCCCGTATCCCGTAGCCGCCATCGCGCGTGCCTACGGTGTCGACGATCAGCGAAAGGTCTCCGTCCATCGCGAATCCCTGATCCAAAAGGGCTTGATCTGGAGCCCACGCCGCGGACAGCTCGACTTCACGGTTCCGCTCTTCGGCGAATATCTCAGGGACAGCGTCGCGCCGAACTGACCGGGCACCGCTGCCGCGAGGAGAGGCCTTAAACTTTAGGCAGCATCACGTTGCCGAAGGGGCCCAGCAGATCGAAGCCGGTAACGAGCGCACCCTTCGTCTGTCCTGGTGCGGCGTCGCCCTTGAAGTAGTAGAGGAGGTGGCCGTAGTAGCTCACCTGGTGCATGACCTGGCCGCGCACAGTCTTGACCTGTGCGCCGTCGATACCGGGCCCGAAGGTGAGCCGGCCCCTGGCGGTCAGTGCCGGCCAGGCCTTGGCACATGCGGCACTCCTGCAGGCGCTGTCCACCCCGTGGTCCTTGCTGTAGATGTACAGCGTGCGCCCGTGCGGCCCGACCAGGAAAATGCCCTGTGTCCCCTTCGCGAGGCTGACCGTCTTCCCCGTAGCCCGTGCCGGGCCGATGCTCTCGAGGATGGTGATCTCGTTCGAGGCGGGCGTCGTCGTGGTGGTCGGCGTCGCCGCCTGAGCCGGGGACCCCTGAGCCGACGTCATACCGAACGCCGAGAATGAGGCGACCAAGGCGGCGGCACCTCCCAGGATCCGGGCCAGTTCACCGCCAGCTTTCCTCATCGCCGTCCTTCCACCCCGGTTGGCGCATCGCGCGCGGCGGCCGATCGATCTGCCGGCCCTAGGTGGTATACGACTCGCGACCCGGCCTGGATTGCGCCGGGGAGATGACCGGGGTCCCACGCCCCCGGGTCCTCAGGGTCTCGGGGCAATAAAATGGCGTGTCAACCCACCCAGGCGGTGAAACGTGGAGAGTGGATGAGGACGTAATTTCGTCGTGGGTCGGCGCGGGCCGAAGGGTGACCCGACGCTTCCCAAAATGGTCAAGAGAAGAGGGCGACATGGACAACCCCGATACCGCTCCAACTCCGCCTCGCTCGCACGAAAGGCGCGGCCGTATTCTCTTTCTGCTTGGAACCACCATCTTCGCGTCGCTCGTCGGCTTCGGTGTCTCACGCATCGGCGACAACTCGGGCTCGGATCCCAACTTGAAGGTGACCGCCGCAGCCAGTGTCGGGCCCGGCGTGACCACGACAACGTCATCACCGTCGGCGTCGGCGTCGTCGTCATCACCGTCGGCGTCGGCGAGCGTTGGGTATGACGGACCGGCCACCTGCGCACCCACGACGAATGCTGCAACCTCGGGCGGTTCGCCGCAGGAGTTGATGAGCTCGGCGAGCGAGGTGGCAAGCGGCACAATTGAGGGACAGCCCTGGAGCCTCTGGTCGTCCCATGGCCAGACGGGTGCTGCCGGGATCGAAGATGGTGGCCTTGTCTTCGATGGACAAGAGTACGGACTTTGTCCCGGCTACCCGAACCCGTCGGAATCCGAGATGATCGACACGAGTGGTGATGCGATCATCTACGGCGTTGTCGACTACCCAGGTCCCGCCACGGTGCAGATAGCGACGGGCTCCCTCAACAGTTTTACCGCCGGAGCCGTGCTGCCCTCCCCTCAGGTCTCAGTCGTCAACGGCGTGTCGTTCTATATCGGAACGTTGCCACAACCGGCCTGCTCGTACAGTTACTTCGAGATCAACACGACCTCACCCAGCTACTCAACTGAGCACAACATCGGATTCGGTGAGAGCGGTGTGGGACAGGGGTACTCGATCACGAACAATCCGGGCAACGTTGGAGCCTGTGTCACCGGGAAACTCGATCCCCTGAGTTACAGCGAGGGTATCTGGCAAATCCCCCCGGGGCAGTTCCAGGACACGGCCGGCGGTGGCGCCGGGAACGGCGCCGGGAACGGCGCCGGGAACGCAGCCTCGGGTTCGGGTGCAAGTTCGGTGAACGTGCCGAATGACTCTTCAAATTGCTCTCCGACAACGGATCCGTCTTCATCGGGTGGACCGGCGGGCGCCCTTACGACAACGGGGACCGAAGTTGCCAACGGGACTGTCCAGGGACTGGCCTGGAGCCTGTGGTCCGCTCAGGGACAGTCGGGGGCAGACGGCATCGAGAACGGCGGCCTCGTCCTTGATGGTCGCGCCTACGGCCTCTGCCCGGGCTACCCCAACCCTGCCGAATTGCAGCTGATCGACGTCGGCCCTAACGGCATCGTGGCGGGGATCGTGGGCTACCCGGGACTGGCAAAGGTCAGCCTGAGCGAGAGCAGCACCGGGACCTTCGATGTGGGCCAGGCACTGCCATCACCCTCCGTCCAGGTCGTCGACGGCGTGTCCTTCTTCATTGGGAACTTGCCTGAGTCCGCCTGCGACTACCCCTCGCTGGAGCTCAATACCACCTCACCGGGGGTCTCAGCCGAGCACAACCTCGGCTTCGGCACGTGCGTGGCAAACGAACTCGTCCCGATAACCGCGAGTCAAGGCATCTGGCAACTGTCACCCGGACAGTTCGAGAGCAATTTTTGAAGTAAACGCGGGCGGTCTCTAATGCTCGTCAAGGAGGAGGGGTGGCATGACCAGATCTGGGGCCTGCTCGTCACCAAACCAGATGATTACCGAGCCATTCTCGATACGCGCATTTGGGTTAGGGGGAGTTCTCCGGCCGGGCCACGGCTCGGTCGTCTTCTCATCGACGAAGTCCTGAAGGTCGCTAAAGGCACGCCGACACGCCTCCCGCACGCGTTCCGCCAGAATGCCCGTTCCTTGGTGGAGCCACTGGCATGCATAGGAACCCGAGGTACCAGTGTCGAAGTCAGAACGAAATACCAGCATGTCCCCTTCGGCGGAGATCCTGATACCCGGCGGGACCACTTCGTTCATGCGGTCACCAAGTTCTCTCGCCAGGGTTTCGGAGTTCATCGTTCAAGGCTAAAACCCCTTTGACGCAGCCCGTCACCGCCCAACGTCGGCATTGTCGACGCTGGTCGTTCAGTAGTGACCGTGGCCCCTACTATCACGGCGGTGGGAGCACCCAGCTTCACTCGGCGCAGCATTGCGCCAACTACCGCCGGAGCGTTGGGCTTCTTCGCATCCCTCTGCATCCTGATCGGTGTCGCGCAGAGCGGGTCACCGTTCACATCGAAAGGGCCTCATGCCTGGTTCTTCGGTTTGGGCAACGGGTCGTCGCCTGCAGGACATGACGGCACATTTCTGGGCATCATCCTGGTGTATCTAGGCGTTGCTCTCATGATCGCCACCTGGTACGAAGTCGTCCGGACGCTGCGCCGCAATCCCGCTACTCCTGTCAGGGTGGTGGTGGCGATCATCGCTGCGTGGGCGGTTCCCGTACTGGCGATGCCTCCACTATTCAGTCGTGACGTCTATAGCTATGCCGCGCAGGGTGAAATGGTGAGTCGCGGTCTCAACCCATATCTTCACGGACCAACTGCGCTGGGCGCGAATCAGTACCTTCGCCTGGTCGATCCGATCTGGCGAAACGCCCGCGCTCCGTACGGACCGGCGTGGGAACGGCTTGCCGAGGGAATAGTCCAACTTGCTCGGCACAATGTTGTCGCCACCATTGTCGGGTTTCGATCCGTTGCGTTGATAGGAGTCGGGCTGATCGCCTGGGGAGTTCTCGCGCTGGCCCGATCAGCTGGGCGTGACCCTGCGGTGGCCCTTGCTCTGGCCGTACTCAATCCCCTTGTCTTGCTTGTACTCCTGGGCGGAGCGCACAACGACGCCCTCATGCTCGGTCTTCTCGTTGCAGGCTGCGCGGCAGCTCGACGAGATCACGTCCTGATCGGGCTGGTGCTCTGCGCAATGGCCGCCGAGGTCAAGATCCCGGCGCTGATAGGCGCTCTGTTTATTGGGTGGTGGTGGAGCGAAGGGCGCGCCGTGTCATGGCGGCAACGGGCTCCACGGGTCGCGTGCGCGATCTTGATCACTGTGGCCCTGATGGCCGCGATCGGGTTGGTCTCAGGCCTCGGGTGGCGCTGGATCGACGGGCTCAGCAATCCGGGCGTCGTGGTGTCGTGGGCGGACCCTGTGACCGCCATCGGCCTGGCGCTGAGCCATCTATCCCGTGCCTTGGGATTGGGCGTTCACTCGACGGCCTATGTACAGGCAACCCGGGCGGCGGGTCTCGCTCTCGCCGCCGTCATCTCGGTCGGATTGGTCCTGCGGTTCGCTCGGATTGGCGCCATACAGGCCCTCGGATGGAGCCTTCTCGCCTTCGTCGTCTTGGGTCCGGTGATCTGGCCTTGGTACGAGGCGTGGGGATTCGTCTTTCTGGCCGTGGTCGCCGAAGCCTGGACCTTGCGACTACTCCTGGTGCTGTCAGCGGTTGCCTGTTTCGCCGACATTCCAGGTGTCCGCTTCTATGAGGCCAACGACGCCGCCCTGGCCATCGTCTGCTGGACGATCCTGGTAGGCATCACCCTCGCCTACGGCGTCGTCCGGCTGGTGCCTTCTATCCGCAGTTCTCTCTCGCCGGCTGCAGATCCACCGACGATCCCCACGTCGGATCGAGTCCACGCGGAGTAGTTCCTATCGGGCAGTGGATTGGTTCTTCATGAACAAAGAATTCGAGAGGGTGCCGCAGCTCCGTGGGGTAGTCCAATCTGTGTCCTGGCCGAGCCACCTAGCGATTTCTTTCACGCTCGGCAATTGTCAATGGCAGCGCCGCACATCGTTACCAGCCAGGTTTCGGCATCAGCGATCGGCCATCCCCTTCCCTCTGTCAGCATTGTGAAGACTTCGGGACTGGCCAGCGCCCAAATGGCATCGACGATTTCCTCTGGAGCCGAACGGTCGAGGATCAGGCCGAGACCAACGATCATTACGTTGCGACGGTCGTTGTCGTACTGGGCCAGTCGGGCTCGTGCCGCCTCATCGCATTGCCCCCGAGGGCGGACCGGACCGCGGAAAAGGCACCTCGGTTACCATCGCCCGGTGAGCTTGGCCGATGCCTGGGAGGAGAACGCAATTGAGTGGATCACTTGGGCCCGATCGCCTGACCATGACGGATTCTGGGAAGGGACCTGGCCGGAACTTCGCGCTGTCCTTCCCGAACCCGCCGGGCTGACAATTGACGTTGGCTGCGGGGAAGGACGGGCCAGCCGGCAACTGATGGCGGCTGGTCACGCCGTGATCGCCGTGGATCGCTCACCGACGCTCGCCCGCGCTGCCCGTAGCGGGAACCCGCCTGTCAACGTCGTTCGTGGAGACGCCGCCGCCCTGCCGTTCCCGGATGGATCTGCGGGCGCGGTCGTGGCGTGCATGGTGCTGCAGGACGTCGACGATCTCGACCGCACTTCGACCGAGATAGCCCGCGTACTACGGCCAGGCGGGAGTCTGTGTCTGGCCATAGTCCACCCGTTCGCGTCCGCCCAGGATCCCGCGGCTTTCCACACCGGCCAGCCATTGCCCATCACCGCCCCGTATCTGGTCGAACGGCGCTACGAGGACAGGGCAGTGCGCGATGGGCTTGCCATGACGTTCGTCTCCGACCACCGGCCGCTCTCCCGGTACATCGGAGCCCTGGCCAGCGCGGGGCTTGCCATTGCCGCATTGCGAGAGTTCGGTGCCCGGCCAATCCCATGGCTTCTCGTATGCCGTGCCCAGAAGCTTTGAAACCCGGCAGCGTGATGCCATCTCTCATGCAGGGATCGGCCTACGGCAGCATCTGACAACCGGTCGCCTGCGAAGATAGGTCGATGGCCGTGGTTGCGGTGCGCTTTTCAGATGACCCCAGGCTCTGGGAGCACATCGGTAGCCTCTCGGCCGAAGTATGGCCCGAGTACAACCTCCACGGCGATGTTCTCAACCAATTCTGGAGTCGGCTCTATGAGGTGTTCCCCGACTACCAGTTCGTCCTCTACGACGAGGAGGCCGACGAGGTGCTGGCTGAGGCGCACACCATCCCGGTCGCATGGGACGGCACCGTCGAGGGACTTGGCCCGGGCATAGACGCCAGTATCAGGGCCGGCTTCGAACTGCACGCCAAGGGCGGATCGGCCTCCGCTTTGTGCGCCCTTGCGGCAGAGATACCGCCGCAGAACCGAGACCGGCGTCTTGCGGGTGTGATCCTCCAGCACATGACGGCGATGGCTCGCTCCGCAGAGTTCGGGCGGCTGATTGCCCCGGTACGCCCAAACTGGAAGGACCGTTATCCGCTCACGCCTATCGGGCGCTACACGGCCTGGGTCAGAGAGGACGGACAGCCATTCGATCCCTGGCTTCGGGTGCACAAGCGCATGGGTGGGGAGATCTCAGTTCCGATCCCCGAATCAATGCGCATCACGGGCACCGTGGCCGAATGGGAGGCCTGGACTGCCATGTCCTTCCCCGAGAGCGGCGAGTACGTGTTTCCTGCCGGTCTCGCCACCGTGCGCATCGATCGCGAAGCCGACGTTGGGTCCTATTGGGAGCCCAATGTGTGGATCATCCACTCGGTCAGCGCGACGCGCGATCGCCAGCCGGGCGATGCCCCCTCCCGATAGCCGGAGATTCGAGTTGTCGCGATTCTGTACGTCGCCTGCGGTTCGCCGGGCGACGAATGGAACTGGGGATGGAAGGTACCAGTCGGACGGGGGCTGTCGGTCACCGCAGAGGAACCGGTGAACGGCACATACACGCCGGTGACGCCGGTCCTGTGCGCCCCCCACCGTTCCCCTACGGCGCTAGACCTCCGGCCGCCAAACTCCTCAAAAGATCCGGGCCTCGATAACCCTTCCGTGGAGCACCCAGATGTTGACCCTCCGATTGACCAAATCAGACGTAATGGCAAAGCAATGTCCGTTCTTCGCAACGGTTCGATATTCGTCACCCACCGATCGCGCCTTTCCAAACGCCTGGGAAACTGACAAGCCGACATAGCCTGGGGCGTTGCTTTCGTCTGGACCATGGTTGCGGAAACAGGCCAGCGTCGCGCTTCGGACTTGTGAGGGTCTGCCAGTGCTCGGAGCGGCGGGGTTCGCGCATGCCACCAGAGCGACGGCGATCATTCCTGCCACGGCTAGTCCGTTCCTCACCTGTCTCATAAGTTTCTCCAGACGTCGATGGTACCGTTACCTCTTTTTTGACGCATCTGGAAGGACTTCGGTTCAGATTTCAGCGCCATTTTCGTTTTCCTGCGGACTCCCGCCGTTAGGAGCGAACGTGGGACCCGACTTGCCGAAGGGGGCTTTGTGGCCAGGACGGAGTGGCCAATGGCACAACCGACGGCGGGTCACCGCTGCTTCATTAACATCTCGGCGGCCCGTCAGAGATGGTTCGACGCATATCACTGAGTTTGTCCTCGGGACGAGCAGCATGAACGAGCCAGCTGACACCGGCTATCTCGTATGCGGCGGATTCGTCGGGCGACCCCCAGACGCAAAGGTCGAACGGCTTGTCGACTCCGCGCTCGGCGGCCACGGCGTCTCGCACTTCGGTTGCTGCCGCAGGCGTCATCGATGC
>PKYA01000131.1 GCA_003133545.1 Acidimicrobiaceae bacterium | reverse complement strand
TTGGGCTCCATCATCTGGTCGTAGACCTGGCGCAGGACGGGGGCCATCTTCTGGGAGACGCGCCCGGCGACAATCATGAGGTCGGCCTGGCGGGGGGAGGCCCGGAAGACCTCCATGCCCAGTCGGCTGATGTCGAAGTCGGCGGCGCCGACCGACATCATCTCAATGGCACAGCAGGCCAGTCCGAAGGTGGCCGGCCACACGCTGTTGCGCCGCGCCCACTTGACCAGATCCTCCATCTTCCCCGTCAAGAAGTTGTGCTGCAGGTCCTCGAGACCCACCGCTCAGGCCGCCTGTCCGGGTTGCCCGGAGCCCGAACGCGCCGCGGTGATCCGCGAGATGGTCGACTCCGACGTCCTCGAGGGCATGCCCGACTGCAAGGTCTTCGGCGGGCCCCAGGTCAGCGCACCGTTCGAGATCAGGTAGAGGAACGAGATGAAGACGACCGCGGCGAAGACGATGACCTCGACCAGCCCGAACGTGGCGATCTGGTGGAACACGACGGCCCACGGATAGAGGAAGACGATCTCGATGTCGAAGATGATGAAGATCATCGAGACCAGGTAGAAGCGCACCGGGAATCGCTGCGGCGGCTCCCGGTTGGGGACGATCCCGCACTCGTAGGGAGAGAGCTTGGCCAAGGTGGGCTTCTTCTTGGGCGCGAGCATGGCTGAGCTGACGAGCGAGAAGACGGTGAAGAGGGCTCCGAGCGCCGCCAAGATGATGATCGGGAGGTACTGGTCCACAGGAGACGTTTCTACCATGTGACCGTTTCCCCAGGCACATCCGCGGCGGACCGAAATGCCCTGGCGACGGCGTACGATGCAGGCGTGTCGCCACCCGCCGTGCCTCCGCCGGAGTTCACTCCCCCGACGGCCGATTCCCCCGGGGCGGGCTCCGCCGGGGCCGCTTCCGCCGGGCGGACGCACGATGTGATCATCATCGGCGGAGGACCCGCCGGGTCCTCCTGCGCCTACTGGCTGGCCGACGCGGGATGGGACGTGGCGGTCGTCGAGAAGAAGCACTTCCCGCGGGTCAAGACCTGCGGCGACGGCCTCACCCCGCGGGCCGTGCGCCAGCTGGCCGACATGGGGCTCGAGGATGCGCTCGCCGGTTCGCACCGCTACGGCGGCCTCCGGGCTTTCGGTTTCGGGCAGTCCGTCGAGATGCAATGGCCCGCGCACCCCAATTTCCCCAGCTACGGCTACACCATCACCCGCCACGATCTCGACGGTCTGGTGGCCGACCGGGCCGTCAAGGCCGGTGCCACCCTCCTGGCGGGGACCGAGGTGATCGCCCCGATCATCGACGAGGCGGCCGGGCCGTCCTCAGCGACCCCGCCGTCCTCACCCTCCTCGGGGCCTCTGCCCTCTCTGGCGGGCGTGACCATCAGGGACAACGACTCCGGGGCCACACGCGCCCTCCACGCCCGCTACGTCGTCGTGGCCGACGGGGCCAACTCGCGTGTCGGGAGGATGCTGGGCACGAACCGTCGCCGTGATCTCCCGCTGGGCATGGCACTTCGGGGTTATTACACCTCGGACCGCCACGACGATCCTTTTATCGAGTCCCACCTCGATATCCGGGACAGCGAGGGCAACGTCGTCCCCGGCTACGGCTGGATCTTTCCCCTGGGGGACGGGCGGGTCAACGTCGGTGTCGGCTTGCTCTCCACCGACCGACGCTGGAAGGGCATCAACACGTCGCACCTCATGGATGCCTTCGTCGACTGGGCGCCGAAGTCATGGGGCCTGTCGCCGCAGACGTGCCTCGGACCGCCCACCGGGGGCAAGCTCCCCATGGGCCTCTCCGTGGGGCCGCGTGCCGGCGCCAACGTCCTTTTGGCCGGAGACGCTGCGGGGACGATCAACCCCTTCAATGGCGAGGGCATCGCCTACGGCTATGAGACCGGCCGCTTCGCCGCAGCCGCGCTCGGCGAGGCCCTCAGCGGCGAGGGAGCGCAGGCACTCGATACCTACGACCGCCAGATCCAGGCCGCCTACGGCCCGTACTACAAGGTGGCGCGGGCATTCGTGCGCATGATCTCGAACCCGCAGGCTATGAAGGTCTGTGTCGGCGTCGGCATGCGCTCCGAGTTCCTCATGAGCCAGCTGCTCCGGATCATGGCAAATCTCATGCGCCCCGACGCCGTCGGTCCGGCCGAGATCGGCTTCCGCGCCATGGAACTCGTGTCCCGCCTCCTCCCCGACGACGCGCCCGATCTGGACACCGCTGCGCCTGCAGCGTGAAGAAACGGCACTGAACGGTTGTGAGCGGCAGTCAGCGGCAGTCATTCGACGATGCGTCGCGCGCCTGTCGACAAGCCGCGTAACCACTCGGCATAGGCGCCGTCGAAACCCTCGGCCAGGCGCGCCCCGGCAACCACTCGCACCCACGAGTCGCACGCGCCTGCATCGAACCCCCGTTCGCGCAGGGCGTGACGGTGCACCGACTTCACGAAATCCAAGCTGGAAGTGCGGCCCGGCTGGGCGCAGAGAACAAGAGTGCGGGCCACGTCCGCTAGCGGTGGGCCGTTGGCCACGGTGAGCCAATCGATGGCGACCCAGCCGACCGGCGACCCAGCCGGACCGACGAGGGCGTTCTCTGGGATGAGCACGTTCTCAGGATGGAAGTCGAAGTGGCAGACGCGGCGCTGCCCGTCATCGAGCGTGGACAGGAGTTCGATGAGGCCGGAGATGTGGGTGTCGCCCAGGTCACTCATGGCGATCTCGGACCGCATTCGTGTCACCAGGTCCGGCAAGCCCTCAACCGTGGTGGCGTTGATGGTCGCTTGCAGTTGGGAGAACCGCGCGGCGAGCTCCGTGAGGGCGGCGGCGTTCCCGCGGCACTCCACCAGTTGGGAGGTGAGTGATGTTCCTTGGACGCGATCGAGAACGACGCCGCGTCGGCCGTCCACCGTCACCACTTCGTGCGCTCGAGCCACAGGGAGCCCGGCAGCGGCCAGCCGCGTGAGGACGTCGAACTCGAAATCGGAGACCCCGCTCCATTCCGGGCGATCGAGTTTGAGGACTCGCCGCTCGTCCAGGGCGAACACTTCCGCCAGGCGACCCTCGGCCAGGAATTCCACCACACCAGAGTGACTGCCCATCCGCGCTGTCACAACCCTTTTCTAGGCTTTTCATGTGGTTGCAGTGACAAATGGTTTGGAGACGACCGGGCGATCGGCCCCCGCGCGACCGGCCTCGGGGCGATCGGCCACGGACCGCTCGGGCACTGACCGTGCTGCTCGCACGGCAGAGTTCCTGAACAAGCTCGAGAGCACAGTGCGCTCGCTCCAGGAACTCGTGCGCCGCGCTGCCCCTTCTACATTCTCAGGTGAACAGGCACGAAGCACCGTGGACCTCTTGGCCGCCGCCGAGCGGGCCGCGTCTTCGGGGATCGCCCTGTTCACCCCGGTCGTGGTCGAGACGGGCGCGTACGCTCAGGCGGGGCACGGTTCGGCCGCCGACTGGCTGGGGGCGGTCTCCGGCTCGTCGGCCGCGGTAGCCAAGTCCCGGCTGACCGCCGCCGAGCGGGCGAGTGGGGACCGTGCCCTGACGGAGGCCCTCCATGACGCCGAGCTCTCGGCACCCCAGCTCAAGGTGCTCGGCGAGACCGCCGTGGTGGTTCCCGGGGCCTCGGAGACCTTGTTGGGCCTGACCGAGAAGGGCATCTCGCACCAAGAGCTCAACGACGCCGCCACCCGCCTGCGAGCCGCCGCGCTGGCTCGGCATTCCGAGGCTCTGCGGCGGGCCCGGGTGCAGCGGGCCCGTCATCTTCGCTGGCACCAATGCCCCGAGGGCGGCATCCGGGGCGAGTTCTTCTGCGACGAGGTGGCCTGGGCCAAGGTGGCTCCCACGCTCGAGGCGGCCACCAAGGAGCGCTGGAAGGCGGCCGGGAAGAGGGGGGGCACCGCCTTGGGGGCCTACCGCCTCGACGCCTTCCTGGACCTGCTCGCTGGCTCGGGGTCGGCGAAAGGATCGGCGAAAGGGAGCCGGGTCGAGACCCTTGTCCTCGTCGACGCCGCCGCATTGCGCCGAGGGAGCACCCAGGGCGACGAGCTCTGCGAGATAGAGGGGATCGGCCCGGTCTCGGTGGCCGCCGCGAGTGAGTTGATCGGCGAGGGGGCACTTCGCTATTTGATCAAAGAGGGCTTCGATATCAAGACGGTGACCAAGGCCACTCGCGACGTCGCCGCCTGCATCGACGCGGCCCTCATCGCCCGGGACCGCACCTGTTGTGCCCAACCGTGTGGCAAGCGCCTGGGCCTCGAGCGCGACCACGTCCGGATCGACTACCGCGACGACGGAGCGACCGAGCTCGAAAATTTGGTGCGTTTGTGCCCCGAACACCACGACTTGAAGACCTAACGGGCTCGCGCGT
>PKYA01000107.1:6166-6294 GCA_003133545.1 Acidimicrobiaceae bacterium | reverse complement strand
GCCAGGTTCCGCTCCTCGAAGGAATCGCTGTTGACCAGAATGATCGTCCCCTTGTCCATGAGGTCGATGTTGGCCTTCAGGGCCGCCGGGTTCATTGCCACCAGGACGTTGGGCGAGTCGCCCGGGGT
>PKYA01000107.1:0-6128 GCA_003133545.1 Acidimicrobiaceae bacterium | reverse complement strand
CGATGACCTGGTCAAGCTGGGCTGGTACCTGTCGCGTTCCCGATGCCACGGGCTCCCTCGTCTCGTCTCTGGCGGCCTTGTCGTCACGGGCGCCTTGTCGTCACGGGCCTGGGTTCTCCCTGTCGCGCCTCCTAGCCCCCGAGTAGCCCCCGAGTCTGAGGCGCGCCCATTCATCCGGCCGAATCTCTCGTTCGGGCATCCATCCTACTCCCCTGCCCATCGGCGACCCCGCATGGCCCGGTCGACTGCTCCGGGTCGTGTTCGGGGCCNNGTCGCGGGGCCGGCGGCGGCTACTGCGCCAGGCCGATGGCCCGTGCCGCCACGCCGAGCGGCAGTTTGCCCGACGAGGTCAGGGCGTCGTGGAAGCTGGCCAGGGAGCCCTTGCCCGATTCGGTCCACGACCGGGCCATGCGCTCGATCTCCAGGGCCCCGGTCAGATACGACGACGCCTGCGTCGGGTACGAGCAGTAACGCAGGACCTCACGGTGCGCCGTGGGCACGGGGAACCCGCAGCGCTCGGCCATGAATGTTGTGGCCTCGTCGATGTCCATCTCGCCCAGGTGGAGGCTGGTGTCGACCACGATCCGCCCGGCCCTGAACAGGCGCATGCTCAGCTGCCCCAGCTTCGCCTCCTTCGTCAGGTAGAAGCCGTGCTGGCCCATCATCTGCTCGGTGTAGAGGCCCCAGCCCTCGACCATGTAGGTGCTGTGCAGCACCTGGCGCAGGGCGTTGGTGCGCTGGGCCGAAGCGAAGTGGAGATGGTGGCCGGGGTAGGCCTCGTGTGCGGTCACTCCCGGGATCTCGAAGTACGAATTCGAGCGCAGTCGTGCCTCTTGCTCCTCGGCGCTGGCGCCGTCCGGGGTGAACGGCACATTGAAGGTGCCGCGGGAAGGCGGCCCGAACGACGGCGGCGGGAAGTAGGACGCCACCGGCGCCGCGGCCCGCAGGAACAGCGGAGCGGGCTCGACGGCGCACTCCTCGCCCTCGGGGATGGACATGAGTCCAGTGGTGCGCACGAAGGCACGGGCCCGGTCGGTCTCCTCCCGGTAGGAGTGCAGCATCTCGTCCATGGAGCGGGGGTGGTCGTCCCGCAGGCGGTTGACGACGCTGGTCCAATCCCTCGTCCCACCGATCTCCTCGGCCAGTGCAGCCATCTGCTCGGTGAGCGTGGCGACTTGCTCGCGACCCATCTCGCGCAAGGTGCGGGCGTCGAAGGCGAAGCCCTCCCCCACCCCCAACACGGTGTCGTAGTGCGCCTCGCCGAACACGAAGCTCCCCGTCGCCCGCTCGGCCAGCTCGGTCAGGAACGCGGCGAACCCGTCGTAGGCCGATGCCGCAACGTCACCGGCCACCTCCAGCTCACCCCGCCTCGATGGCGCCGCGACGAAGACACCCAGGCCCTCGCGCATGAACGATGCCTGCGCCGCCACGTTCGGTATGGCCCACTGGCGCACCATCTCGGCATCGACCAGTGCCGGGTCGAGGTTGGCGCGACCCGCATGCAGCACGGCCGGCACCTGCGCCAACCTCTCGACGGCCGCCGCGCAGGCCGTCGCCTCGTCCCTGGTCCCGTGCATGAAGAGCTCGAACACCCCGTTCTCGAGGTAGGTCGTGGGATAGCGGCGCCAGTGGGCGAAGTCGGCGGTCGCCACCTGTTGGCCCAGATGGGCCTGGAGCAGGGCCAGATCCACCCGTTGCTCCGGCGACAGGTCCGGCTCCGGCCAGGCCGAAAAGCGGTCCAGCCATCCACGCGCCGCAGCGTCCCGGGACTCGAACCCGGCCGCGGTGGCATAGGGTAACTGGCTGTCCCAATCCGTGAGCCCGTAGAAGGTGGCGCCGACCGGTTCCGCCTCGAAGTACTCGCGCAAGAACCGCGTGACGGCATCATCGAAGGCGTCGGTCATCGATCCGGTGCTCTGGTCATGTATCCCGTGCGTCGATCATCGGTCCCCAGCTCCAGGAGGGCAGCTGATCAGGCGATGGTCACCTGGTCGCTGAGATACACGTCCTGCACGGCGTGGATGAGGGCGGCACCCTCGGCCAGCGGGCGCTGGAAGGCCTTGCGCCCGACGATCAATCCCATGCCGCCGGCCCGCTTGTTGATGACGGCCGTCCGCACCGCCTGGGCGAGGTCACTGTCACCCTTGGAGTCACCGCCCGAGTTGATCAATCCGATCCGCCCGGCGTAGCAGTTGACCACCTGCCAGCGCGTCAGGTCGATGGGGTGGTCGGTGGTGAGCTCGTCGTAGACGAGTGGATCGGTGCGTCCGAACCCGACGGCGTTGTACCCGCCGTTGTTCTCCGGCTGCTTCTGCTTGATGATGTCGGCCTCAATCGTCACGCCCAGGTGGTTGGCCTGCCCGGTCAGATCGGCGGACACCTCGTAGTTCACCCCGTCCTTTTGGAATGCCGAGTTGCGCAGGTAGCACCAAAGGACCGTGTACATCCCCAGCCGGTGCGCCTCGGCGAAGGCCTGGGAGACCTCTTGCAGCTCCCGGTCGGCGTCATCAGAGCCGAAATAGATGGTGGCACCGACCCCCGAGGCGCCGAGGTCGAATGCTTGGCGGACCGAGGCGAACATGATTTGGTCGTACGTGTTCGGGACGTGCAGGAATTGATTGTGGTTGAGCTTCACGATGAACGGGATGCGGTGGACGTAGCGCCGCGACACCATGCCGAGCGTTCCGAGCGTGGTGGCGACTGCGTTGCACCCTCCTTCGAGTGCCAGCTCTATCAAATTGGCCGGATCGAAGTATGCCGGGTTCTTGGAGAAACTGGCCGCGGCAGAGTGCTCTATCCCCTGGTCGACCGGGAGGATGGAGACGTACCCGGTGCCACCGAGGCGGCCGTGGTTGAACAGAGTGCCGAGATTGCGCAGCACCGTGGGCGAACGATCGGTGTCCGTGAAGACACGGCTCAAATAGTCAGGTCCGGGGAGCACGAGACCTTCGGAGGGGAACGCCTTGGCGCTGTGCTCGAGGAGCGAATCGGCGTCGTCACCGAGGAGGGCATGGAGATCGAGACTCATGAGACAAGCCTAACGGAGGCCCTGGGGGCGACCCATTTTCGGCGCCGTCGAGTCGTACGCTGCAGCGGGCGCAAGATTGAGAACCCATCACCGGGGAATGCTTTAGACAAATGCAGGCACTCGAGGCTTACGGAAAGTCGCCCCGTCGCGGCCGAATCTGGCTCCTGTCGATCGGCGCGTTGGTGCTGGTCATCGCCGGTATCGGCGTGGCCTACGCAGTGGGGAGGTCCTCCGGCGCCAAGGCGGCGGACACCGGGGCCACCACCACAACTGCCGTTCCGCACGTCCGTCCGCTCTCCGTGCACGCGTCGTCTCCTGCCGCTGGTGCACAGGGGGTGGCGTCGAACGCCGACATCTCCATCACGTTCTCGTCACCGGTCTCCCTGGGTCCGGACAAGCCAACGCTCTCGCCCGCGGTGGCGGGGCAATGGGTCCAGCCGTCCCCGACGACCATCCGCTATGACCTGGCCGCGCCACTCGTTCCGTATTCCAACGAAGAGGTGAACATTCCCGGGGGCGCCTCTGGCGTGAAGGCCAAGGACGGTGCCACCCTGCCTGCGAGTTCCTCGTACGGCTTCACGGTGGCGCCCGGCGACACGCTCCGGCTCCAGGAGCTGCTGGCGCAACTGGGCTACCTCCCACTCACCTTCACATCGAGCGCCACGGTGACTCCAGCCGACATGGCGACGCCGGCGTACGGGAACTTCGCGTGGCGCTGGCCCACGCTGCCCGCCGAGCTGACCTCGCAATGGACGCAGGGCAGCCCCGGCGAGATCACCAAGGCAGCGATCATGTCGTTCGAGAACCAGAATGGCATGACCGTCGACGGCTTGGCTGGGCCCGAGGTGTGGGCGACGCTCCTGCAGGATGTGGCGACGAACAAGGTCAACGCCAATCCCTACGTCTACGTGCTGGTGTCCAAGGTCCTTCCGGAGAACCTGACCCTGTACGACAACGGCGCCGCGCAGTACACGAACATCCCCGTCAACACCGGCGCGCCGGGCGCCGACACGACGGACGGCACCTACGCCGTCTTCGAGCACGTCACATCGTCGGTCATGAAGGGGACGAATCCCGACGGGACCACCTACGACGATCCTGCTGTGCCGTGGGCCAGCTACTTCAACGGCGGCGATGCGTTGCACGGCTTCGTGCGGGCCCAGTACGGCTTCCCCCAGAGCAACGGCTGCGTCGAGATGACCGTGGCCAATGCCGGCATGCTCTGGCCGCTGACCCCCATCGGGACCCTGGTGACCGTGGTGGGCCCGGCTTCCTGAGCGGCGCCGTGCGCGGTCGGGTCAGTACAGCCGACTCGGGGAGCGGTGTCGGTACGCGGTGTTCAGCTCGCGCTTTTCGAGCTGGGCCGCGGGCGCGCCCCGCTCTTGGGTTTGCGGACCGGGCCCAATCCGGCCAACCGGTCGGCCACGTCATAGGCCTCGCGATCCACTCGTAAGACCCGCTCGAAGAGCTCGCGGGCGCGCGGCACGTCACCCGCCCGCTCGTACAGATCGGCCAGCAGGTACCACTGCCTGATGTGCCGGTTTGACGGGTTGCGCAGAGCCTTGGAGGCACCGGCGCCGGCCAGCATGGCGATGGCGCCCTGGAGGTCGCCGCTCTCGGCCAAAGAGGCTGCGGCGACGATCCGGCCTTCGGCCAGGACGTCGGGCTCGGGCGAGCTCTGCCGCAACTCGGTCCACAGGTCCGCCACCTTCTTCGGCTTGCGCAGGGCGCGCTGGCAGTCCATGAGGATCGGGAGGTGCTCGGCGGAGTCGGTCAGCGCGGCATGCGCCTGCAGGTGCCGTAACGCGTCGCGCCACTTGCCGGACCGGTACGAAGCCAGCCCGGCCAGCTCCCGCACGGCGGCCACGCCCGGCGTCTCCTCCGCCACCGGCTTGATAGCCCGCAGCGCATCTTGATAGCGCCCGCGCTCGTAGGCGCCGTAGGCCGACTCCGCCTTCTCGACCAGTCGCTCACGGTGCAGTGCCGTGGCCACGTCGGCGGCCTTGCGTATTTCTGCGGCGATCTCCGGGGGCAGCGTCTTGCGCGTCGAGAAGGTGGAGACCGCCATGCTGCTCGCCCTGGCCGCCCGGTCGACGCCGGTGGCCGACGGAGCCACCCCGCGGGAACGCCCTTTGGCCCGCGGCGAGTCTTCCCATTCGTCGCGGGAGCCATCGGCCCTGATCCAGGGCTCCGGGCGTGGCGGCGGCGCGGTCCGCCGCCGCTCCTGATCATCGGAAAAGCGGGCCGTCCGCTGCTCGCCGTCGGGCTGCCGGGCGTTGACTTCCCGGGCGCCACGGCGGGCCACGTTCCCCCACTTCTTGGCCTGGCTGGGCAACGGCTCGTCATCAGAAGGACGGGAGAACGGTGCCCGTGCCCGAGGTGGCCCAGCTCGGGTGCCGGACGGGCGGCGATCGGGGGGTCCACCTCGGGTGCCCCTTGAAGAGCCGTCCCGATCATCGCGAGAGGCGGGGCGGTCACGACGTGCTGCGCCGGCACCTGCGCCTGCGCCCGCGGCGCCGGAGGGCCGACGAGGCGTGCGCTCGGGGCGGCTCGTGCGCTCNNTCTGGCCGCCTGTACGACGAGGAGGGGGTGCGGGCGGCCGACCCAGATGAACTCGACGGCCGGCTTGGCCGTGCTGTGGTGCCGTGTGCGCTTTGTGCAGAGCCGGCCCGTGGTCGGGGCGCCGGACGTCGGGGGGCTCCGTCGACCTTGCGCTCTTCGTCTTCCTCCCGCCAGCTCCCCGTGCGCCTCGCCGGGCGGGCACTCCCGGCCGCACGGCGCGGCACCGCTCCCGATCGGGACGACCCGGCTCCGGCCGCTTTCACGCGCGAACTGGGGGCTCCGGACCGGCTCCGCGAGGCGGGTGGCCGACCGCCTGTACCGCCCGATTGCGCTCCCCGCCCCGATGAAGAGGCGCGCCGATCGGGCCGGGGGGAATCAGCGGGCATCTGGCGAGTTTAGGCGAGCAATAAGCGCGCTCGTTCTTCTTAAGAACGACAAAAGCCCCCCGAGCGAACTCGGAGGGCTTTCGCCATTTAGAAATCCCGGCGGCGACCTACTCTCCCAGGGGGCCTCCCTCCAAGTACCATCGGCGCGGGCG
>PKYA01000130.1 GCA_003133545.1 Acidimicrobiaceae bacterium | reverse complement strand
GGGTCTAACCCGATCGGCTCTTATGAACGACTCGCAGCGCGGCTCACCCGGACTCCGTTGCCAGCACCCGGCGATGGCGACAAAACTCGGGTAACTGTTGGTGACTTGATGACCGCAACCTTGCTGTATCTCTCAGCACCGACTCTGACCCCTGGCTACTTTCCTGCCCTGTCAGCGGCGGCTGCCGGTAACGGCGCGCCGCTGCGTTCAGTAGCCCTGGGACTAGAGACCGATTTGAACGGCAACTCGCTAGTCGGTGCCCTCTGGAGCATCACCTGCAATGATGCCGCAGCCCACCCGAACGGCGCCTCCACTGCTTCCCTGGCTCGGACGTTGGCGGCGCGCTTTCCGCTCGGTGGTGCTGAAGCCGTTGCCAATAACCTCATCGGCTGCCCGGGATGGACCGGCTCGAATGGGGCCATCGCCCACCTCACTCCAATTCGGAGCCAAGCGCCGCTCGTTATCGCCAATACCTTTGATCCCAACACTCCCTATGCCGTGGCACGCCGCCTTGCTCCCGCAGTCGGTGGCCGGCTGGTCACGTACGTCGGGTACGGGCACAGCTGGCTGCTCAATGGATCCGCGAATATCTGCATGCAAGATGTCGTGAGTAGCTACCTCATCGACAGCGTGTTGCCCGCCCCGGGCACCCGCTGCACCGCCTCAGGCGGTCACTGAGGCGGTTACATCCCTGCACGCGAGGCCACACGGGTCGCGTGATGGGCATCAACTCTGGACGACAGGCCTCACTTCGGCGGACACCCAGGGCTGTCGAACCTTCACAAGATCTGCCGGCGTTCTTGCATCTGGCCGGCGATCGTGTCGGCGTGGATCTCGCCGTCATCATCGCCCTCTTCGGAAGGGCGGTCACGACGGTCAAGCCCTTCGTAACAAACTTCACCCTTCTCCTGACCGCCGGTTTGGAGGGTAACCGGTGTCAGCGAGAACTCCTTGTTGCGGACCCCCCGTTCGACCGCCAGGCCGCGATGAAGAGCGCGGCCGCGAGCGCATGGCCGGATGTCGACAGATCGAAGTCATCGTTGCTGAAGAGGGACCCGGCGTCGCCTGAGACGGGTCTCGTCATAGCGTGGTTCACGTCGACCAACACGGCGCCGGTGGAGCGAGCCACTTCGGCCACCTCGACGTTGTAGGCGGCGACCGCTGCCGTGGTCACGGCGACGGGCGGGATCGAGTTCTGGGGGAAAAAGTGGTCGACGAAGCAATGGAAGCTCCTGGAATCCGGCGAGGGTGGGGGGTGTCCCAGGCATGTCTGATAGGCCGGGGCGAGCGTGATCGGTTCGAGGTTGGCGACTAGCACCGTGGCTCGCTCCTTCCGCAGCGGAGCGATGATCTGCCGAAGCTGCGACCCGAACAGCTCGGTGCTTGCGCCCTCTTCGAGATCGCGCAATCCCACCCACACCGTGACGAGATTGGGATGCAAAGATCGCGCCGCGCCCACCTGGTGCGTCAGCACATCTGTGGCGGTGGCGCCCGTCGCGCCGAGGTCGTAAAAGACGGTCTGCGGGGGAAGCTCGTGTTCGAGCAGCACGGTGAACGCCTGTCGCACCGGGTCATTGGCGTCGTTGCCGACGGACTCACTCCCACCGATGGCTACGTACGTGTACGGCTTGCCCGGAGCTTGGGCCGGGGGCGTCACTGTGGACGCCGCCGTCGAGCAACCCGCCAGTACCAACCCGAGGGCGATACCAACGACTCCCACGGTGGCCCCCTTCGGGCGTGCTTGTGTCGCACGGGCGCCCCTCACGACTCCACCGCCTCACGGGCTGACAGGTGTGCCGCGCGCCGGGCGGGGATCAGCCCAGCGATCACGGCCACGATGGTCGAGCCTGCCACGGCGCCGAGAGGCAGGACAAAGGGCACGTCGAGCTGCACTCCGGCCAATCCTTGGGATTGCAGGTAGTGGTTGGCCAGTCCGCCGATCGTCAGGGCGATGGCCGCCCCCACTGCGGTGCCGAGTACGCCCCCAACCAAGCCGAGCGTTGCCGCCTCGACCAGGAATGTCCGCATGATGTCGCTGTCCCGTGCCCCGATGGCCTTCATCACCCCGATCTCACGACGGCGCTCGCGTACGGCGGCGAGGAGGGCGTTAGCGATGCCCAGTGCCGCGATGGCCAGAGCCACCACTCCGATGCCCGAGAGCACGATCTCCACCACATGGAGATAGTGGCCTACTGCGGTGATGATGCTCTCCTGCGCGCTGCTCGTATAGCCGATCTCGGCGATCGCCGTGCGTACCGACTCGACGTTGCCGAGTTGATCGGCCACTACGAGGGCTTGCACGTAGGGTGAGGTGGGGGCGTCGGTGTCGCCCAGCGCTCGACCGGACCGCACCCAATTGAAGTCCGCTGTCACGAGCGGGGGCCAGGCGATCACATCGCCGGGCGCCGCCTCTTGCTGGACCACCCCGACGATGGTGGCTGACGTCCACCGGTAGCCGAGCACGGCTTCGCGGAAAGAATGATTGTTGGCGGTCTCGGTGCCGGCGAACCTTCGAGAGCCCAGCTGAAAGCGCGTGCCCACCACGGCGGTTGCCTGCGTTTTGGCCAGGCCGAGGTGGGTCAGGTAGTCCTGGGTGACGTCGACCTGGTTGGTGGCGTTCACGGCGGGGAACCGGCCGGCCAACAGTGAGATCGGCAGGTCGCCGATCTGATGGAGGTCGACTCCCACGATCTGCGTGTTGACTATGGCCACTGGGTGCGCGGGTTCGCCGCCATTGCCGGCGATCGGTGTGCAGTGTCCGGGCTGGCGGCACAACAGTGAACTGGCTGGCGGCAGCGCAGCGGGCACGAGCTCTACATCGGTGGCAATAACGGGCACCACGGATCGCACGTGGGGCAGGGCGCCAATCTGCGCCAGTGCCTGCGCCGTAAGGTCGCGTGGCGGTCCTGACCGGGGATTGTCGAGCCCTGCTTGTGTCGGGTCGGGAGCGGCCGGAGCCACCGAGATGCTGGCCAAGGGACCCCCATCGGCGATCTGGGACAGCACCCGGGTCTGTGCTGTGCCCGCCACCGCCAAGAGCGCCGAGAGGAGGGCTGTTGCCAGCGTGATGGCCACGAGGGTGAGGGCGGCGCGGCCGGGTCTGCGGCTGAGTTCGCGCCGGGCCAGCCGGATGGCGTCGGACCAGGTCATTGCCGCATCAACGCACCGGCCCGGCGGGGCGAGCCCAGTGGCGCCCGCTCACCTCCGTTGAGGTGTCGGTTTGAACCTGACCGTCGACGAGGGTCAGTCGGGTGCGCGCCCGAGCGGCGAGGGCCCGATTGTGCGTCACGACTAGGAGCGTGCAGCCGTGCTCGGCCGGAAGCGACTCGAGGAGATCGATGACCGAGGCGGCGGTGTCGTCGTCGAGGTTGCCGGTAGGCTCGTCGGCCAGTACCAGCTCAGGACCGTTGGCCAGCGCCCGCGCAATGGCCACCCGTTGGCGCTCGCCTCCCGACAGCTCGAAGGGGCGGTGATCGAGACGGTCGGACAGGCCGACCCGTGCGAGAAGCTCGTGCGCCCGCAGTCGCCTCCTCGCGGCCGGAGTGCCGGAGAGCGTGAGTGCCAGCTCGAGATTCTCGAAGGCAGTGAGTGCTTCGAGGAGGCCAAAATGCTGGAAGACGAAGCCCACCGTTTTCTGGCGGTACTCGGCCAGTCGATCACCGGCCATTGTCGCGAGGTCGTGACCGGCCACGACCACGCGACCGGACTGCGGCTGTTCCAGGCCCCCCAGGATGGACAGCAAGGTCGTCTTCCCGGAACCCGAAGGCCCCACCAAGGAGAGGTAGGACGCCTTGTTTGCACTGAAGGTCACCCCCCTGAGGATCTCGAGCGTCTGCGCACGCCGCACATAGGCGTGGGAGAGGTTCTCGACCTCGATGGAGGGGTTCACGACCACGGCTTCCCGTTCATGAGGGTGGACGCTGCTGGACGGTAGACCACGCGCCGAGGGATCGGGCATCAGGTCCCGCGGCTCACGATCTGAGGGGGTCCGGCGTTCCCCCGGGCGGCGGAGCCCACGTCAGGCGGAGCGCGCGAAGCAGTCGGCCAGTTCGGCCAGGCCCTCACCGAAAGGCACCCTGGCCTCGAAGCCGACGGTGGTCGCGGCGCGTCGCGGGGAGGCGAAAACGTGGCGAACGTCCCCCAGGCGCCACTGGCCCGTGACGATGGGCTCGGGCCCACCTCGTCCCGCCACTTCCCACAGTCCGGCGGCGAGTTCTCCGATGGTACGCGGGGTGCCGCTCGCCACGTTGAAGGCCTGGTCGCGCGTCAGCGGCGCAGTGAGTGCGGCCAGGTTGGCCCGGGCAACGTCGCGGACGTGGACGAAGTCACGTCGCTGCCCACCGTCCTCGAAGACGCGCGGGGCCTCTTCCCGGTGGAGCGCGCCGAGAAAGATGCTTGCCACGCCGGCGTAGGGAGTGTCGAGCGGGGCGCGGGGTCCGTAGACGTTGTGGTATCTGAGAGCGACCACCCGGGCGCCGGATTCGCGGCCGAAGGCAGCGCAGAGGTGTTCCTGGTGCACCTTGGTGGCTGCGTAGACGTTGCGCGGGTCGCACGGCGCCTCTTCTTCGACGGCCACCGGCTGCAGATCGTCTCCGCATGCCGGGCATAGGGGTTCGAACAAGCCGGCGGCCAACCGCTCTGCTGTGCGCGGAGCCGGCCTAACGGGACCACAGCGCGGGCAGTCGTAGGCGCCCTCGCCGTAGACGACCATGCTGCTCGCGAGGACGAGACGACCGGCGAAGCGCGCCTGGTCGAGCACCCGCAGCAGCATGGCCGTTCCCAGATCGTTGTCCCGCACGTAGTCGGCCACCTCGGCGAAGTGCACACCGAGCCCCACACGCGCCGCCTGGTGACTGACCGCCTCGATCCCGTCGACGACATGCGCCCACGACTCCGGCTCGACGAGGTCCGCCCGGGTGTAGCGGGCGCCATTGTTGGGATGACTCGGCGGTTGCCTGTCGAGCACGCGGACGTCGTGCCCCTGCTCGACGAGGGCATCGACGATGTGGGAGCCCACGAAGCCACATCCACCGGTGACGAGGACCTTCACCGCGATGCCGGAAGCGGACGGGACCTTGGCGCCAATTGGTCGACTGGTTTTAGCCGTTTCATCTGACTGACGGTATCGGCGTCTATGACCTGTGGGGGTCTGATGGGCGGCGAAGTTAGACATTCTTAAGAGCATTTCGCCGCGGACGCGATCAGGTGATCACTACGGTGCCACGTGATGCCCGACGTCGTGTTGCCCGTTCTCAATGAGTCCCAGGCTTTGCCCTGGGTGCTGGGCCGGCTGCCGGCCGGCTACAGGGCCTTGGTGGTCGACAACGGTTCCGACGACGGATCGGCGGAGATCGCGCGGGATCTCGGCGTAGAAGTCATCTTCGAGTCTCAGCGCGGGTTTGGTGCAGCGTGCGCCGCCGGCTTGGCGCAGGCGCGGGACGAAATCGTCTGCTTCCTCGATGCGGACGGCTCGCTGGACCCGTTAGAGCTGCCGAAGGTGGCCGGTCCGGTGCTGCGCGGCGAGTCCGATCTCATGCTCGGCGCACGAATGGCGGGTCGGGGAGCATGGCCCGTCCACGCGCGCCTTGCCAATCGCGTGCTCATGGCCGAGGTGAGACGGAGGACCACCTTGGCCCTGCGCGACCTCGGTCCTATGCGGGCGGCGCGACGGCAAGACCTTCTCGCGCTCGGCATCGAGGACCGCCGTTCGGGATGGCCCCTCGAGATGGTCCTGCGGGCCCACCAGTCCGGTTGGAGGGTGCACGAGGTGGGTGTCGTCTACGGCGCCCGCGCAGGGCGCTCAAAGGTGACCGGGACCGTCCGTGGCACGTTCCAGGCGGTAGGCGACATGGCTGCGCTGTTGCGGTGAGCCAACTGGCGAGAGAGCGTGAGGATCTCGGAGTGCAGATCGTGGTGGTGGCCAAAGAGCCGCGCCCCGGAGCCGTAAAGACTCGTCTTTGTCCGCCTCTGTCGCCACACGAGGCGGCGATCGTGGCCGAAGCGGCGCTGATCGACACGATGCAGGTCGTCGCCCGCTGCCGGGTGCGGCGACGCCTGGTGGCCCTCGACGGCGCGCCCGGCCCGTGGCTCCCGTCCAATTGTGAAGTGATGCCGCAACGCCCGGGGCCCTTCGCTGGTCGCCTCGAGGGAGCTATTGAAGACGCGTGGGCCCGCAATGGGCTGCCCGTCCTGCTGATCGGGATGGACACTCCTCAGTTGGAGGTCGCCCTGCTCGAGTCAGCGGCGCAGGCGCTCCTGACCCCTGGTGTGGATGCCAGTCTCGGACCGGCAGAGGATGGCGGATACTGGCTTCTCGGTACGCGCAGGCCGGTGTCCGGCATGTTCGCCGGGGTGCCGATGAGCACTGACCGCACGGCACAGGTACAGCTCGCCCGGCTCGGGGCGCTCGCACTTCGCTGCTCGCTGTTACCCATGTTGCGAGATGTGGACACGTATGCCGATGCGCTTGCTGTGGCTCGGTCCGCCCCTCATTCCGTCTTTGCCAGTGCCATTCGGGCCCTCGGCGCCGCAGTGGAGACTCATGCCTGAGACTTTGGTCCGGACTTCGTTCCTCCGCACGGAGGACGGGCGCATCCTCGAGTTGGACGTGCGGCGCTGGATGGCTCCGGCCGACCCGGTTGACGAATCGCTCCTCGACCGGGCGCGCGGGGCGGTGCTCGACGTGGGTTGTGGGCCCGGGCGCCATGTGCAGTCCCTGATGCGTCGCGGCATCCCAGCGTTGGGGATCGACACATCACCCAGCGCTGTCGCGCTGGCTCGTCGGCGTGGTGCCAACGTAGATGAGTGCTCCATCTTCGATGAGGTGCCTGCGGTAGGAACCTGGGGCAGCGCCCTCCTGCTCGACGGCAGCATCGGGATCGGCGGTGATCCCGAAGCACTGCTCAAGCGGGTGGGCCAGGTAGTGGCCGCGCGCGCTCGCCTGCTAGTGGAGACCGGTCACCCGAACGAGCCGACCGAGACGCTCGACGTGTGCGTCGAGACGGCGACCAAGTCCGGGCCATGGTTCCGCTGGTCCCTGGTGAGCCATGTCGACATGGGCCGCTTGGCCCGAACGAGTGGCTTCCGCCTCACTAGTGCCTGGGAAAAGGACGACCGGTACTTCGCCCAGTTGGACCGCTAGGTGGTGTCAGCGGCGGTCGAAGCGCAAGTAGGGCCGACGGGGGACGTCGGTGACCGGGAAGAAGCACCTGGCACAGCGGAAGACCGGTGGGCCCAGCGTGAAGTACCGGTGGAAATCGGGTCCGATGGTGTCGCCGGGGTCGTCCGCGAATACGGTCGTGACGGAGGCCGACCGCAATGTCGCGGCGATGCTGGCGAGGAGATCGGTCCGGGCCACGCTCGGACCGGCCCGCAAGACGTCGTGCACGGCTTCGGATTGGGCCCATGATGGCTTGCCGGCCAGCGTGTCGTACCAGGGGTGGTCGGCCACGATCACCTGGCCGGGGATCGAGGCCACGAGGGCGATGAACTGGCGCCCGGCGGCCTCGCTGCTGGCGGAAGGGATCTCGTGTAGCGGCCTGTGGCTCAGCTGGACGACCTGGACGACCAGGATTCCCGCAACCAACGCGCCCACCAGTCCCGGGCGGCGCACGTCGGCGCGACGGATCGCGTCGTAGCCGAGACCGGTGCAGATGGCGACGCCAGCGTAAGCGGGTATCAGGACATTGCTCGATCCGCCGGCGTGGACGAGGGAGAGCCACGACGCACCCACAAGCCCGGCGGACACCACGATCCAAAAGGGCCAGATCCCGCGGGACCTCTGGCGCCAGCAGCTGAGCACAATCCCAGCCAGCGCGATTGCAATCGCCCAGCCGGTCGGGCGCAACAGGCTGGTGGGAATGAAAGTCCGCAGCGCCTTGGCATTGATCCCTTGGTTCGGGAGTTCGTGGAAGACGAAATAGGAGTACCAGCCGTGTGACGTCCAGTCGAGCGCGGTGGTGGAGACGACCAGGAACAGGGCCAGGGTGACCACCGCCCCAACGGCGACGCGCCATCGAACGAAGCCGAGGTAGACGAGCAGTGGCACCGCGGCGAGCAACGCCGTCTGTTTCGTGAAGAAGGCGAGGAACAGCAGGAGCCCGACCGTCATCCCTCCTCGCCAATTCCGCGCCACGCGGGCAGCGGAGACGGCAAGCAGGAGGAGGAGGATGAAGAGTGAGTCCACCCGGGCCAGGTCGAACCAAGCCCCGCTGACCTCGAAGGCGGCGGCGAAGATCCCTGCTGCCACGAGACCGGCCACGGGGTCTCGTGTCTCCTTCTGCACCATGCGCCACAGGACCACGAAGGATCCGAGCGAAGAGATGAAGGAGACGATCCGCGGCGCCAGGAAGCCGACGCCGATGAGTTTGGCTAGCCCCGCCGAGATCCAGAAATAGAGGGGCGGGTAGGGGTAGGCGACGTAGTGGAGGGTGGGTGCCACGTAGATGCCCTGTCCGTGGACCACCCGGTTCACGATCTCGACCGCTCCGCCTTCGAGCCATTCGAGCTCGAAGGGGTAGGCGATACGCCGCAAGGCGACGTACACGTAGACCGCGAGGGGGACGGCGGATGTGACGGAGATGGCAGCGCGGGTTGCTCGGGCCGTCGGGGCGGTGGAGGGCGTGGAGCGGTCAGTCGGCGTTGCGCCGCGCCGCTTCAGTACCCGGCCGAGCGTCGTCGCCACTGCCAGACCGCAAGTACACCGCACACGAGCCAAATGGCCCCCAGAACCCACCAGACGTTGTGGGCGTAGTCGTACGGCAGGCGCGAGAAGCCCGCACGCGCCGTCCGGCCCCAGTCACCGAGAAGCGGGTAGGCGTAAAGGACGACGATGGCCGAGGTGAAGAGGCCTACCTGGGCCGCCACCACCGCCCACGACGGCAGGAGACGCCTGACTAACAGGGACACCCCGAGCACCACGGGAATGACGAGCGCATCGTTGACGACATTGAGGCTGATGAGGAGGCGCAACAGATGGGGTGGATTGCTCGAACGGTTACGCACCATCCCGTGCAGTGCGAACACGATGATCGCCCACCCGACAATCAGGCTTATCAATTGGAAGGGTCGAACGCGCGCCGTGGACACGGGTCCCGCATCGGGAGGGGAGGACCGCTCATCTGTACTCACAGCACGATCACCTTGCAGATCCACTTGGTCTGGAGCACTCCCGGTCGGTCGGGGGCGATGAGCCGCACGGGATAGCCGTGGTCGATGTCGAGGGTCTCACCGTTCAGTTCGAGTGCCAACAAGGTGTCGGGGTCGCGTGCGTGCTCGGCGTCGACGACTGACATCGAATAGAGCCGGTCGGCGCCCTCGAGGGACTCGACTCTGATGGAGGCACCCTTGGGCGCTTCCACGAGGTCCAGGAATGACGCCAGGGGAACCCCCCGCCACACGGCATCGGCGCTCCAGCCCTCGACGCAGGTGATTGGCAGCGCAGAGACCTGCTGGGGCAGGGCGCGGAGATCAAACACGGAAAAGGAACGGGGCCGCCGGCAACGACCGGACACGACGAGCCGGTAATTGGGATCCACCGCGCTCCTCGTCACCCCTGCTTGGAGGGCCGTCTCGTTGACCGGCACCCCCTGCGGGCCGACGCCCACGCCCCGAGGGGCCAGGATCGCGAGCCGACGGAGTGGCGCCACCGTCTCGCCGACCGAAACGGCGACGAGCAACCCACCGGCGCCCATCACCGTGCCCAAAAAGCCCCGTCGGTTCAGCCCCCCGAGGGGGTCCAGCCGTCGGGTACCGGTCAAGGATCGGGGACTAGGATGCGCCGATGACGCGGCCCCTGCGTCGAGGGCCTCCGGTCTATGGGACTTCCTGCCCAACTCGGTGCGGACGGTGGCCGCCTTGGCGCCGATGTGTACGACCAATGCCCCCACAACCAGCCACGCAGTCCAAAAGTGGGCAGAGGTGAACGTGAAGCCCATGGGGCTGTACCAATAGTCGATGTTGGCTACCCCGGTGAAGAGCAGGAAGAGCGATCCGCCGACCAGGGGGACCAGGCTCAGGCGTTCCAGCGCGTGCAACAGGTTGTGGACGGGAGGCCACTGCAACAACTCCGGCCAGACCACCCAGAGCTTGGCCAGGAGCAAGGGAATAGTGGCAATGCCCGTGAAGACGTGCACGCCTTCGTTTATGCGATAGAGGTCCGCCGGGTGCGCCGGCAGGTGGAACCATCCCGGCGGATGCTGCGAGAGGTAGTCCACCAAACCCGTTACGAAGCACAGGGTGAAGGCCACGCCGAGCACGATCCCCAAGACCGCGCCCAGCCAGGTGCTGTGCAGCGGGCTGGTCACCTTCCCTTGCAGCGAAGCTGAGGTTCCTTCGGCCTTCGCCCGCGCCGTCGCGATCGTGGTGCGCCGAGTCCCGGATGCGGGCTCTGGGGGGCTGGCCACGATTGGCAAAGCTATCGGTGGCCTGCCCGATCCGGCTCCGCTTTCTTCTTACAAAACGACAACTTCCGCGGCGGTGATCCCGGGACCACGAGCGCCCCCCGCCGGCGATGGCGCGCTTCCTAACGGCCGTAAGTCTTTTGTAATGACCCCGACGAATCTTCAGGCCACCCAGTCAGTACGGTCTTGGCTGTGACCCTTGCCACCAGCTCCGGGGCTCCCGACGGGGGCTACGCCTCAGACCGGCGTTCGAAGGTACTGGTCGTCGACGACGAGGACGTGGTGAGGGACGTCATCGTGCGCTACCTGCGCCATGACGGCTTCGCAACACTCGAAGCTTCCGATGGTTCCACGGCTAGATCGTTGATCGAAGCGCATGCCCCCGATCTGGTCGTACTCGACGTCATGCTGCCCGAGACAAACGGCCTAGACCTGTGTCGTTGGATCCGCAACCAGGGCGGTATGCCCGTGATCCTCGTTACCGCCCGAGGTGAGGAGTCGGATCGGATCACCGGCCTCGAACTGGGCGCCGACGACTACGTCGTCAAGCCGTTCTCTCCCCGCGAGCTCGTGGTGCGGGTGAAGGCGATCTTGCGCCGTGCCACCCCGGACGCCACAGCGGTGCGCCGGCGGGTCGATGCCGGGGGGCTGTCGCTCGACGCCGAGACGCGCGACGTCTCGCTCCATGGCCGTCCGGTCAATCTGACGGCCACCGAGTTCGACATCTTGTGGTGCCTAGCTAGTCACCCGCGGGTCGTTTTCTCTCGAGAACAACTCCTTGCCCAGGTATGGGGCTACGAGGCGGCCCTCGATGCGGGCACCAGCACTGTCACCGTCCACGTTCGCCGTCTCCGCGAGAAGATCGAACAGGACCCCTCCGACCCGCGCATCATCGGGACGGTATGGGGCGTCGGGTACCGGTTCACGCCATGATCGTCTTGGCGGTCGTTGTCGGCGCGTCCACCCTGGTGGTGGGCATCGCAATTGCGGTGCTGTTGCGCGCGCTTCCCTCGGTCCGTCTCCAGTTGACCGGCCTGGCACTCGTCGCGGTCGTACTGCCCCTCTCCTCGGTCACGCTGTCGGGGCTCGTGATGTTCCACATGGGTGCCCAGGCCGAGGTCCTCGTGGTGTCGGCCGCCGCGGCGGCCACGAGCATCGTCGGGGCGATCATCTTGACCCGAAATATCGTGTTCCATCTGGAGCAGGTGCGCGCGGCCTCCCACGATCTGGCTGCAGGGGATCTGGGGGCACGCGCCCCTGAGGAAGGGCCGTCGGAGCTGGCGGAACTTGCCGCCTCGTTCAACGCGATGGCCCAGCACCTCGAAGAGGTCTTTGACGCCCGCCGGGAGCTGGTGGCCTGGGCTAGCCACGATCTACGGGCGCCCATCGCCTCGTTGCAGGCAATGCTCGAAGCCATGGAGGACGGCGTCGTGGAGCCTCACCACTATCTTGAGACCCTGCAGGGCCAAGTGCGCCTCTTGAGCTCCTTGGTCGACGACCTCTTCGAGATGGCCTGTATCGACTCCGGGGCAATCTCCATTTCGCTCGAACCCGCCGACATGGGAAAGCTGGTCAGCGCGTGCGTCGGACGCCACGAGATCGAGGCACGCGCACGAGGCATTCGCCTGCGCACCGTCGTGCGTGACGATGCCACTTGGGTGGCGTGCGCGCCAGACAAGGTCGAGCGGGTTCTCACCAATCTCATCACCAATGCGTTGCGGTACACGCCCGTGGGCGGCCTCATCTCGGCGTCGGTGACCTCTGGCGGTGGAGCTGTCTTCGTTTCATTGGAGGACACCGGCCCTGGGATCGCCCCTGATGAGATGGAGCGGGTCTTCGAGCCGTTCTGGCGTTCGGATGCAGCACGAACTCCCTCGACGGGGGCAGCGGGACTGGGACTAGCCATCGCTCGCGGTCTCATCGCAGCGCACAAGGGCCGCATCTGGGCCGAGCCGCCCAGCCGGGGAGGCACCAGGATCTGTTTCGCCCTCCCGGCCCTGCCGGGTGCGATGGCACCCCGCGGCCTCTCGGATGCCGGGTGCCTGGAATCCCCTCCATCGTTCCAGCGACACGCAACTTGAGCTGGCTTCAATTGCTACCGCGTTGCTACTCAAATGGTCGGACTCAACGATCCTGAGCTGCACCCGCCCTCGGGAGAACGTCGCCCCAGTCAGGCGGCAAAGTCAGCATCCAGCCGCAGTAGGGCCCTTACCGGCACCGTCACTGGGTCGGTCGTAGCGAGCGCGTAAATCAGGCTTCCGCCGCTGTTGGACCGCCACTCCGCAACTCCGCAACTCCGTCACGGACGTCGACGAGTCACGGTCCGACGTCGACGGTGGGCCGTTGCCCCTGGCCTTCGATCATCGTCGGGTCCCGAACCCGAAGCTCCAAGGCAAGGTCGTCGAGACCGAGGGCGAATGAAGCATGCTCGACGATGCTGTCTAAGAGGGTGAAGGCGCGCAAAGGCCGCTTCAAGAAGTCCGCTCGCCGTCCTATTTCAGGTCGGCCAGTGCGGCGATGATGTCAGTCACTTCAGTGCGCGAGGTGTAGTCGGGCTGGACGTCGACGAAGCGTACGGCGCGATCCTGATCGACGATGAGCACGGTGGGTCGTGGCAAGCGGACCGCACCCTCGGCGTTGACCTTCGCGAGGTCGAGGCCGAGCTTGCTCTGGGCGGCGAGGACGTCGTCAGCCTGCTCGAACGCGATGCCGAGCCGATCGGCCAGACGACTGCCCGGGTCGGAGAGGACGGTGAACTCCAGCCCGGCCTTTTCCACAGTGGAGAGTGACTCATCCGGTGGCTGCGGGCTGATGGCGACCAGCCGGGCACCGAACGCATCCAACTGTGGGAGGAGTTCCTGCTGGTAGGTGCGCAGGGCAAGGTTGCAGTAGGGGCACCAGCCGCCCCGGTAGAACACGATGACAGCCGGGCCACTCTCGACGAGCTGATCGAGACTCACCTGCGTACCAGTGGCATCGTCGAGGGTGAACGGTTCGAGCACGTCGCCGGCCTTGATGCTGTTGGTCGGGATACCTTGGTCGAGGAAGTCCTGGATATTCCGATCGAACACCTCAAGAACCTCAGCGGGTAGAGCCTCGGCTGCGGCGGCCTTGACTTGTTCGGACTGCTCACGGATGGTCAGGGGCATTTGGTCCTCCAAAGTCAGTTGCGTCGGGTCATGAGTGGACTGTGTAGTCCAGTAAGTATCGAAGCACGAGATGGCTGGACTGTCAAGTCCAATTGCCGGAATACTGGGGGCTATGGGAACGCAGCCGAGTACCGATAGGGGACGCCTGACTCGCCAGCGCATCGTCGCAGCGGCGGCCGAGGTTGTGGCCGAGAAGGGGGCGCTCGGGGCGAGTCTGGACGAGGTCGGCGCCCGGGCGCCTGCCTCGCGTAGCCAGCTCTACCACTATTTCGACGATAAGAACGACCTCTTGTTGGCGGTCGCCGAAGCCACTAACGACACCGTGCTCGACGGCCAACAGGATCTCTTTGACCACCTCGGCACTTGGGACGGACTGGTCCGATGGTCCGATGCGCTCGTTGCTTTCCTAGAGGAGCGTGGGGGCAAGGGAGGCTGCCCGATCGCCAACCTCCTCGGTCAGCTCGGTGAGCGTGACGACGCCATCCGCGCCGTGCTGGCCTCTGGGTTCGACCGCTGGGAGGCCGACATCCGCGCTGGCCTCGCGGCCATGGTTTCCTCCGGCGAGCTCCGACCCGATGCCGACGTCGCCTGGCTGGCCTCCTCAACGCTGGCCAGTGTCCAAGGCGGCCTCGTTCTTTCCCAGGCGCGGCGCGACCCGCTCGCCTTGCGCCGCGCACTCGACGGTGCACTCGAATTGATCGCGAGCTACCGTCCGATCTAGCTGAGGGTCCGAGCGTCACCAGTTCCAGGACCGACACTCGCCGAGGATCGCGCAGCGGCCATCACCTCGTGACGGTCGAACCGCTGCGAAGACCAGTCCTTCAAGGCTCGCGTGGATGCAGGATCGTGCGTGGCAGGCCGAAGCAGGCGAAGAGGCCCTTGTCGCCGAACCGCGTCATCGAAGAGATCTGGTCTTCTGAGATTGTCAGCACGAAGATCCCACTCGCTCGATAGACGTCGGCGTTGGGGTCCTTGCGGTAGTAGCCGAAAGCTGGTTCGTTGTTGGCTCTCGTCTGGACCATCTTGAGGTCTTCGCGCCAGAACGCAACCTGCTGAAGGAATTCGGCGATGGGGCGCGGACCGTGGAACTCGAAGGGCTCGGGCGGCATCTTGAGCCTTGCGTCGTCGGTGAGCAGTGCGACGACGCGATCGAGATCGCCCTTCTGGATGGCGTCGATGAATCGATCAACGACGTCTGCTTCGTGGGGGGATCGGGGAAGTGTCACGCGATCAGGACCGCTTGAGTGTTGGAAGCCGGAACGGGCCCGCTGGAGCGCGCTGTTGACCGATGCTGGCGTCGAGTCGAGCATCTCAGCGACCTCCGCGGCCGAGAAGCCAAGGACGTCGCGCAGGACTAGCGCGGCTCGCTGCTGGGTCGGCAGATGTTGGAGGCCGGCCACGAACGAAAGCGCGATGGACTCGCGCGCGTCGTAACGAGCCTCTGGTCCCGGCTCGACGGCATCGATCAAGGCGTCGGGATATGGCTCGAGCCACCACGGCTCGTCCGAATGCGACGCGCCAGCGAACGGGATTCCCAAGTTAGAGGTGGCAGTGACCCTCGGGCGGCGCGAGGAATCACGGAGATAGTTCAGGCACCGGTTGGTCGCGATGCGGTACAGCCAGGCCCGAAGCGAACGCCCGTCGAAGCGATCAAGCGCTTGCCATGCTGACAACAGAGTCTCCTGGAGTAAGTCCTCGGCGTCTTGAAACGATCCGAGGATCCGGTAACAGTGGACGTGGAGCTCCCGGCGGTAGGGGCTGGTGAGCTCGGCGAAGGCGTCGCTATCGCCGGCCTGGGCCCGGACCAACACCGAATCGCTCATCGGCTCCGCTTCCTTTTCCATGTGAGACCTCCTGGAGGTTGTAACACCAAGCGCGCCGCAGATTCATCGCTCAATCCGGCTGCGGGTCGGTGTTTCAACTGTCGGATGACCCAACAACCAGACAGGAGACTCACGATGACCCCGGTCAGCACCCATTCAGACCCTCCTCACCTAGGAGCGTCCCTCCGGACCCAGACGGCGCACGACGTCGTTACCGAGTCGTCCGTGCGGCGCTGGCGGGCCTTCGCCCTGCTGGTCGTGGCGTACTTCATGACCATCGTGGACCTCACGATCGTCAACGTGGCCCTGCCCACCATCGGCGTGAAGCTTCACTTCCCCGAGTCCGACCTGCAGTGGGTGGTCACCGCCTACGGCCTGACCTTCGGCGGCTTCCTGCTCCTCGGCGGCCGGGCCGCCGACCTGCTCGGGCGTCGACGCCTGCTCATGGTGGGTCTGACCGTTTTCTCCGCTGCGTCCCTTGGGTGTGGGTTGGCCACCTCCGACACCTTCCTGATCATCATGCGGGGGTTCCAGGGCTTCGGGGCGGCCATTGTCCTGCCGGCCGCCCTCTCCATCGTGATGAACATGTTCCCCGAAGGTGCCGAGCGCAACAAGGCTCTTGGCATCTGGGGGGCCGTGGGGGCCATGGGGGCCACCGTCGGGTTGCTCGCCGGCGGCCTGCTCACCCGCTACATCGGGTGGGAGTACATCTTCTTCCTCAACGTGCCCATCGGGGCGGCTGCTCTCGCCTTGGCTCGCAAGGTCGTGCCCGAAAGCAAGGTCAGCGCAGAGCGGCGTCGTTACGACCCTTTCGGCGCGGCTTCCATCACCTTGGCGCTGGTGGTGCTCGTCTATGCCATTTCAGAGGCGCCGCAGGTTGGCTGGGGCGCCACCCGGACTGTGGCCATGCTCACCCTGGCAGCGGCTCTACTCGGGGTGTTCTTCGTCATTGAGACCCGGGTCGAGGGACCACTGCTGCCGCTGCGCCTGTTCAGATTGAGCAACGTTGCCGGCTCCAACGCCGTTGGCTTCTTGCTCACCGGGAGCTTCTACACCTTCATCTTCATCGGCACCCTTTACATGCAGCAGGTGCTCGGGTTTTCGGCCCTCAAGACAGGGCTGGCCTGGCTGACTGCTTCGGTGACCGCTTTGGCCTTCGCCGGCCCGTCCCAGAAACTGGTCACTATGACCTCGCCCAAGCGGGTCATGGTATTCGGGATGGCTCTAGTCGGAGCGGGCATCTTGTGGGCCACCCGGATTCCGCCGCACGGAAACTTCTGGCAGGACTTGGCAGGACCGTTCTTCGTGGCGGGGATCGGAGTCGCGTTTGCCTTCATCCCCGTCTCGATCGGCGCCCTCACCGGGGTCACCGAGCGCGACGCCGGGGTGGCTTCCGGGCTCATCAGCACGTCGCAGCAGCTCGGGGGTGCGATCGGGGTGGCGGTCGCCTCCTCAATCGCCGCCTCTCGCTTCCACACGCTGGTCCACCATGGCTACACATCAGCTGCTGCCCTCACCGGCGGGTTCACCTCGGCCCTGTGGGTCTGCGGCCTGACCGGTGTGGTCGCCATCCCGGTGGCGTTCGTACTCACGCGGCGCGCCAAGACGGCCAGCGCGGTGGCGACGAGCGCGCCGCAACGAGACTTGGCCGTCATCGCTTCCCCCGACATCGCGGGCGCCTTGGCTGAATGAGCAACCGCGGGCAGGAACCCGCCGCTCAATCCAGTCCAATCCACTCGTCAACGCAATCAACAACCAACCAGAAAGAAGGCAAGAATCATGACTGTTCGCCAACTCGCTGGAACAACTGCAGTCGTCACCGGTGCCAGCCGGGGTTTCGGGCGGGCGATCTCCGTCTCGCTTGTCGAGCGCGGCGCCAATGTTGTGGGGGTTGCTCGCAACCAGGAACTGCTCGCCGAGCTCAAGGAGCAGCTGGGCGACGCCTTCACACCCCAGGTCGCCGACGTGGCCGATCCGGCTGTGGCGATGCAACTGATAGCGCACTATCGACCCCATACCGTTGTGCTCAACGCTGGCGCCACCCCTCCGGTCGGATCGATTCGGGAGCAAACCTGGGAGACGTTCAGCATCAACTGGAACGTGGACGTCCGGCACGTCTTCAACTTCACCCGAGAGGTCCTGACGGCGCCCCTCGAACCTGGTTCGGTGGTCGTCAGCCTGTCCAGCGGGGCCGCATTGGCGGGGTCGCCGCTGAGCGGCGGCTACGCGGGAGCCAAGGGCACCATCAAGCTCATCAGCTCGTATGCCGCGCACGAAGCCCAACGCCTCGGAGCAGACATCCGCTTCGTGTCCGTCCTGCCCCAGCTGACGCCGGCCACCGGCCTCGGAAAGATATACACCGAGCAGTACGCCGCTATGGCGGGAATGAGTGCAGCGCAGTTCCTCGAAGGTCGATTCGGCGGGACCCTCAGCGCCGAGCAGGTGGGCGAGAGCATCGCTGACTTGGCCGTGGACGACTCCTACACGGGCCTTGCGTATATTGTGGGTACGACGGGACTCCAGTCCGTCGAATGAGCCCGCAGTTGGCACCAACGCCCACAAGGTGAACAGTTTGGTTGTCCTACTCGACTGGAACACATCAGGCCGGTCGTGTCTAAGGCCATCGGACGCAAGTACGTCGCAACCACCAGAGGGCACCTCCTCGGCTTGGATACGAAAGCTCAAGTCCAAAAGTTGCTCGCAACTATGGCAGCGTCAGAGAGAACTAGAACGCAGCCGGGTTTGGCACCACCAGATACTTCTCTCCCGTCGCTTGTTTCACAGTACGACTCAACACGAGCGGGTCAAGCAGTCCCGCTAGCGACACCTCGCCCGTGTAGGAGCTTGCGAACGTCGTCTTCAGTTCAGCGGCAACGCGCGAGCGCAGTCTGCTGAACGTGTCAGGGTCAATGCTCGCCAGGAACGGGGTGAGCAACCATCCGCCAATACCCCACGCGAAGCCGAAGTTTCTCGTCAGGATGGTGGGGCTGGGATCGAGGCCGCCATAGATGTACACCTGCTTGTGGAGCGTTGAGCCGTATCTCGAATATTCCCGAGCCGATGCATTGGCGGCGGCCTCCATCGCTGTCAGGATCTGGCTGACGAGCTTGCCACCCCCCGTAGCGTCAAAGGCCATAGTGGCCGAGGTCGCCGAGAGAGCCTCTATCAGGTCTGCCATGAAGGACGGCATGCTTGAGTCGCAGACTTGGATAGCGCCAATCGACCTCAGCAACTCCACCTGCTCGGGCTTGCGAACGATGGCCACGAGTGGGACATCCTCCTCGAGGCAGAGTTTCATCAGCATCTGACCCAGGTTGGATGCTGCCGCTGTATGAACGAGTCCTTTGTGTCCTTCTCGTCGCATGGTTTCGATCATGCCCAGTGCGGTCAGCGGGTTGACAAACGATGATGCTCCCTCCTTGGCCGATGAGCCAGATGGCAGGACAAGGCACGACGATGCCTTCACCGCTCGGTACTGCGAATACATCGATCCTCCTGCGACCGCGACAGTCCGTCCAAGGAGCGACCGCGCCACCGACGAGGTGCCAGCGGCCAGCACGGTGCCGGCTCCTTCGTTGCCTACCGGCAGAGACTTGCCGACTCGGGCGGCGAGGGAACGAAGTGCCCCGCCTACGAGTGGTGCTGTGAAGACGGGGCGCTCGGATGTACCCTCGACCATCGCAGACGCCACATCCGCGCCCGCCAGCAGCAGACCCAAGTCCGACGGGTTGATCGGTGCGGCTTCGACCCGCACCAGAACCTCGTCTGAGGCAAGGGAAAGTATTGGGACGTCGATCAATGAGATTTCGAGAGTGCCCTGTTCGGTCACGAGTGAGCGAAGTTCCAGCGAACTCTTCGGAAGCATTTCAGTCATGGCTATTGCCTCATCTCTCTATTGGCTCATGGTCAGACGCCCTCGGGATTCGGTCTTCCAATCAGACAGAAGATAGCCAGTTGCACGATACAACTGATCCACCCCCCAGGCGTCAGCCATCACCGCGGAGTGGTGAGATCGTCAGAGCGTCCAGCTTCGATCCGCTGCCACTGACAGGT
>PKYA01000043.1:27128-48276 GCA_003133545.1 Acidimicrobiaceae bacterium | reverse complement strand
TAGCTAAATGGCTAGCACTGCTGGGGTGCTGTTTCTGATGGGTCCGTCGCCGCCTCACGCAACGGTGACCCGGCGTGCGTCTCCCGTGGCGCGCGCGGCAATATGTGGGGGGTCTCGAAATTTCGCACACGCCGCCGGCGACCGAGCCGGCGCTCTGAACGTGGGCACCCTGGAGGCCGGCGATCAAAAGGGAGGGAGCGATCATGAGATCTGCCCGTCGGACGACACATGGCCTGCAGCGAAGATTGTCGTGGTGTCTTGCGCTGGCGATCGCCCTGTCCATGACGGTGGCCTGGAGCGGAGGGTCATACGCGTCGACGGCCCGCAAGGAGCGGGTGAGCGGCGGTCCCACCGGCAGTTACGTCGTGCCTCAGGGGATTCACAAGATAAAGCACGTCATCATCATTGAGCAGGAGAACCGGTCATTCGACAGCTACTTCGGGACCTATCCCGGTGCCGACGGGATCCCCATGAAGAATGGAGTCCCCACCGTCTGTGTCGACAATCCTGCCGGCGGCTGCACCAAGCCCTATCACGACACGGCCGACATCAACGGCGGGGGTCCCCATGGTGAGGCGAACGCTGAAGCTGACGTCGACAACGGGAAGATGAACGGGTTCATCAAAGAGGCTTCGGACGCCCGAAAGGGTTGCCTGAACGTCACGGACCCGGCCTGCACCAACTCGGCCACCCCCGACGTGATGGGGTATCACACCGCAGCGGAGATCCCCAACTACTGGACATACGCCAAGGATTTCGTGCTTGATGACCACATGTTCGAGCCGGTGAAATCATGGTCGCTCCCCGATCACCTCTACCTGGTGTCGGAGTGGTCCGCGCTGTGCAAGAACGCCTCGCCGTCGAGCTGTGTCAACGACATCGTGGGGCCGGTCGGGGTGGCCCGGATGGAGATCGCGGTGGACCGGGCCCTCAGGACCGGAACGGCCGAACTTGACGACGCCTGGACGGACATCACCTGGCTGCTCTACGCGAAGCATGTTTCCTGGGCCTATTACATCCAGACGGGCGATCAGCCTGACTGCGAGGACGACGCGGCGGAGACCTGTCCCCCCGTGCCACAGAGCTACTCGACCCCGGGAATCTGGAACCCCCTCCCGCTCTTCGAAGACGTACAGAAGGATCACCAGCTCAAGAACATCCAACCCCTGCAGCGGTACTTCGCCGCAGCCAAGGCCGGCACGCTGCCCGCCGTCACCTGGGTGACGCCGTCTCAGGCCGACAGCGAGCACCCGCCCGCCAGCGTTCATCAGGGGCAGGCCTATGTCACTGCCGTCATCAATGCCGCAATGAAGAGCCCCGATTGGGACTCGACGGCGATCTTCTTGCAGTGGGACGACTGGGGCGGCTTCTACGACCACGTCGTTCCTCCGGCTGTGGACGAGAACGGCTATGGACTGCGGGTCCCCGCTCTGGTGATCTCGCCCTACGCCAAGAAGGGCTACATCGACCATCAGACCCTCTCGAGCGATGCCTACCTCAAGTTCGTCGAAGACGACTTCTTGGGCGGGGCCAGGCTCAACCCCAAGACGGACGGCCGACCCGACCCCCGGCCCGACGTGCGCGAGGACGAGAAGATCCTGGGCAACATGGACAACGACTTCGACTTCAACCAGAAGCCCCGCCCACCGGTGCTCCTGCCCACCAACCCACCCACGGACTCGCCGTCCATCCCCTCCTCCTTCAAGGGTAAGGGCCCCTGCGTCGGCTGCACCGCCACACCTCCCAGCACATGATGCGTCCCGCGCGAGGATGAGCGCTCTATGAACGAACCCGTGCCGAAGTTCATCCTCGTAGTCACCGGGAACTCGGTCGACGACGCGTTCTTCGATCGTCTGCGCCAACACACGCGCACGCTGAAGGGGACGTCCCTCACCCATCGTGTGCTGCCCGAGCAATCGGATCCGGGATCGCCCCGGCCTCCCGAGCCCCCGGCCCCAGTGATCGTCGAGTGGTTCGCGGCGGCCCCACCCAACCGTGCCGATTGGGCGAGAGCGCTCCAGCTCGATGAAGAACGACTGGAGTGGTACGACGTCTCCGAAGCGCTGCGGTGGCAGCGGCCCGGAGTTGGCCATGGACCGCCCACGGGAATCTCCCACATCTGCCGCGTCGGACGCGCCACGGGACTCACCATGGAGCAGTTCGAGCAGCACTGGACCCAGGTGCACCGACCTTTAGCGCAAAAGCACCACCTCGGCATGGCGTTGTACGTACAGAACGTCGTCCGCCGCACTTTGAGCACAAACGGGCAGGGGATCGACGGCATCGCCGAACTGGGCTTTCCATCCGTGGAAGCCTTCACGACCGAGATGTACGACTCCGAAGAGGGGCGCGCGGCCATCTCCGCGGACGTCGCCAAGTTCGTCGGCGCGGCGTCGTGTGGCCTCTACCAGCTCGTGCCCGGCTGAGCCGGCTCGAAGCGGACTACCCGGCGAGACCGGCGACATTCTGCGCCGTCGAGGAGATCTGTCTCAGCTTCAGACCGACGGCCCGCGGCGTGAGTTGGTCGGGCCCGCTCCTGCCCGTCCCGAGCTGTCCCGCCTCGTTGCGACCCCAGGCCCACAACTTCCCGGACGTGTCGATGGCATAGGTGGCAAAGCCGCCGGACGCCACCGTGGCCGGCTTCTTCCCCTTCGGGAGGGTGACACGGATGGGGATTGTGGCGTTGTGGGTGGTGCCGTCGCCGAGTTGGCCGTGCGCCCCGTTGCCCCAGGTCCACAGCGAGTCGTCAGCGAGGATGGCGAGCGTCTGGCCATTCTTGGGTCCGCTCCCCCCCTGGAAGACCTGGGTGACAGGCGCGCGAAGAGCGACGTGGACCGGCACTGAGCTGTCCGTTGTGGTGCCGTTGCCGAGCTGCCCCGCCCGGTTGTAGCCCCAGTCGTAGTACGAGCCGTCGGACATGAGCGCGCCCGAACCCCCCCACGACGACATCAACGCCTTCACGCCTCCCTCGGGCAACCCAACGACTGCCGTCGGAGTGGGACTGTTGGCAGCGCTGCCGTTGCCGAGCTCACCGTAACTGCCATCGCCGCAGGCGTACACCGTGCCGTGCGAGTCGAACAGAGAGTGGGTACGAGCACCGGTGCCCAAGGTGACATCCGAGAGGGGAATTTGCGTGGGGTGCAGCACCACCAAACCGTCCGGCAGGCACAGATCGTGCACCGCGTTGAGGCCCCATGCCCAGGCGTCGCCCCTGGAGTCGATGGCCAAACCGCCGTCGAACGGCATGGGGTTGGGCAGCGAGGCAATCCGGACGCCCTGTGGGAAGTCCACCTGTACGGCGCGGCTCNNAGTCGACCTGTACGGCGCGGCTCGCGTAGAAGGTCTTGGATCCATTGCCCAATTCGCCGTTGCTTCCGATTCCCCAAGCCCACACGGTTCCCATCGACGTCAGCGCGTACGTGTCGGAGTTGGAAGTGGCGATCTGAAGGACCGAACCCTCGATGCCCTCGATGGCGGTGGGTTTCTCGTGCTCGGTCCGGAGAACCTTCCCTTTCGTACCGGCGACCCCGAAGGTGTAGACGACGGAGCTTCCCTTCACTGGTCCCACGGCTGCCGCTGCTCCCACGGAGGAAGCCGCAGCGGCTGTAGCCGTTGGTGCCAGCGCGATCATCGCGACAACGGCGACCAGCGAGAGCAACTGACGACAACGCATGCGGGGAGTCTCCCTTGTGTTACCCGTGAACGTTGGCCGAACCGAAGACCCGCACAACGCGACGCTCATCTTGTTCGATACAACGGCGTTCCGCATGGAGGCCATTCGAACGGCCCGCCATGAGGGTTCAGTTCGGATTCTGTAAGGGATGTGTGCGAATGTGGGTCACTCCAGACCCCCGCGGCGGCGCAGACCCCTGACCAGGGTGGATGCCTCGGCCCTCGAGGTGAGGCAGGCGAACTGACGCCGCGCCAATGGCACGCACCCGCACCGCTCGGAAGCGCCCGCGTACAGCAGATTTTCCCGGGTACGCCTCTCCGATTGCCGGTAGTAAGCAAAGGACAACCGCAGGAGCGGAAGAGCGAGATGGTGAGAATGGCCAACGCGGTCGGTGACCCCATCGCCCAAGACCTCTGCCGCGCCTGACCGACGCAGCCACCGGATCCCAGCGACCGCTGTAGATTGACGGCCATGCCCGGTGGGTGGCCACGGATTTCCTATCAAGATTGGGCTGCGACGTGCGATACCCTGCACGCGCATACGCAGTTGCTCGGCAAACTGGCCGTTGCGCTGGCTCCGCCCGAGCCACAGCTCCAACACGCGGCACTGCGCCTTTCCGCCCGAGGCTGGGAGACGGCGCCGCTGCCCGCACCCGATGGCTCGGGATCGCTTGTCATCGCTCTCGACCTCCATGCCCACGACGCGGTCGTCGAACACAGCGCTGGACCCACGCAGCGCGTGACGCTGACCCCCGACCAGCCGGTCGGCACGGTCACCCGGGGGGTGATGGAGGCTGTCCGCCAGCTTGGCGGCCCCGTCGAGATCAACCCGACACCACAGGAGGTGCCCTGGAGCGTTCCCCTTGACGAGGACGACGAACACTCCCGCTACGACGCGGATCGGGTGGCCACCTACTTCGCGGCAGCCACGCAGGCAGCACTCGTGCTCGCTGCATTCCGCGCTCCGTATCGAGGGCGTTCGACGCCAGTCAACGCGTGGTGGGGCTCGTTCGACCTGGCCACCAGCCTGTTCTCCGGGCGGCCTGCCGATCCGCCCTCCAGCGACTTCATCATGCGCAATGCCATGAGTGCCCAAGAGGTCGCCGTTGGTTGGTGGCCCGGCGACCTTCGCTACGGCAAGGCTGCCTTCTATGCCTACGCCTTCCCGGCACCAGAAGGATTCTCCACCGCGTCGCTCTCGCCTGCGGCAGCCCGTTGGGACGAAGCACTCGGGGAGTACATCTTGGACTGGGAGGACGTGTGCGCCAGCCCTGATCCACATGCATTCGCCGTAGAGTTCGCGCGCGCAGCGTTCCGGCATGCGTGCGTTGTCTGTGCCTGGGATCCGGCTCTCGCGGCCAGCGCCGAAGGGAGACCGCCCCCGGTCGTCTAGGGAGCACCGCAGCGGCGGGTCGACTATGGCGCCTCCGCAGCGTCCCAGCCCGACCAGCGCTCGACGACGACCGCCAGCACGGGCCCTCGCGGCGGGCGGTCCCTATACTGGGCGTAGCGATCGCAGAGGAGCTGGACACCCTTCCGGCTGTCGGGTGAGTGCGGGTCGAGGACCCTGGCGGCGCCATCTGCCCTGACCCACCACAAGCGGTCCCACCGCTCGTCGTCGTAGTCATCGACGAGCACCGAGACGGCAGGATTCCCGGCGATGTTGGCCAAACGACGCAGCGCCGTCGTGCGCTTGGGCTTGTGGTCCACCGCGCTGTAGAGAGTGTCGCCCCGTACGGCAAAGACGATCGGCACGAGGTGAGGGCGGCCGGTGGCGTCAACGGTGGCCAAACGGGCGACGCGCGCGGCCGAAAACCGGCGGCGGGCTTCGTCCGGAGTCATACGCGGCGCGAAGGACGCCGAATCTTGCATGGTGGCCGGCATTCGGCTCTCCGTTCGGTCGACATCGGGATGTCGGGCAGCGGACTCACGTAGCGGCCACGCTCGAGGTGACGGCGCCGATGAGTGCCCTGTTGCGCGGGTTCTGCCAGCGTGGCCCCATGGTGCCGATGACGTAGCCGAAGGCCAGCCCGCGCTCGGGATCCGCATAGCCCAGGGAGCCCCCGGCGCCGAAATGACCGAAAGCTCGGGATCCGGACCCGAGCGGGCGTTCGGGCTGGGTCAGCTGGCACCCGAGACCAAAGCGGGAGGGCCGGTGCAGGACAGCGTCATCCCCGTAGACGGCCTCGGAGGTGAAGGCTGCAAGCACATCACGGTCGACGATCTCGACGCCGTCCAAGGAACCTCCGGCCGCCAGCGCGGAATAGATGCGGGCGACACCACGGGCGGTCCCGTGGCCGTTGGTCGAGGGGATCTCCGCCTGCCGCCACGTCGCTGTGTTGACCACGCCGGCCCCCGAGAGTCCAGACGGGTTCCAGTAGGCGTTGAACTCCATGAGATCCGCCGCGGCGAGGTCCGGCTCCACCTCGGGCGGTGGCACCGCAGGAAAGGCAAATTCCGCCACCCGCCCGTGATGCTCCGGCGCCAAGCCGATATGCACGTCCGCTCCGAGAGGAATGGTTACCTCTTCGGCCAGAAACCTCCCGAGCGTCCGGCCCCGAAGACGGCGCACCAGCTCCCCCACGAGGAATCCGAACGTATTGGCGTGATACCCGTGCCGCGTGCCGGGAACCCACCAGGGCGCCTGGGCCGCCAGCGCCCCGGCCATCAGCTCGTGATTGAGCATCGCGCCCGGGGGCAGCCGATCCCGAACCGAAGGCAGACCGCCCTGGTGGCTCAACAGTTGCGCCACCGACATATCCCTCTTGCCACCGGCGGAGAACTCCGGCCAATACCGGGACACGGGAGCCGCGACGTCCAGCTCCCCCAGACTGGCCAGACGGGCAGCCACCAGGGCGCACAGCCCCTTGCCGACGGAGAAGACGTTGACCAGGGTGTCGCCTTCCCAGGGGCGCATGTGGGCCACGTCGGCCCAGCCGCCCCACAGGTCGACCACCACCTCTCCGTCGACGGCCACGCACACAGCGGCGCCCACCTCGCCGCGGCTGTCGAAGTTCTCTACAAAAGCCTCCCCCACTGCGGAGAACTCTTCTGCGCACCAGCCCCCAATGGGAGCGGGCGGTACCCGGTCGGGTGCCGTAGACCTCACCGCGCCATTCTGGTCGGCTCGTCGTGACGGGCGCGCCACAGGCGGCGTCCCGGAAGCGTTCCTCGGCTCCAGGGTGCATCCCGGGCGCGCCGCAATGTCGCTCGCTCGGACGACCCCAAAACCGGTTGCCGCGGTAGATTCTCACCGGTGGATTTGGCGGCAAAGCTCCAGCTCAAGCCGGAACAGCGTTTGGAAAGCGCGGGGGCTCCCCCGTCGCTCGAGCAGCCGGAAGCGGCTCTTGTCGTTTTTGTCGCGGATCGTTCCGAGCTTGACAACTCACGGGCACAGATCGTCGAGTCAGCCCAAAGAGACCGCCTCACGTGGGTCGCGTACCCCAAGTCTGGTCAGCTCGGCACGGATCTGAACCGTGACTCGCTGGCTGCGCTCCTGATGGAGAGCGGGATCCATCCTGTCCGCCAGGTGGCGATCGACGGCGTGTGGTCAGCATTGCGGTTCCGCCCGGATTGACCATGGGCAACCTCCTGCCCGATTTGGTCACGCATCGCTCGTCGCGCGAGAGCCAGCCAAGGCGCAGCAAAGTCGGCGGTCCGGCCTGCTCCGGGACACCCTCGGAATCATTGAGGTAGAAATGTTGCATGCCAGTGCCGATGCCCCACTTCCGGACCCAACTATGAGCGAGCCAGGCCTGACCCGGACAGGTCACGCCCCGATCGGTCCGCACCGAGCGACGGGACTCCGCATGAGGCGATCGGCGTTGGCCCTTCTCGCATTCTGCACAACCCTCGCCGGGATCGGAGCCTTTGTCACCGCGGCACCGAGCGCTGGTGCCCAATCAGTCGACCTGCCCGGATCCCCTGTCGCGTTTGGAGATGCCGGATCCTTCGGAGCTGCTCCGGCACACCCGGTGGGACCCGTAGTGGGGATGGCGGCCACCGCCTCGGGGAATGGCTATTGGATCGTCGCAAGCGACGGCGGCATCTTCACCTTCGGGGACGCCAGTTTCCACGGCTCCATGGGTGGCAGTTTTCTCGCCACGCCGATCGTGGGCATGGCCGCGACGCCTGACGGCGCGGGCTACTGGGAAGTCGCGGCGGATGGCGGCATCTTCACCTTCGGGGATGCCAACTTCTACGGCTCCATGGGTGGCCAACATCTCAACGCCCCGATCGTGGGCATGGCCGCGACGCCTGACGGCCGGGGCTACTTCGAGGTGGCCTCTGACGGCGGCATCTTCACCTTCGGGGACGCAAGTTTCCACGGGTCAGCCGTCGGTGTGTCCCGGGCGTCGATCGTCACCATGTCGTTGGACTCCGATGGTGGCGGCTACTGGCTCGCAGCAGCGAATGGCGGAGTGTTCACCTTCGGGGATGCCAACTTCTACGGCTCTATGGGCGGCCAGTCGTTGGCCAGCCCAATCGTGGGGATGGTCCGGAGCCCCGACAGCGGGGGCTATTGGCTTCTGCCCTCACAGGCACCACAGGAGCTCTTGGGACTCGCACCTCTCGCTCTCGGTTCGCGTGGTCCTGCCGTGGCGGCGATGCAGCAACGACTCACCAACTTGGGCTACTGGCTCGGGACTCCTGACGGCGTCTTCGGCGATTCCACACAACAGGCCGTGTGGGCATTCCAGAAGGCTGCGGGCGTCTCTCCGTCCGGCGTCGTCGGACTCTCCACCTACGTGGCCCTGGCCGAGGGAGTCGAGCCACAACCACAGAGTCATTCGGGATATGTCATTGAGGTCGATCTCCACGATGACCTGGTCATGTTCGTCAACAACGGCCAGCTCCTCTACACCTTGAACACCTCGACGGGCGGGGGGTACTACTACGACGGCGGTACCTTGGCGGCCACACCGGTGGGGCACTTCAACATCTTCCGCGCCGTGGACGGCCAGGTCGTCGACTCTCTCGGTGCTTTGTGGAGACCCCGGTTCTTCAGCGGCGGCTTCGCGATCCACGGTGACTCCAACGTGCCACCGGTGCCGGTCTCCCACGGGTGCGTCCGTGTCAGCGACGAGGCGATCGATTGGATCTGGGCCAACAACCTGGCGCCGATCGGCGCCGCAGTCTGGGTCTACTGACACCCAGAACGGTGGCGAGTTCCTCTCATCGGATCGGGCTCAATGATCTCGTCGCCGATGGGACCGCTGTTCAATCGATGCCCTTGTACTCCGGAGGCGGCCCGTCTTGCACCCCCAGCGATGGGACGAATTGAGCGGAGTAGCTCTCGAAGCGAACTCTCCAGTGGCCCCCGTCAGGCTGCCGGCCGGCCAGACGGTCAAGACAATCGTCCCAGCCGGCGGCGCTCCGCGCGGCAGTCTCCGGAGGCAGCTCGTCTATCAAAACGAGCTTGGTGCCGGCATCCTCGGGATGCAATTCGAAACGCAAGAGATCCTCACCCCACGTGTAGACAAGTAACGTGGGCTCCTCGACGATAACGACGCGCCCGCTGAGGGTCATGTCCATGACCTTGGGGGAGAAGCGGAACGTGATGGCCGCACCGGCCTCCCAGCGCCCCCCTGAAATCTCAACGTCGCAGGGAAACCATGATCGAAGCTCGTTCGGCTCGGTAATGGCGCGCCAAACCACCGGAGGTGGATCGACGAGGTGGCGTTCGAGTCGAACAGCCGGACTCTGCCCGTCGGTGACCAGCGTGGCGTCATTCATGCCTTCCTCCTCTGATCAAGGTGCTCCTGCAAGCGATCGAGCTGTCCCTCCCACAACCGGCGATAGCCGGCAAGCCAGGCGTCGAGTTCGGCCAAAGGTTCCGGCCGAATGCGATAGAGCCGACGCTGCGCCTCGACGCGGACCTCGACGAGGCCAGCTTCCTTGAGCACCCGCAGGTGCTTGGACACCGCGGGTTGGCTCAATGGCAGGCGCTCGACCAGATCTCCTACCGGACGCTCACCATCACGGAGAAGTTCGATGATCGCCTGGCGACTGGCATCGCCCAGCACCTGGAGAGTCCCCGTCACCACCCCTTCATATTACCTTTTAGTTATATAACCGTCAAGAGATGAATCTTAGGGGGCCGGGCCGGCTCCTTGTCCTATGCCCACGGCGGCGTCGCCGGTCCCTCACTGGTGGCAATGAGGCGCCGGAGACTCCCGTTGACGAAGAAGCCCCAGGCGTTTGAACAGTTGTCGAAGCACTCGAATTCGGGGACGAGACCCCGATGAGCGAAGCGGACCTCGGTCTGATCTCCCCGTGGTGAAATTTCGAATCTTATTTCCGTGCCCACCCACTCCTTCGGATCTCCATCTACCTTGAGATGGGCGTCCGTGACACGCCACACGATTCTTTGGCCGGAGACGAGCTCAACAATCTCCTGCTTGGAGTAGTGCACGTCTTCGTAGCGATACGTGAACGAATCTCCGAGCGTGTCCGTGCCACCTTCGATGTCTCCCGTCCACCATCCACGGACGTTGTTGATGGCTGCGTACACCTCTTCTGGAGTTTGCTCGACCGAAAAAGTGCTCGTGAAGTTCTGGCTACTCATGGTTCTCTCACTTTCGACTCGTAGAGGGGGTTGGGCCGTGCGGGGACGCAGGTCGCGGCCCTACGACGCGACGGGCTCCGCCTGGACGAATGCCGCATACTCGTGCTCCAGCGCCTTCGCCACGCTGCCGCGCCAGCTCTCGGCAATTGTCTGTGACATGGGATCGGGGAAGATGTCCTCTTCCTCGTTCTCCATTCCGTCGAAGATGGCGCGGGCGACCGAGCCCGGAGAGGCCTTCGGTATGTCCAAAGACCGAGTCATGTCGGTGTCCGTGGGACCAGTCAGGACCGCGTGCACGCGCACGCCCCGTGAGGCCAAGAGGGCACGAAGCGATTGTGTGAGGTTGAAAGCGGCCGCCTTCGATATGGCGTAGGACGGAGTGACCGGGAACGGTGCCATGGCCATCGTCGACACGTTGTTGACGATGGCTCCCCCCGAACGCGTGAGCAGGGGTAGAAAAGCCTGGGTCACGCCGTAGGAGCCGTAGAGATTCACATCCAGGTGCGCTTCGAGCACCGCACGATCGCTCAAATCGTCGTACAACGCGATGCCTGCGTTGTTGATGAGGATGTCGAGGGACTCGACCGTCTCGACGGCTCTCTCGATCTGCCCCGCGTCGGTCACATCCAGGGTCAGAGGCGTGACCCGCTCATTGGGGTGGGTAAAAGGCTGGCGCGTGCCGGCATAAACCCGCTGCGCACCCCTCCGCAGCGCTTCCTCGACCAGTGCCTTCCCGATGCCGCGATTGGCTCCGGTGATCAGCACAGTCTTGCCTGCAATTGTCGTGCTCATTGTGTCCTCCGTTGTTCTCATAGGTGGTGAATGGTGGATATGTTCGATCGGTGAATCGGTTACTTACTCGTCCCCTTGTTCTTTCTGGTTGGGTAGTCCCTGCCCGGTCCTGATCAAGCCCCGCAAACTCGTGTGCAGGTAGAAGTCCCAGGAGTTGGAGCACACGTCGAAGCATTCATACTCAGGGACCAGGCCGACATGCGTGAAGCGGACCTCCGTTTTGTCGCGATTTTGAGAGATGTCGAAAAGGATTTCGGTACCCTTCCATTCACTCTTATCCTCGGTGAAGTTGAAATGGTTGTCTACGACAAGCCACGACACCCGCTTCTCCGGGATGAGCGCCGTCACTCGGATTTGGCATTGGTGGATGTCCTTGTGGCGGTAAGTGAACTCATCATTGAGTGCGTCCGTATTGCCTTCGATATTTTCGGACCACCACCCCCGAACGTTGGTGATTGCAACGAAGACCTCTTCTGGGGTCTGGTCTACGGATAGGGTCGTGCTGAAGTCTTCGTCTCGTGGTGCGATGGCGGTCATGTCGAGGTTCCTCCCGGGTTGCCTAGTGGGTCTACCGACATCTTCTGCCCCAGAGATGGGGGTGCCATCGGTAGCGCGCTACGACATTTACGCCTCCCGACTACGTACGCAGTCCGTTCACGCTGGACCGCTACGTAGGGCCTTCAGACCGCCGGATCGACCCCGGCTCGCTCGGCCAGAGAGGTCAGTTCGGCACGGTCGTGGTTCGTCTTCATCAGCAGCCGTTCCACGTGCTTCTCCACCGTGCGAATCGAAAGATGCAGGATCGCGGCGATCTCTCGGTTGGAGCGCCCGGCAATGACCTGGCTGAGGACCTCTACCTCCCGCGGGGTGACGCCGCGGGAGGCCAGGAGGGTGGGAACTCTTGGCGCCTCGATCCCGGCGCGCCGCGGAACGGGTTGGGCCATGGCCTTGAGGGCCACGCGACACTGGCCGGCGAAGTTTTGCAGGTCGAGATCTTCGAAGTTCGCGAGTGCCTCCCGCAGCCAGACGGCGGGCTGTCCCCATCCGTCGCTGTACGCGCAGGGTGCAACCAGAAGCCGGGCCAGACTGCGCAGAAATCCACCCTCGAATTGGCCCAAAGCCTGATCCGCTGATGCGAACGCCGACTCCGCGTCCCCGCCCTCTCGACCAGCCGCGACTGCGTCGGCAGCCCACAAGGTGGCACGGCTCATTGCGGTGTCGAAGGAGAGCACCCTGCATTCTTCCCGGGCCTCCGCGCCCCCTTCATCGACGACTGTCCGCAACAGAGCCCATCGTCCGGGGAATGGGTGGGCCTCGCTCCCAGCGGCCCTGAGCACCTCCATGGCGCGGTCCAGTGCGTCAAGCGCCTCGCGGACCTGGCCTTCGCCCAGGTGGTAAAGGGCGAGACCGTTGCCCAAAGTGATCATGTTCACCGTGCCACTGTCGCTTCCCGTCGCACGCGCCTGCTCCGTCGAAATGTCCATCGCCGTCCGGTTTCCGGAGAAACCGTGGGCCACCCCTTGGAGTGCGAGGCTCATCGTGAGCGACGCCAGCCCAAACTGGCGTGAGACGTCCTCGCACCGTGTCGCGGTCGCGAGCGTGAGTTCGGCCTGACCTCGGCAGCTGTAGGTGGCGGCAAGCTGGAGATCGACCATCGCTGCCGTAGACAACGCCCCCGCTGCCAGAGCGTCTCGTCGCGCGTCCTCAAGACGCTCGATGGAAAGCGACTCGTACATGTCGATGGTGCCGAGCTCCTGCAATGCCTTGATCCGCACGATCGGCAAACCGTGCCGCGACGCGCACTCGTACGCCTCCTCGAAAGCCGCGGAGGCCGCTGACGTATCTCTTCCTCGCTCGATCCGACCGATCACCCATAGGGCTCGACAGGTCACCTCTGGCAGCCCCTCATCCTGCGAGTCAACGAGAGCGGTGCGGGCGCAGGCGAGCGCTGTGCCCTTGTCGTTCCGACCGAGTGCAACCTCAGCCTCACCGATGGCGCGTCGGGCATCGTCTGACCGGTTCCGATTGGGTGTGGACCGTAGGGACTCGAGGTAGCTCTCGGCATCGTCCCAGCGGCCGGCGGCGATCATGGCGTCCACGAGGTCGAACCGCACTTCCATGCGCAGCGCGGGGTCGGAATCCGAGGAAAGGATCCGGTGACCGGCCTCGAGCGCGCGCCGCGGCTGACCAGCGAGAACCCACGTCGACAGCAGGACGCGGTCTGCCTCGATGGGACGTTCGGCGTGCGCCCGGCCCGCCAGGACCTCGGCCGAACCAAGCGACCCCGCTTTCATGGCGCGTCGGGCAGCTTCAAGCCACAGATCGGAGGCATGGTTGGCGTCACCGGCACCGAAGGCGAGGGTGGCCGCGAGCTGGCAGGTCTCACCCTCAAGGGATGGATGAAGGGTTTCCAATGTCGCTGACAGATGCGCGCAGATGGCTCGCCGTTCTTCCGCAAGAAGTGACGATTGGACCGCGTCGACGGTCAGCGCGTGACGAAACCGAAATCCCCCACCATCCCCATCGATGAGCTGCGCCCGAACTGCTTGGCGCAACCCGTCGATCGCCTCCTCTGGTGGGCACCGAACTGCGGCCGCCACCACGTGCCAGTCAAACTGCCGTCCGAGCACCGCGGCGTACCGGAGAAACAGCACAGTGGCCTCAGGCAATGACGCGAGACGAGTCTCGAGAGCGGAACCGATAGAGGATGGGACGACGCTTTCGGACCGGCTGTTTCCGAGAGCGGTGGCCAGCAGCTCCTCTATGAAGAAGGGGATGCCGTCGCTTCTCGCGACAATGGCATCGACGAGATCCGGGTCCAGGGTCATTGCGCTGGCGCATTCGCGCAACATGACCGCCGACTGTGCCGGATCGAGTGGAGAGAGGTCGATCGGTTGCAGCGCCCGGCGAGCAAGGAGCGCGTCCATCAGGTCCGTACCCGGTCCAGGTTCGTCGTCTCGCAACGTCACAACCACTAGAGCAGGGTGCCCATCCAGGTTGTCTGCCAGGTACTCGACCGCCGTGAGCGTCTCTCGGTCCGCCCAGTGCGCGTCCTCGATCACCAAAAGAGCGGGCGCCTCCGGTGTCGACCACTCCGCCATGAGCCGCAGCACCCCCTCGGCCAGGACGATGGAGCCGCTGTCGGGGACCACCTCGCCCGTCTCCGCCCACTCGGGCACGAGCGATCCCAAGGCAGGGAGAAAAGGGGCGAGGTCCGATGAAGGGCGGCGACCGGACCGGGCGGCAGCAAGCAGGGCCTCTCGCAAAGGACGGAAAGGTACGTCTGCGGCCGTCGGGCTGCACCGGCCGGCCAAGACCGCACCACCCGCGGCTCGGGCCCAGGTGGCCAGCTCCCGGACGAGACGACTCTTGCCGATTCCGGCGCTGCCGCGGACCAAGAGCATCCGGCCGACCGGCTGCCACGCCCGCTGCAAATCAGATAGTTCGCGCTCGCGACCGACCAGAACGGGGCACAGCACGCTGCCAGCGTCAGAACTGCGAGCCGAAGTAGCCACGAACCATCACGTTAGGCACTCAGGCCATCCGACCCGTGAGAGCGTCGAAGGTCTGGCGCGAAACGATCGCGGATTCACCGTCCTCCCTCGTGGTCCAAGGTCGTCCACTGCGAGACTCCCTACGCAGAACAGCAGTATTCGTCATGCCACTGCCACCATTCGTGCGGAGGGGCCTGGGGGTAACCCTCAGAGCGCTCCCACTCCTCATGACACTCGGGCGCTGTCAAGGGCCATTCGGCGCTTTGCGCCACTACTCGAACCCCTGCGTACGGCTTGGACACAGGGGTGACCTGGACTTCCGCGGGGAACTTCCGACGCAGTTCCACGGTAGGCTGGGGTTCTCATCCCCTTGGGAGAGTCGCTTCGCTTGGGCAGGAGGGCCATCTCGGCCAATGTCGCCCCGTGCAGGTTCGACGCCTCGACCGAGCCACCGCGAGGAGCTCCAGTGCGTATCCCCAGTCACCCCATCCCGCCGTTCGGCGGTCCGATGGGCCGCGTTCGTTTCGGGATCCTCAGCAGCTTCCCGCCCACAGCCTGCGGCCTGGCGACGTTCAGCGCGGCCTTGGCGTCCGGCTTGGAGGCAAACGGGGCTGAGGCACAGGTGGTCCGCGTGGTCGACGCGGCCGAACGTTCATTGACACCCGAGCGCGTGGTCGGCGAACTTGTCAACGGTTCGCCCAGCTCGGTTGGTGCCGCTATTGATCTGTTGAATCGTTGCGATGTCGCAATTGTCCAGCACGAGTACGGCCTGTACGGCGGCGCGGACGGCGACGAGGTGCTCGAAATCCTGGGCGGCCTCGAAGTGCCCTCCGTGGTGGTCGCCCATACCATTCTCAGCGACCCCACCTCCCATCAACGGGTGGTCCTCAATGAGGTCGCCGCGCTGGCGGATCAAGTCGTGGTGATGACCGAGGCGGCGCGCGAAAGGCTCTGCCGCTGCTTTGACGTCGATGGCGACACCGTCGTCACCATTCCGCATGGCGCCGCCATCCCGAGGCGTCGAAGTACCGCGCATCGACATGGTCAGCCGACCCTCCTGACGTGGGGGCTCATTGGTCCGGGCAAAGGCATTGAGCGCGCGATCGACGCGATGAAAATGCTGCATGACCTCCCGATGCGGCCCCGGTACCTGGTGGCTGGGCAGACCCACCCCAAGGTCCTGGCTGCGCACGGCGAGTCCTACCGTCATTCCCTCGTTGAGCGGGCCATACGTCTCGGCGTGGATTCGTCGGTTGCCTTCGACAGCGACTATCGCGACGTGGTCTCACTGACCGGGCTGATCCAACAGAGCACGGTCGTGGTGCTGCCCTACGACTCGAAAGAACAGGTGACGTCCGGGGTCCTGGTGGACGCCATCGCCGCCGGGAGGCCCGTGGTGGCCACCGCCTTCCCGCACGCAACCGAACTTCTGGCCAGCGGCGCCGGCCTCGTGGTCGACCACGACGATCCCGAGGCGATGGCCATGGCGCTGAAACGGGTACTTCTCGAGCCCCAGCTCGCATCCCGCATGGCCGCCGAGGCGGAACGTTTGGCACCGAGCCTGGGGTGGCCGGTCGTCGCCGGTCGCTACCTGAGAGCGGCCAACCACCTCCTCACTCAACGCCCGGCCCTGGTGTGACTTCGCCGGCTTGGAAACCGCCCGAGCCCAACTTCGACCACCTGGTGCACATGACCGACGCGCGGGGGACCTTCGAGCACGCGATGTTCGGCGAACCACGTCCTGAGCACGGATACTGCACCGACGATATGTCGCGGGTGCTTGTCGTCACCTCGAGAGAGCCGGGCGACACGCCAGCCGTGCGACGCCTCATGGCGCTCAGCCTTGGGTTCATTGACGAGGCCATCGACACGCAGGGGAAGTGCCGAAACCGGATGAACCGGCTCGGCGAATGGGAGGACCGCCCGGCGCTGGACGACTGCTGGGGCCGGGCCATCTGGGGTCTGGGCTCGGCGATCGCGCGTAGCGGCGACGGCGGGGTGCGACAACGAGCCATTGAGATCCTCGGGCGTGCCTGCGTCCAACGTTCCGCCTGGCCGCGCTCCATGGCCTTCGCCGCACTGGGGGCGGCCGAAGTCTTGACGTGCGTGCCCGCGCACGTCGGCGCGCGCTCCCTTTTGGCCGCTGCGGCCGACACGATGGACGGACTTGTTGCTGCCAGCAATGGTGCCGACTGGGTCTGGCCCGAGCCGAGACTCACCTATGCCAACGCTGCCGTGCCTGAGGCGATGATCGCCGCTGGGTGGATGCTCGACCGACCCGGGTTGCTCGATCGTGGCCTTGCGTTGCTCGAGTGGTTGCTTGATCGCGAGTCGCTCGATGGTCACTTGTCGGTCACGCCGGCCGGGGGCGCCGGTCCGACCGACGGGAATACACGTTTCGACCAACAGCCCATTGAAGTAGCCGCCATGGCCGATGCCTGCGCGCGCGCTGCGTCCGTGGACGGTGCTCAACGGTGGCCCGATGGCGTCCGGTCCGCGGTGGGGTGGTTCATGGGAGACAACGACTGCGGAGTCGTCATGTGGGACGAGACAACGCATGGTGGCTTCGATGGCTTAGAAGTCGGAGGAGCCAACCGCAACCAGGGTGCCGAATCAACATTGGCTCTTCTCTCGACCCTGCAGCACGCCAGGAGATTCGCACTGGTCGGCCAGTGAGTACTCGGGCGAAGGGACTTGCCCGAAGGAGTCCGCTGCGGTTGAACGCCGACGCCTCACGGGTCGTCACCCGTCTCTTCGTCCCCGGCCAGGAGGGCTTTGACCAGCAGGAATCACGCTCATCGGCGGTGCTCCGCAGGGTCCTGGCGCTGGACGACGATGAAGCCCAACAGGCCCTTGACGACGTGGTCGCACGCTTCGCTGGACGTCACCATGGCCTGATTGAGACCTTCAACCGCCACGCCGAAGAGCTGAGCGATCGCCTCGATCCGGACCTCAGACTCTCAGCGGAACGCCGCCTGCTACTCGGGGCCGCCTTCACTTGTGAATATGCGATTGAAGGTGCAGCTCTGTGCAACCCAAGCATGGTGGCGCATCCCGACCAGACCGACAGCCCCGACGGCCATGTCCGCGTCATCATGAGCGTGCGCGGAATCGGCGAGGGTCATCGATCCTCCATCGGCTTCCGCACGGGCCTCATAAACCCAGCCGGGGACCTGTGCCTTGATAGCCCGCCTTCGTTCGCCACCGCGGGTCGCCAAGAGGAGGCGACGCTGACCGCCAGTGCGTTTCGCGCAGAGCTTCGCCGCCTGAGGGGAAGCGGGGAGGATGCCGACTACGTGCTGAACCGGCTGGGGAAGCGGTTCACCGAAGCCGAATTGGAGGGCCGGCTCAAACTGCTGGAGCGCCAAGTTGCCACGCGTAAGCAAGCAAGGCGGATCATCGCGTTGATCCGCAATATCGCCGAACGTACCTACGCGGTGCGCTTCGAGAGCGAATCGCACCTCAGCGAACGGGTCCTGCTGCCGGCCATGGCAGCCGAGTCGAACGGCATGGAGGACGCGCGATTCGTGAGGTTCACCGAGGACGACGGTGTCGTGACGTACTACGCCACCTATACGGCCTACAACGGCACCGACATCGGTCAGCAGTTGCTCGAGACACGTGACTTCTCGGCGTTCGCGTCGTCCCCGCTGGTCGGCGCGTCGGCCGCCAACAAGGGCCTCGCCCTCTTCCCGCGCCGGATCGATGGTCGTTATGTGGCCCTGTCGCGGTCAGATCGGGAGACAAATGCCGTGGCCTTCTCCGACGACCTTCGACATTGGCAAGACTCATTCCCGTGCCAGGTGCCGGTTCGGTCCTGGGAGATGCTCCAGCTGGGTAACTGCGGCTCACCCATTGAGACCGAGGCCGGCTGGCTCGTCCTCACGCACGGCGTCGGGCCGATGCGTACCTACAATATCAGCGTGATCCTGCTCGACCTCGTCGACCCGACGAAAATCATCGGTCAGCTGAGCGAGCCATTGCTCAGCCCTCAGGCCGAGGAGCAGGACGGCTACGTGCCCAACGTCGTGTACTCATGCGGCGCCCTCCTCCATGCCGGCACCCTGGTCATTCCCTATGGCATCAGCGACGCCGCCATCGGTGTCGCCACCGTGGCGCTCGACCGATTGCTCGACGCACTGGAACCCATGTGATCCCCTGGGACCAGGGCACTGATCGAGCGTTGCGCATCGCCGTTCTCGCGCCGATCTCGTGGCGCGTCCCACCCCGCCACTATGGCCCTTGGGAGCTGTTTGCCTCCCTGCTGACCGAGGGGTTGGTGGCGCGCGGCCATGACGTGACCCTGTTCGCCAGCGGTGACTCCATCACATCAGCCCATCTTCACAGCGTGGTGCCGCACGCCTGGTCCGAGGACCCGACGATCGAGCCCAAAGTTGCCGAGTGCCTGCACATCGCAGCCGTATTCGAGCGGGCTGCCGAGTTTGACATCATCCACAACGGATTCGACTTCCTGCCCCTCACCTATGCCGGGTTGACCTCGACACCGATGGTGACAACGATTCACGGCTTCTCCTCGCCCCGCATCGTGCCGGTGTATGCCAAATACAACAGCGTCTCGTCGTATGTCGCGATCAGTGACGCCGATCGGCATCCGGATCTCGAGTACGTGGCAACCATCCACCATGGCATCGACGTAGGCAGCTTCCACTACCAACGAGAGGCTGGGTCCTACCTCGCCTTCTTCGGTCGCATCCACCCTGACAAAGGAGTGGTCGAGGCAATTGACGTGGCCGAGCGAGCCGACATCCCTTTGCGCATCGGCGGGATCATCCATGACGAGGGCTATTTCGATCAACTCGTCCGACCACGCATCGACGGAGCACGGGTGCAGTATGTGGGACCGGTCAGCGCGGAGGACCGATCGTCGTTTCTCGGTGGTGCCGTGGCTCTCCTCCACCTCATCAACTTCGACGAGCCTTTCGGGTTCAGTGTGGTAGAAGCCATGGCGTGTGGGACTCCGGTGATCGCCTTTGACCGCGGATCGATGCGCGAGATCATTCAAGAGGGGACTACAGGGGCGATCGTCACAGATATCGCATCGGCAGTTGACGCGGTCGCACGAGTCGGCCGACTTGAACGTCAGACGATCCGGTCGGAAACGGAAAAGCACTTCAGCCACGCGCGAATGGTCGACGATTACCTCTCCGTGTACTCGAACCTGATCACTGCACATCAGAGGAAAACATCACTGGGCCGGCGGCCCATTCCTAGGGCGATCTAGGAGATCGGGAGCGATCGCGGTAGGCCGAACCACGGAAACACGCTGTTCTCGAAGCGGGTCATGGCACAGATCCGGTCGCCGCTGAGGGCGAGGACGAAGAGGCCCACCCCGTGGCTGATGCCGTCAGGGGCGCGCACGTAGGCGCCGAATGCCGGCTGACCGTTGGCGCGCGTTGGCATGAGGTCGAAGCGCCGCCCCGAGCCGAAGATGCTGGCGCAGAAGCGCGCCACGGCGTCTCGGCCTTCGTATTCGAAGGGCATCGGCGGCATCGACACGAAGACGTCGTCGGTCAGAAGGGCCACCAACGCGTCGAGATCGGCGGACTCCCACGCGCTGACGAACTTCCCCACGATCGCATCCTCCGAACGTGAGTCGGGGGCCGGAGGCGGTTCAAGGGCATCGGACTGCAGCCACCGCCGCTCCAAGTTGGCGCGCGCGCGTTTGAGTGCGCTGTTGACCGATTCGAGGGTCGAGCCCAACATGTCAGCCACGTCGCTCGCCTGGAATCCGAGGACGTCGCGTAGGACAAGGACCGCGAGCTGCCGTGGCGGCAGGACCTGAAGGGCGGTCACGAATGCCAAGGAGATCGATTCGCTCCGCTCGTAGCGGGCTTCGGGACCGAGCGGCATGTCGATGACACCCTCGAGGAGGGTGTCGGGATACGGTTCGAGCCAGAGGACTTCGCCGAGCCGGGTCGCCTCGGGCGGTTCAACCTTGGGCACGTCCCACCCCTTGGCCGGACGTCGGCTGGCCGAGCGACGCGCGTTGAGGCAGCGGTTGGTGGCGATCTGGTAGAGCCAGGTGCGGAGCGAAGCGCGTCCCTCGAAGCCTTCGAATCCCTTCCAGGCGGCCAGCAGTGTCTCTTGAAAGGCGTCCTCGGCATCCTGGAAGGATCCGAGCATCCGGTAGCAGTGCACCTGGAGCTCGTGGCGGTGCGGCTCGGTCACCTGGCGGAACGCGTCGCCGTCGCCAGCCCGCGCCCTCGAGATCAATTCGGCCGTGGCCTCTGACACTGCCTCCCCCTTTCCATCGGCTGCACGCGCTTCCATCCCCATATTGACACCGGCCGAGGGGCGAACTGGGCGGCCAGTGGGCGCCCAATGTTCCGAGCCGCGGTGTCTACACCGGTGGTAACTGAAAGCCAACGAAAGGGAACCGAAAATGGGAAAGATCGTCGTCACCACCAACGTCTCACTCGATGGGGTCATCGAGGATCCTGACGGTCAGGAGGGCTTCACGCACGGCGGCTGGTTCGGCCAGTTCGGGGGCAAGGACCTCGAAGGGTGGAGGAGAGTCGAGACTGACGAGGCGCTGCAGTGCGAGGCCATTCTGCTGGGCCGCAAGAGCGACGAGTGGTTCGCCACTCGGTGGCTGGATCGG
>PKYA01000043.1:0-27110 GCA_003133545.1 Acidimicrobiaceae bacterium | reverse complement strand
CTGAAGCAGGAGATCGACGGTGACATCCTGATCTACGCCAGTTACCAGCTCGTGCGGGCGTTGATCGAGCACGGCCTGGTCGACGAGTTTCGGCTCGTGATCTTCCCAGTAGTGCTCGGAGTGGGTGAGCGCCTCTTCGGCGAAGCAAGCGACAAGACACCGCTGCGCCTCGTCAGGACCCAGACCATTGGTGAGGGCCTACCGTTGCTTACCTACGAAGTGGTCCGAGCCGCCTAGATATCGGCCAGTTTGCCCTGGCTCATCGTCATTGTTCGGAGGTGTCAGAAGGCGCGGGGGCCTGGTCTCGGGTCGGATCCATCAGGTGGCAGCGGACGCTGAGGCCGCCGACCTCGGTGATCACTGGCGCCTCTGCTCCGCAGATCTCCATGGCGTGGCGACAGCGGGTCCGGAAGTGACAGCCGCTGGGCGGGTTCATGGGGGACGGGATGTCCCCCTCTAAGACGATGCGCAGACGCCGCCGGGCCGGATCGATGCTCGGTGAGGCGGAGAGGAGCGCCTGTGTGTAGGGATGGTGGGCCGCGCCGAACAGCTCCGTCACCGGGCCTTCCTCCACGAGACGCCCGAGGTACATGACAGCCACTGTTTGGCTGAGGGACCGCACGAGGTTGAGGTCGTGTGAAATGAACAGGTAGGCAATGCCGAGACGTTCCTGGAGATCACCGAGAAGGTCGACGATCTGCACCTGGGTGGCCACGTCCAGTGAGCTGAGTGGCTCGTCCAGCGCCAGCAGCTCCGGCTCGGTGGCCAGGGCTCGGGCGATGGCCGCCCGCTGGAGCTGGCCACCGGACACCTCGCGGGGGCGGCGCCGGGCGAACGATGCCGGGAGACGGACCTGGTCGAGCAGCTCAGCGGTCCGCTGCTCGCGCGCGAGACGCCCGAGGTCGGTGTGGACCCTGAGCGCTTCGCCCACGCTCGATCCAATGTTGGCCAGCGGATCGAAGGAGGAGTACGGGTCCTGGAAGACCAGCTGCATCTTCCGTCGCAGTATCCGTAGATGCGCGCCCTTGGCGCGGGTGATGTCGTCGTCGCCGAGTAGCACCTGCCCGGAGGTGGGGCGGATCAGACGCAACAGCAAGCGAGCCAGCGTCGACTTCCCCGATCCGCTCTCGCCGACGAGCCCGAGCGTCTTGCCACGTTCGACCGCCAGGTTGACGTTGTCGACGGCATGCACCGTGCCCCTGCCCCGGCCGGGGAGACGGACCGAGAAGTCGCAGGACACGCCGACCAACCGGGCGACGACCGCCGCATCCGGCGCCGTGGCCGATACCGCTTCAAGGTCGATCGTCATGGTGCACCGACGGGGTCGGCACCGAGGCGGATCGCCACCTCGGACCCGACGCCCGCCAGCGTCAGCTCCTCCACGCGCCGGCACCGGCTCTGGCGATCCGGGCCGGCGATTGTCAAGTCGATTGCTGCGGTCCGGCACGCATCCTCGGCGTAGGCACAACGCGGGTGGAATCGGCATCCCGAAGGGAACTGCCCCGCCTGGGGCACCTGGCCGGCGATGAGCACGGGGCTGTCTGCCTCGGTCCGGATGCCCGGAGAGGCCGCCAGCAACGCCGCCGTGTACGGATGGCGCGGGCGGCCGAACAGCTCGGCAGTGGGCGAATGTTCAACAACCTGGCCGGCGTACATCACGATGATCTCGTCGGAGAGCTCGGAAATGAGAGCCAGGTCGTGCGTGACGAAGAGGACGGCTAGGTCCTCCTTCTCGCGCAGCTCGCAGAGCAGCTCCACGATCTGCGCCTGCACGGTGACGTCCAGCGCCGTGGTCGGCTCGTCGGCGATGAGCAGGCGGGGGTGGCAGCTGAGGGCCATTGCGATCATCACCCGCTGGCGCATCCCCCCCGAGAGCTGATGGGGGTAGGCGGAGAGGCGCTGCGATGGGTCAGGGATGTGGACACCCTCGAGGAGCTTCGCCGCTCGGTCCCGGGCGGCGGCACGCGTCACGTTCTCATGGAGCCGGATGGCTTCGATGAGCTGGTAGCCGATGGTGAAGGAAGGATCGAGGCTGGCCAGCGGGTCCTGGAAGACCATGGCGATGTCGCGCCCGCGGATCCGCCGCATCTCGTCAAACTCAATGTCGAGCAGGTCGCGCCCGTTGAAGCGGATGGATCCCCCCACGATCTGGGCCGGCGGTGAGGAGAGCAGGCGCAAGACGGCGAGCGAGCTCACCGTCTTGCCGGAGCCCGATTCACCCACCAGCCCGACGATCTTGCCTTCACCGACGTCGAAGGACACGCCGTCGACCACCCGCACACGCCCGGTGTCGGTCTGGAACTCGACACTCAGGTCGCGGACCTCGAGAAGCGCCGGGCCGGCTCCACCCCGCTCCGGCTCGTCAGGCTCCGCCTGCGCCGCCGGCGCTGGGATCGGTTGCGCCGGACGGACCACCGCGGTGATGCCACGTTGTCGCTTGACCCCGCGCTGGCGACGTGAGCGGGGCGTGGCGCCGCTCAGGGTGTCCCGTAGCGAGTCGCCGATGGTGTTGAAGGCCAGCACCGTCAGCGCGATGGTCAGGCCGGCCGGCACCAGGGACCAGGGGTGGGTGAAGAGCGAGGTGTTGTAGGCCTCTTGGAGCATGTCTCCCCAGCTGGCGGCCGGGGGCGGGGGTCCCAGGCCCAAGAAGGCCAGTCCGGATTCGGCCAGCACGGCCGAGCCGAGGGCTATGGCGATGCCCACCACCAACCCAGTCATGACGTTGGGCAGGATGCGCACGAGCACGATGCGGGTGGGGGGCGTGCCGATGGAAGTCGAGGCCTCGACGAATGACTCCTCCCGAATGGCCAGCGTCTGCCCGCGGATGAAACGGGCGAAGCCCGGTGTGAAGACGATGGCCAGTGCAAAGGAAGTGTCATTGACCGAAGTTCCGAGGACCGCCACGACGGCCAGGGCGAGCACCAGGGGCGGGAAGGCCAAGCCGGCGTCAGCGCCCCGCATGAGGAGGAAGTCGAGCCAGCCACCCCGGAACCCAGCCACAAGGCCGATGAGCAGCGCCAGTACCAAGGCCAGCCCCACTGTCTCGAAGGTCACCTGCATAGAACTCTGGGCGCCGTAGATGAGGCGCGAGAACACATCGCGTCCCAGGTCGTCCGCTCCGATCCAGTGGCCGGCACTTATGCCGGCATTGGTCTCAGCAAGGTTCTGAGCATTCGGATCGTGCGGAGCGATCAACGGGGCAAAGAGCGCGAAGACGATCATCAACAGCACCCAGGCGAACGACAGCAGGACACCGCCGTGGCCGAGGAAGCGCCGTAGACGTTGGTGCTCCGCCCACCAGCCGCGTAGTGAGCGGCGCTCACCCTCCAAGAGGCCGACGTCACCGGTGGCCACGGTCACGCGACCCGCACCTTCGGGTTCAGGTAGCCATAGCTGATGTCGACCAGGAGGCTCATGGCCATCTGGAAGAGCACGAAGATAATGGCCACCCCCTGGACCACGGGCAGGTCGTGGTCGGTGATGCCGCTCAGCATGTAGGTCCCCAGGCCGGGGAAGGAGAAGATCTGCTCCACGATCACGGCGCCGCCCAGTAGGTAGCCGATCTGCACACCGAAGACCGTCACCACCGGCATGGAAGCGTTCTTGAACGCGTGGCGCAGCAGCACCGAGCGGCGGGTCCCCCCTTTGGCCCAGGCCGTACGGACGTAGGGCGTATCGAGCGCATCGATGAGCGAGGCTCGGAGCTGGCGGGCCAGGGTCGCTCCCACCCCCACGCCCAGGGTGATCGCCGGCAGGATGACATCTTTCAGCCAACCGGTGAACGACGCCGAGATGGCGGTGTAGCCGGTCGAGGGAAAGATCCGCCAGTGCACCGCGAAGACCGACACGAGGAGGATGGCCAGCCAGAAGCTGGGCACGGCGAGGCCCAGGGTGGAGAAGGACCGTGCGCCCGAGTCGAGACTCCCGCCGGGCCGGACGCCAGACACGATGCCCAGAGGGACACCGACGACAAGGGCAATGATCGCCGAGGCCACGACGAGTCCGAAGGTCACGGGGAACCGGGCGGCTATCTGCGAGCCGACTGACTGACCGGTCGAGATAGAAGTTCCCAAGTTTCCCCGTACCGCTGCAGTGAGCCAGTGCCAGTACTGCACCATTAATGGATCGTTCAGATGCAGCTGCGCCCGAACCCGGGCGATCTCCGCCGGCGTGGCCGTCAAGCCACCGGCCAGGGTTACTGCCGGGTCACCCGGAACGAGCGCCAGGAGGAGAAAAATGGCGAAAGAGACGATGAGCAGCACGGGAATGATGCTCAACAGACGCCGTAGGACCAACCTGCCCACTTAACCCCCTGGCAGCCGCCGCTGTCGTCGTTAGTGGCCGACACCCTGGTGGTGTCTGCGGCGACGATCCTACTCACGACCGACATACCGTGACGGAGTAGGCAGTGCGGTTCGGCGCCGCAGGGCCGGACGCTTCACAAGCAGCGGTCAACTTTCTTTTTCGTGACGAACACTGGACAATCACGTGACTTCGGGTCAAGCTGGCGGGAAACGAAGCTGACGTCCGACACAGGGCGCGGAGTCGTGGTTCGTGCCCTGGCGTGGCTGCCGGCGGAATGGGGAGAATACATTGAGGCGATCGTGTCTTGAGACCGCTCGTGCGAGCGCGCCGCTACGCGCATCCCCGACCGCTTGCCGTCTGCCTTGCACAATCGGGATTTCGACCCACAACAGAAAGTTGAGCTGACTGCATGAACATCAAGGGGGGAATGGTGGCCCGACGCATCACGATGGCGGTGATGGCCGTCGGCCTCGTACTGAGCGCACAGGTGCTGGTGGCCGGGAGCACTCCTGCCGGAGCTGCTTCGGGGGGCAAGTATGGCGACCTGACCACGGGCTACGCCCTTGCGTCCGGCATCAACCCCATCGAGTTCGACCCCACACAGTTCACCAGCTCGGCCTGCTGCTTCTCCTACGACTGGCCGATCTATGCCGGGCTCCTACGCGAGACCGTGAGTGGGTCCTATGTTCCTGACCTGGCGTCCGCCGCCACGGTGACCAACCCCACCACCATCAACATCACCATCCGTTCGGGTGTCGTGTACTCCAATGGCACGCCCTTCAACGCTGCCTCCGTCAAAGCCGGGTACGAGCGCAACCTGACCAACCCACATCCCGGCGTGTGGGACCAGTCCATGTCCGACATCACCGCTATCGACGTCACCGGAACGGACTCGTTGGTCCTGCACTTCTCGCAGCCGGTGGCGAGCACCTTCTACCCGCTTCTGGCCGACCAGGAGTCCTTCATGGCCCTGCCGACGGGCTCCGCTTCTGCGAATCCCAATGAGAATCTGGTCGGTGCCGGCCCGTTCATGCTGAAGAGCTATGCCCAGGGCCAGAGCATCGTCCTCGTCAAGAACCCCAAGTACTGGGACGCTAGCGCCATCCATCTCACCGGTGTCACCTTCGTCAACGTTCCGACGGGACCCCAGGAGCTGAACTCTCTCGAGTCTGGTTTGGTGGACGTGGAGGGCATCCCCGACTCCGACATTCCTGCCTTGAAGGCCCAGACCAACCTGCAGTCGAGTTCGACGTTCCCCGACGCCAGCTACTTCTTTGTTCCCGTCTGTACGGCCTCGGGGCCGCTGTCCAACGTCAAGGTCCGCCAGGCGCTCAACTTCGCCACCAACCGGGTTGCCATCAACAACGCCCTGTTGTACGGCAAGGGCCAACCGGCCTGGAGCATCTTCCCGTCGACGTCGTCCTACTACGACAAATCGCTGACCAACGTCTACGCCTACAACGTGAAGAAGGCCAAGCAACTACTGTCCGAGGCCGGCTATCCCCATGGCTTCTCGACCAGCATCATGCCCCTGCCCGAACCCCAGGATGATCAGCTGGCCACGGTGCTCCAACAGGAGTGGAAGCAGATCGGCGTCACGCTCTCCATCGTGCAGACGTCGAACTACGTGACCGACTTCTACACCGACAAGAAGGCCCAGATGGGACTCAACCCCGAGGGATTGCCGGGGATCCAAAAGATCACCACCCAGTACATCACCGGCGACGTGGGAGACACGTGCGGCTACAACAACGCCACGCTCAACGCACTGACCAAGCAGCTCGAGGCTCTCCCGCCGAGCAGTCCCCAGCTCAAGAGTGTCTGGACCAAGATCCAGGACTTCGTCATCCACAACGCCCTCTCGATCTACGTCGACTACGCGCCGGAGGTCACGGGAGCGCAGAAGGACGTGACGGGCGTCGCGAACATCCCGTACGTGGGAGGCGTTCTCAACTATTGGGGCGTATCGGTCCCGGGCTGAGTAAGAGCGGAGATCGCAGCCGCCTCTCTCGCGGCTGATCAGACCGGCTCGCCAGCTCTGGAAGCGTCGAGGACGTCAGACGTGGCGATGGCGACGAACTCACCGATGAGCGAATCGCGCCGAGAGCTATCCCAGGCCAGACAGACCTGGCTGGGCGCAACGTCCTCGATGTCCACGTGGCTGATGTCGGCCCTCGTGTAGAAGGTAGCGGTCGACAACGGGAGCACGATCACGCCGTGTCCCGCCGCGACATNNGGTGGTCGGCCGTTGCCCGATCTCGCGCAATTCGGTGGCAATGTCGCGCCACTCGGGGACGGCGGCGGGATCCTGAAGCAGGTGTTCGTCGGCCAGGTCGGTGATGCTGATCTTCTCCTTGCCCGCCAGGTGGTGTTCGGCGGGCACGACAACCACGCGGGGCTCGCTCAGCAGCGGCCGAACCTTCAGCCCGCGGGGATCGATGGGCAGACGGACGTAGCTGACGTCCACCCTGCCGTCGTGAATCACCTCGGTCTGGTCGTCCCAACTTGTGCGGACCACATCCACGGTGAGTTCGGGATGGTGACTCGTCAGAGCCCGCACCTCCGCGGTCACGATCAGCCCGGGCATGAATCCGACCGTAAAGGTATCCCGGCCCCGAGCCGCGATCCCCGTTCGCCGCCGGGCCGCATCCGCATTGGCCAACAAGGGGCGAGCGTCGGCGAGAAGCTGCTCGCCCGCCGGGGTCAGCGCGGTCGCACGCCGGTCCCGCACGAACAGCTGGACCTTCAGTTCGGCCTCCAAAGCCCGGATCTGGCGGGACAGAACCGGTTGCGCGATATAGAGCTGCTCAGCTGCCCGCCCGAAATGCAGTTGCTCGGCGACTGCGACGAAATACCGGACCTTGCGCAGATCGAGGTCCACCGCTACCTCCTCCGGGAATCTGGACGTTGGATCCCTGATACCTCCAAGGTATTACACACGGCATAACAGGTCTTGGACGCCGCCTGCGGTCGGGCTCATTGTGGATGCATCACTTCAGAGCAGGAGGCAGGACATGACTTTCGACATCACGGACCTTCACGGGCAACGAGTGGTGGTGCTGGGGGGCACGTCCGGGATCGGGTTGGCCACCGCCGTCGCGGCCGCCGCGGCCGGCGCGGAGATCACCGTCGCGTCCAGCCGGAAGGTCAGCGTGAATCGGGCCCTGGACCAGCTGCCAGCCGGGACAGCCGGCCACGCGGTCGACCTCAGCGACACCGCCGCAGTGCGGGCATTCTTCAGTGACTTGGGCGACTTTGACCACCTGGTGTTCACCGCGGGCGAATCGCTGCTCGTCAGCACGCTCAGTTCCCTCGACCTGGGCGAGGCACGGCGGTTCTTCGAGCTGCGCTACTTCGGGGCGCTCACCGCCGCCCAGGCCGCTGCCCCCCACCGGCGGCAGGGCGGTTCGATCACCCTCACCACCGGAGGAGCCCTGGCGCGGCCCCGGGCCGGGTGGTCGGTGGCAGCCAGCATTCTCGGTGCGGTCGATGCATTGACCCGGGCGCTGGCCGTCGAGCTGGCCCCCATACGGGTCAATGCGGTGTGCCCGGGTGTGGTTCGCTCACCTCTATGGGACTCGATGAGCGACACCGAGCGCGAGAAGTTCTATCGGACCGTCGGCGCCAGCTTGTTGACCGGACGGGTGGGCGAAGCCTCCGACATCGCTCGCGGCTACTTGTTCTTCATCACTCAGTCGTACGCGACGGGCAGCGTCCTGACTCTCGACGGCGGCGGTGCCCTTGTCTGATCAGGCCAGGGGGATGCTCAGGTCGGTGCGTCGGGTAACGTCGTTGGCATGACGCCGGAGGACATGGCAGACCTGGTGCACCTGCGCCGGGCGCGCGACCTCGTAGACCGCGACTATGCCCAGCCCCTCGATGTGCCGGCAATGGCGCGCGCCGCGCTGATGTCGCCCGCCCACTTCTCGCGCAAGTTCCGTGCGGCNNCGCTTCACCGAGATCGTCGGCGTGACGCCTTCGCAGTACCGCGAGCGCGACCACAGCGACCTCGAGGTCCTTCCGGCATGCGTCAGCATGTACGCGATGCGTCCGCAGCGGACAACGGTCACGGCCTGAGCGACTCCGCCGACGGGTCTGCTGCGAGCAGCCGGGCCCGGTGCACCACGCCCGCCCCGGTACGAAGCAGGATCGGAGAAGCACATGACGGGTCGGTGCTCTTAGGATTGTCCCATGACAGTCACCGTCTCCGCAATGTTCATCCCCGTGCACGACCCCGACGCTGCGCTCGGCTTCTACCGCGACGCGCTCGGCCTCGAAGTCCGCATGGACGTCGCGTCCGAGGGCTTCCGCTGGGTCACCGTTGGTGCCCCGGGACAGAATATGGACATCGTTTTGTCCCAGCCGCATGGCGGTCGTTCGCAAGCCGAGGGCGATGCCCTCCTGTCACTCGTGACGCAGGGGTCGCTGCAGGCTGCGATCTTCCGCTCCGATGACCTCGACGAGACCTTCGAGAAGGTCCGGGCATCGGGGGCCGAGGTGCTCCAGGAGCCGGCTTCCCAACCCTGGGGCGTGCGCGACTGCGCGTTCCGTGACCCTTCGGGCAACCTCGTCCGCATCGCGCAGGCCTGAGCACCCTGCCTGTCGCGAACGGGGCAGACGGCATCGCGATGAGCTACGAGGCCGAGTTGATGGCGGAGTTCCATGAGAGGAACAGGACCTATGAAAACAATGACATGTAGACAATTGGGTGGACCATGTGAGTTCGAGCTCCATGGAGATACCGCTGATGAAGTCATAAAAGCGCAAGATAAGCATTTGAACGAAATCGTCTCGAAGGGTGATGACTCGCATAAGAGCGCCTTGAAAGAGATGAAGGGCAGGTGGAAGCATCCTGTTTCGGGAGTGGGGTGGTACAGGAAAACCAAGCGGGATTTTGCTGCTCTTCACGAGAACTGACCGGCTCAGGGGACAGTATCGTGGCGTCCATGCGTTTCGTCTGAATCGTCTGCACATGCGTCGTTGTTCGGGCTCAATCGAGGTAGGCGCGCGCCCGGTCCCCCTCCATGTCGGGAGCGCCCTACTCTGCCGACAACTTCTAGGAGGAAAACTGTGCTCACCGACCAACAACTCGACGAGTACCACACCTTGGGCTTCGTCGTGCTTCCCGATCTACTCGGTCGGGAACGTGCCATGGCATTGCGAGCCGAGGTGGACGCAGCCATTCGCGACGCCTACGCCGAAACCTACGAGGAACGGATCATCGACGGAATCAGCGGCCACTACCTGCCGATGGCGTCCCGGCTGACGCCGATCAGCAGCGCGCTCGTCTGCGACGACCCGGTCCTGATCGACGTGGCGGAGCAGCTGCTCGACGGACCGGTGCTTCCCGCGCCACCTGAGGGCATCTTGTACTTCGCCGACGCCGGCTGGCACAACGACGACGGCATTGGCGTCGCCGGAGTGAAGTTCGCCACCTACTTCGACACTCTGGAAACCACCAACGGGGCCCTGAGATTCATCCCCCGTTCGCACTGTCAGGAGGCACGGCCGTACTCGGGCGCCCATCAAGGCGCCGGTCACACGGAGACCCCTGAAGTGGTGGCGCCGTCGCGTCCCGGTGACGTGATCGCGTTTGACCTTCATACCTTTCACGCCACTGTCGGCGGGCGAGATCGCCTGGCCTGGGCCACCGAATACCTCGTGGTTCCCGAGGGCGAGGATTCAGGGGCAAAGACCATCCGCTGGATGGCCGATTCCTTCGAACAGGCATTCAGGGGATTCGACCGGGAACGCTACCCGGTGTGGCGCGATTGGTTGGCCAACCCGGAGAACGCCTCACGACGTGCGGTGGTCATCGAACGTCTCCGACGTGCCGGCATCCTCGACCTGCATGGTGCGGAACTCGGATGGTGACCAAGGACGAGAAGTTCACCGAAGGGGACGGGTGAGTGCGCTGGCCCGGTCAGGGAAGGCGCGTATGTCGGTGACTTGGGCGTTGTCGACGGTGAAGACCTGGTACAGCACTTCGGGCGGGGCCGGCCGGGCCCCTTCGGCCTGGCGGGCCACGCTGAGACCGAGCACCACGGCGTCGCCGTCGACCTCCACGCTTTCGACGGTGGAGCGGATGCCGTCGGCCAGGAGGCCTCGGTACCACTCGAGGACCTCGCCGCTATTGGTGCAGACTCCGGTCCAGTGGACCTCGGGGTGCAGGAGCGATCCCAGCAGATCGAGGTCGAGGTCGCGGTAAGCGGCTTCGAGATGTCGCGCGATGTCGGCCATGACCCCGGTACCGAGTGAGAATGCCGGGGCGTCCTCATCGTCGGGTCCGGGCTCGGGGTCGTCGTCCGGGCTGATGCCATAGCCGCGGAGCACGTCGCTGACCTCCTCACTGGGCGGCTTGCCCGAGATCCACACGCCGTCTCGGGAGGCGCCGGCGTCGACGAAGGCGCGGACCACCGCGACCCAGTTGACGCTCTGCCCGGCGCGCTCGCCGCTTCCCACGGTGGCAAAGGCCAGCGGGGTGGAGTCGAATCGGGTGTCGCGGCCGTCGACGTCGGCTCCGGCGTCAATCAGCAGACGGACCATATCGGCGTTCCCGGCGTAGGCCGCGCTGTGCAGCGGCTGCTCACCGAAACCGTTACGGGAATGCGGTGAGAACCCCAATTCGAGCATGAGGCCGACGGCGGCGACCGACGCCGAGCCGGCCGCCTCGACGACCGTGGCGTGGTCGTCGTCGGTCAGGCGGTCACGCAGGTCCGGATGCGCGGCAACGAGCTCCTCGGCGGATTGGCGGTCGGCGCGCAGGCAGGCGCCGATGAAGCGGTCGATGTCGGTGCTGTCGTCGGGCGCGCCGCGGCTTACCAGCAGCGCCGCCGTCTGGTCCTTGCCGGCCCGAACCGCCAGGCGCAGCGCGGACAGGCCCCGATCGTCGTCGACGGCCTTAGGATCGGCACCGGCGGCCAGGAGGGCGGCGACCACCTCAGGAGAGGCGTCCGCTGCCCCGTCGGGCAGCATCTCAGTCGCCTCGCGCGCGGCCGGGCCATCGACGTCCTCCATGGCCTTGAGGAGGAGCGACACCGCGTAAGCGTCGTCGGCAAACACGGCGGCGCCGACCGTCCAGGTTCTGGCCACCACTCTGGCACCGTGGGAGAGCAACAGCTCGAGGCAACGGTGGTCGCGGAGACCGGCCGCCTCGCCGATGGGCCGGCCAAGGTCGGGGTTGGCTCCCGCCTCGAGCAGGACCCGGGCCACGTCGGGATTGTTCACCTCCACCGCACCCTTCAGGGCCGAGCGGAATCCTTGTCGGGCGCCGTTGTTGGTGTCGGGACTTGCTCCGGCGTCGAGCAACAGTCGAACCACTTCGGCCATCCCGGCCGCTCGGCCAGGGTCGATGCGGTGCCAGCGCGAGTAGCAGGCGTACAGAAGCGGCGGCCAACCTCTGACCTCGTCGATGGCGACCGCCTCCCCCGGGTCGACGGCGATCCTCTCGCGCACCTGCGGCACCTCACCGAGGACGGCGGCGGCCGCCAGGCTGTGGCGCGCGATGTGGGGGGCGGTGTCGAGGATGCCGGCGGCCTCGCGCAGGCGGCCCTCGACCGACGCCGCCACGAGAGCCTCCGCCAGCCGCTCCGGTGAGGCGGCCTGGGACTCGACGGCCGCCTTGAGCTGAGGCCAGCTGGGAAAGCCCAGCTCCCGGGCGATGACCATCTGGGCGGCGGCGAGGGTGACGCCACCTCGGGGTGCACGCGGATGGTGGTGGGCGAAGCGCTCGACGGCGCCGGGATCGTCGCGACGGGCGGCGTCGCGCAGCTCTTTGGCCTGGCGACGCAGCTGGTCGAGGTCGGGGCGCTCGGGAAGTGAACTGGACATGGCGTCTCCCTCCTACGCCTGCGGTCCGCTGCTCAGGCCGAGGAAGAGCCCGACGGCAAGGTTGGATGCACAAAGAGGTGGACGCAGTCCTTCCCGCGGACCCGGTGGCACCCTCCAGCGCCACGCTGACGATAGCGGATCGGGCAACCACGGCCAACGGCTCCGAGCGGCCCGGCGGGAGCCCGACCATGCGGCGTGGACCCGACCCAGCCGGTGCCACCCCTCCTTCCATGAGAAGCTGCAGCATGGCTGTGGGCCGTGATCTGGCGGCGGCGGTTGGTGTGCTCTTGATCGTCGCCGCAGCCTGGAGTGTGATCGGCACCGTGGTCGTCCCTCGGCGGATCCGCAGCCGGATCACCCGAACTGTTGCCATCAGTCTCAACGCAGCCTTCCACTTCGTCGCCGACAGTTTCGACTCCTACGAGCCGCGCGATCGGATTCTGGCCGCCCAGGCGCCCATTCAACTCATCTTGCAGATCGTGGTCTGGCTCGCGGTCTTCGAGCTCGGCTTCGCGCTGCTCCTGTGGCCGTTCATGAGCACCGCTGGGCTGGCCAGCGCTTTCGAGCTGGCCGGCTCCTCGCTATGCACCCTGGGATATCTGGCTCCCCACAATGGCGGTCCGACAGGATTGGCCGACGTCGCATCCCTCGTGGGTCTGGGCACGGTGGCCCTGCAGATCGGCTACCTCCCCACGATCTACGCCGCTTTCAACCGGCGCGAAGGGCTCGTGACGCTGCTGGACTCCCGAGCCGGCGTGCCTTCGTGGGGCCCTGAACTTCTCGCACGAACCCACTACGGCTTGGGCTCCGGGGTCTCCGCCGTAGAGCAGCTGCCGGCGTTGTTCGAAGACTGGGAGCGCTGGTCGGCCGATGTGTCCGAGAGTCACGCGACGTACATCGCCCTCGTCAATTTCCGTTCCCAACGAGCGCTGTCCTCATGGCTCACGGCGCAACTGGCCGTGCTCGATGCCGCCGCGCTCTATTTGTCACTCCTCCCTGATGCCCCGGGGGCGGTGTCCGCTCGATTGTGTCTGCGCGGCGGCTTTACCTGCCTGGCGACCATCGCCCGTGCACGGGGATTCGCCATCCCCGACGAGGCAGATCCAAACGCTGGCATTACCCTTACCTACGAGGATTTCGTCGATGCCATCGAGCGATTGGCGAGCGTGGATTTTCCCCTCGAGCGGTCGAACGAGGATGCCTGGCTCGACTTCGTGGGTTGGCGGGTCAATTACGAGGCGGCTGCATATGCCATCGCCAGCGCCATCGACGCTCCCCCCGCCATGTGGTCGGGACCTCGTCGACACCCCATCCCTGCCATCGCGCCGATGCGGCCAGCAACCCGAAAGGCCCAGCGACCGCCGCTGAACCCGCCGCAGTAAGAGCGCTCGAGGCCGCGAGTGCCGAGATGCCACTTCGGACTCCCGTCAGTCCATCTCCACGAAGGTGACCCTCTCGGAATTACGCCTGGCGGTAGTAATGGTCCTGCTCGAGGTCCTCGAGCAGGCTCGGGCCGGTCGGTTCCCATCCGAGCAGCTCCCGCGTGATGGTGGCGGTGACGGGGCTGTCCAGGGCGACGAAGCGGGCCATGAAGCCAAAGTGTTCGGGGGCGTCTTCGGGGGCCACCGACTTCGTCGGGATGTCGAGGTGGCGGCCCATCGCCTCGGCGATCTCCCGGAAGAAGACGCCCTCGTCGCCGACCGCGTGCAGGACCGAGCCGGCGGGAGCGGCCTCGACGGCCAGACGTACCAGTCGGGCGGCGTCGGAGCGGTGCACCGCCGGCCAGCGGTTCGTGCCGTCACCTACGTAGCCGACCACACCTCGCTGGCGTGCGATGCCGACGAGCGTGGCCACGAACCCGTTGTCACCGTCGCCGTGCACCGTCGGAGCGAAGCGCACTACCGAAGGCCGGACACCGATGCCCCTCAGGGACAGTGTGAGCAGTGCGGTGGCCGCCCTGCGCCCGGCGGGGTTGGCCCGAACCTCGGGGCTCGCGACGAGCCCGTCGTCCTCGGTGGCCACCCGACCGGCCTTCAAGCCGATCATGCCCGAGGCGAGAACGAAGGGCCTCTCGGAATCCGCCAGGGCGGAACCCATGGCCTCCACCGCCCGCCGATCGGCCGCCCCGGCGGCGGCGAAGTTGCCGCCGAAGGCCAACTCGTGCTGGAAGGCCAGGTGGATCACCCCGTCGGCGTCGGCGGCCGCGTTGGCCAGGCCGTCGGGGTCATCGAGGTCGCCCCGCTGCACAATGGCGCCGGCTGCTTCCAGCCGTTGCGCAGATGCGTCGGAGCGGGCCAGGCCGACCACCTCGTGACCGGCCCCGAGCAGCTCTGGAACGACGGCCGAGCCGATCCAGCCCGATGCGCCGGTGACAAAGACTCTCATGACGACCTCCATAGCTATAGTGATGTCGGCAACAGACATCACTATAGGGATGATGTCAGTGACTGTCAACACCTAGGATGGAGAGCATGGGTCGATGGGAGCCGGATAGTCGGGGTCGGCTGCAGGAAGCGGCTCTGGCCCTGTACTCAGAGCGCGGGTTCGACCAGACTACGGCCGCCGAGATCGCCGCCCGGGCCGGGCTGACCGAGCGCACCTTCTTCCGTCACTTCGCCGACAAGCGAGAAGTGCTCTTCGGTGGATCTGCCCTCCTCAAGGAGCGGATCGTGGCGGGCGTGGCGGCCGCGCCAGCAGCCGACCGCGCCCTCGACGCCGTTGCCCAGGGCCTCGACGCCGCCGCCGCCCTGCTCGGCGAGGCACGCCGGGACCTGTCACACCAGCGCCAAGCCGTGATCGCCGCCAACCCCGAATTGCGCGAGCGCGAACTTGCCAAGCTGGCTGACTACGCCGCAGCAGTCGCCGCCGCTCTGCGCCAGCGAGGCGTACGCGAGCCGCAGGCGACCCTGGCCGCCGAGGCCGGTATGACGGTGCTGCGCGTGGCGGTCGGGCGGTGGGCCGGTGGAGACGACGGCCGGGACCTCACCGCGATCATGCGCGAATCCGTGGCCGAACTGCGGGCGGTGGCAGCCAGCGGCTGATTCACCGTCGGCCCGCAAAGGGTGCGCCCACCACACCGTTCGCTCGGAACGTTTGACGACCAGTGCGCCGGGGTCATATGCCACCGCTACGCTCGTCCGGAACCGAGACCCTGGACTGCAACGGCCGGGTCGGTTTGACGAACACCGGAGAGTAGACACGGGAGAACATCCATGGTGACCGTCTCACAGAACCCGGAAGCCGTCGCAGGGCCGCCGGTGGCCCAGCCCGTGCTCACTCCGCTCACGGCCAGCGCGATCATCCTCGTCATGACGATCGACGACGACGGTGAGTCCGTCGTCTACAACCTGCTCGCCGACTTGTCCGGACTGGCACGGACGGTCGGCTTCCGTTCACCTCAGGACGGGCTGGCGGTCGTCACCGGGGTGGGGTCGGCGGCGTGGGATCGCCTGTTCGTCGGCCCTCGACCGGCCGAGCTGCACCCGCTCCAGCCCCTCGACGGGGGCCGGCACCGGGCTGTGGCCACCCCCGGTGATCTCTTGTTCCACATCCGGGCCGCAACGATGGATCTGTGCTGGGAGCTGGCCTCCCTGGTGAGCGCCCGTCTGGCCGGAGCCGCCACAGTGATCGACGAGGTCCACGGGTTCAAGTACTTCGACGAGCGGGACCTGCTCGGCTTTGTCGACGGAACCGAGAACCCGACCGGATCGGCCGCCGAGGCGGCGGTCACCATCGGGGCCGACGATCCCGCGTTCGCCGGCGGGAGTTACGTCATCGTCCAGAAGTACCTCCACGACATGGCCGCCTGGAACGCCCTGACGGTCGAGGAGCAGGAGCGGGTGATCGGGCGGGCCAAGCTCTCCAACGTCGAGATGGACGATGACGTCAAGCCTTCCAACTCGCACGTCGCGCTGAACACCATCATCGAGCCCGACGGCACCCAGCGTCAGATCCTGCGCGAGAACATGCCCTTCGGGTCCTTGGGCGCCGGGGAGTTCGGCACGTACTTCATCGGGTACGCGGCGAGCCCCTCTGTCACCGAGCTGATGCTCGCGCGCATGTTCCTCGGGGACCCGCCCGGCAATTACGACCGGATTCTCGACTTCTCCACCGCGGTGACCGGTTCTCTGTTCTTCGTGCCAACTGCAGACTTTCTCGACGAACCTCCGCCTTTGCGGGGCGACGTCGGTCGCGCCACAACGACGGGGAGTGAGGAAGTGTCTGTTTCGGGAGAGAGCGACCCGAGCGGGCCAGCCGCCACAGGTGACGGGTCGCTGGGGATCGGCGGACTCGGGGGCAAGTCGGCGTAGCGACTGGAACCGACAGCCCGAGAATATTGCATCACCTCGTTGAAAAGGCGAGATACCCGTGGACCGATCGCACCGCCGCCGAGCCCTCGCCTACGGCTGCCGCCACCCGCTTGGTCGATCCCGAGCGCAGATCGCCCACGGCGAAGAGGCCTGGATGGCTGGTTTCGAACGGCAACGGGAGCCGCCCGAGCGACTCCCAGCCCTCAAGGAGGTGATCGGCCGTGAGCGAAAGGTCGGTGAGCACAAAGCCTCGATCATCAAGAGCTGCGCAGCCGGACAGCCAGCCGGAGGAGGGATCGGCTCCGATGAACGAGAACAAGCCGGCGCATTCGACGACGATCTCGCCGTCGGGGTCTCGCAAACGCAGGACTCGCAGGGTCTCGTCCCCTTCCAGAGCGACGACAGTGGTGCGGCTTCGGAGCGTGATATGAGGATCTGCCTCGATACGTTCAACCAGATAGCGCGACATGTCCTTGCTCAAATCCGGTCCCCGGATGACGAGCGTCACACCACACCCGCTTTGACTCAAGAAGATGGCCGCTTGCCCGGCGGAGTTGCCGCCACCGACGACCACGACCGGAGCGATGCCGCACATGCGCGACTCCATCTCGGTGGCGGCGTAGTACACACTGTTTCCTTCAAACTCGCTCAGACGTGATGCCTCCAGTCGGCGATAGGCGGCGCCGGTCGCCGCGATCACGGCCCGCCCGGCAACCTCGCTTTCGTCGCTCAGACGGACCACTAGATGTCCGGCTTTGTTGTGAAGCGACTCCGCGGTGCAGGGGATGGTGAGATTGGCGCCGAATTTCTCGGCTTGGATCACGGCCCGCTGGGTCAGGTCCGAGCCGGAGATGCCCATGGGAAATCCGAGGTAATTCTCGATCCGTGAGCTCGCCCCCGCTTGCCCGCCCGGCGCGTGCATCTCCGCCCCGAGGGTGCGCAACCCTTCAGAGGCGCCGTACACCGCCGCGGCGAGGCCGGCTGGACCGCCGCCCACGACGACCAGGTCGAAGCAGCGCTCGGGCAGGCTCTCGAGGGTCAGCCCGAGATAGCTCGCCAGCTCGCCTGGAGTTGGCCGCCGCAATACGGACCCGGTGGCAATGACCACAGGCAGCTCATTCGCCGATATCCCGAATCCTTGCAGGATGTCTTCGACCCGCGGGTCACGATCGGGGTCCAGCCACTCGTGGGGCACGCGGGTCCGGGCCAAGAACTCCCGGACCCGGAGCGACTCCGGCGAGAACTGCGACCCGATCACCCGGATGGCAGGCGCGGCCTCGGTCATGAGCAGAGCGCGGCGAGCGAGAAAAGCAGCCAGGATGGTGTCGCCGAGCTGCGGCTTCGTTGCCATAACCTGTCGCAACCGGTCTCGGGGGACCACGACGACCTCGCCTGCTTTGACGACCCGTGCGGACACAAAGACCCGCAGTCCGCTCAGCATGTTGAGCTCGCCGAGAAATCGACCGGGTCCGTGTTGTGCGACGACGCTCTCGCCACCGTCGGCGGACACGACGATGTCGACCTCGGCGCTCACCAGGACGAAGAAGTCGTAGGTGACATCGCCCGCCCGGTACAGGAACTCCCCCGCGCGCGCGGAGCGTCGAACGCCCAGCTCGGCGAGGAGCGCAATATCGGTGGCACTCAGGGTCGGAGTGGCGTCTCCCTCTGCCATAGTGCGGAACCTCCTTGCCTAAGAACCTGCTCGGGACACCGGCGAGCTTGGCACAGGCAGCTGCGCGCGTGAAGTGCTGGTCATTGACGGGGTCATGCGGGGCACCTGAGTCGGCCGGCAAACTCCAACTATCGCCACGATCAACCCCGATTCCCTGAAAATTAGCCGTTCCGAAATGGATCGTGGGGACGTAGGGTCCATGGCGAGGTCCACCCAGCCTGAACGAGGTCCCCCGTGAACAGTGACGGCGTCTTCGACGTGATCGTGATCGGTGCCGGCCCGGTCGGGATGACCGCCGCCCGGCGAACAATGTGGGGGGCAGTGATCCAGAGAAAAGGAGCACACGCAATGTCGCCAACAACTTCGGCACCCGACCAGGTGAGCGAGGAGCAATTCCACAAGGTGGAGTGCGGCCGGGGCTTCATCGCCGCTTTGGACCAAAGCGGCGGAAGTACCCCGAAGGCCCTCAAGCTCTACGGCATTGACGAGGACCAGTACTCGGACGACGATGAGATGTTCGCGTTGATGCACGCCATGCGCAGCCGGATCATCGAGAGTCCGAGCTTCGATGGCCATTCCATCATCGGCGCGATCTTGTTCGAAGACACCATGGATCGCCAAATCGATGGGCGGGACTCGGTGTCGTATCTGTGGGACGTAAAGCGAGTGGTCCCATTCTTGAAGATCGACAAGGGCCTTGCCGTCGAACACGACGGCGTCCAGATGATGAATCCCATCGACCGCCTCGCTTCCCTGCTTTCTCGTGCGAAGGGGAAGGGAGTGTTCGGAACCAAGATGCGTTCATTCATCAAGCGTGCCGACCATGTGGGCATTGACGCGGTCGTAGATCAGCAATTCGAGATAGCGAAAGAGGTCATGGCCGCCCATTTGGTGCCCATCATTGAGCCTGAGGTCGACATCCACAGCCCTGAAAAGGGGGAGGCGGAGGAACTTCTGAAGGCGAACATTGCTGGGCAGCTGGCCCAACTAAGTTCCGGGCAAACCGTCATCCTGAAGGTGTCGCTGCCCGACATCGACGACTTCTACGCCGATCTCGTAGGGCACGCGAATGTCTTGAGAGTGTTGGCGCTGTCAGGCGGCTACGGCCGCAAAGAGGCAGACCACCGCCTGGCGGCGAACCACGGCGTGATCGCCAGTTTCTCGCGCGCCCTCACCGAGGGGTTGTCGGTTAACCAGAGCAATGACGAATTCGATCACACGCTAAAACTCGCGATCCAAGGCATTCTTGACGCGTCCCTTAGCTGAACACTACGGCGGTGCCGATTTACTCCAGGGGTGCGGATTCGAAGCGTTGGCGGGCGGCATCGATGCTCATGCCGGCAGCACCGGCGATCGTCTTCGAGTCGGCACCTCGCTCTCTTAAGCGATTGACCCAGCCGGTCAACTCGCTTTCGACCCGCTCAGCGCTGCGAATAAAGGCCGGAAGCATCGCGAGGATGTCCTTGGTGGACCGCTCGTAGTACTGGGATCGTCGTCGAGAGGACTCCTCTGAGGTGGTGCGAGCGGCGTCTGCGACAATCGCGGCGGACAGTTCGACGCACTCATTGCAGATGTACACACCGGGACCAGCGACGAGCCTCTGGACCGTTGCATCCGGCTTTCCGCAAAACGAGCAGGACGCGATTAGTTCCTCGCGAGTGGTCGCGGTAGCTGGCATATGGCTCTCCTCTTGTTGGCGGATTCTCCGCAAGGCGGTCTCGTAGGGTTCACCGGTGTGAGCAGCACGCGATCTGACCCGACGCTTGAGTTTTTTCTTCTTCGTCATCCGGTCTCGCACACTCCGATCGGCGCCCCAGCTACACCTTCGGAATGGGTGACGGATAACGACCCGAGGACATGATCCCCTTTACCTCCAAGTGCCAGCTTGCTGGGACAGCCGGCGGAGGAACGCGCTGAACTCGCGCTCGTCATGGTGGCCGATCCGGTCGGCCGAGTCAAGCTTGCAGAGTGGCGTCAGCGGGTCGCTCTCTCCGCCGCCACAGTCGTCGCGGTGAAAGGCCTGCACCCGTTCACGGCCGACGTCCGAGGAATCCCGCCAGTTTGTCCGCCGGAGAAGCATCAAGAGGCACCTTCACTTCAAGTCCAAAGAGTGCCTTCCCTTCGGATCCTCTCATTTCCTCTGTCACCAGCGGTCGGATGGCGTAGAGGACAGCTGTGGCGAATTCAGGATCAAGGTCGGTCGGTACTCCGGTCGCCTTAGCCAGATCCCAGCCGTGCACAAAGGCGTCGCAGGTCGCGGCGGTGTTCAGGCTCGCGCCAGGCAATGGTCCAACGACTGGCATTTTCACCATCTTCGACCCGGCTCCCTCGGTCCGGAAAGCAGCAACGAGACGAGAGGTAGCTGCGTCGTATCTGGCGAGGTAATCGCCTACTGCGGGATCGATCGGATCGTATGAGTGGTTCGCCCAGTCTCCTGTCTCCATGACGACAGCGGTGAAGATGGGCGCATCGATCATGTGAATGATGAGGTCGCACACCGTCCATGATCCGCACGGCGTCTGATTGTCTAACTGTGCTGGTCGAACGGCGGCCAAAACGGTGCGGGTCGTCGCCACGGCTCGTTGCAGATCGTCTGCATTCACTACCGTCTCCTTTCGTCGAGTCATTTGAAGGGGTGCAGGCATTCCATGTATTGGGGCGGTCAGTCATTCCCGAGGTGGCGCTGCCGTCGGACAAGGATCGTCGACCTCGGTGCTGCTCGACCGTCTGTACTAATGACAATGGTGGGATCCCTCTGACGGCGGTCCCGTGGTGCCGAGGTCGTCCGAGCATCCAGCTTCGAGTCGAGACCACTGGGCGATAGGGCGCCCCTCAGGCCACACCGCTATTGGTGGCCAATCGGGAGAGCCCGCGCGAGATCGTGTGATGGAGCACTGCTGTGGCCAGCCCGGAGGTGAGTCCTCCCAGGTCTCCTGGCGTCCGTACGCGGTGAGGTCCATGAGCGCGTAGCTGTAGTCCATTGCCTCGACGCCACGGACGGTGGTCCAGTAGGTCTCGAAGACGCGGTCGCCGTCGCGTAGGTAGCACACGAGGTGCATCCTGCCGATATGGCGCCCGACGAGGAGCGCGTCGAGAGAGGAGCCCTGTGCTGAGTACCACGGCATCTCCCAGCCCATGAAGTCGTAATAACGCTTGCTTTCCTCGTAGGGTCCCTGGCAGAAGACCGCGTAGGTGATGCCGCGAGAATGCAGGTAGGACAGCTCCGCCACCTGGGTGGTGACCCACGTGCAGCCTTCGCACTGCTCGGCCGCGGGGTGCCCGGTGTGCCACATGAAGTAGTAGGCGATGAGCTGTCGGCGCCCTTCGAACGCTTCGAGCAGGGTCAGCGACCCGTCTGGCCCAATCAACTCGAGATTGGGGTCTACCTCGACCATCGGGAGGCGCCGTCTGGCCGACGCGATGGCATCGCCCTGGTGGGTGTGCGCCTTCTCTCGAACCCTCAGCCCGTCCAGTTCGACCTGGAAGGTGGCCCGTTCCACGACGGCAGGCAGGTGCGCCACGTTGGTGGCGTCCGCTGCCGGCCCGCCGAGGTTTGTTGGTTCATCATTCATGAATGCCTCTTTCACTTTCTCGATCTGCAACTAAAGGTAGCACGTCCCTCCCCCGATGTGCAACAAAAAGTTGCGCGTGGACCGATAAACGTGCTACTATTGGTTGCAGTTCAAGCGTTGGCGAGTGCCGCATGACGTACTTAGGAAAGGACGGGATTCCGATGGCAGGTCTCGTGATTGAGCGGGAGGTCCTGATTGAAGCTCCGGCGGAGGTGGTGTGGCGCACCATCACCGAGCCCGACCAGATGAGCCTGTGGTTCGCCGACCGGGTCGACCTCGTGGTCGAACCGGGCGCGCATGGCTACATGGGCTTCGGGGACCAGGGTGGTCCGGTTGTCGTGGAGATCGTTGATCCCCCCACTCGCTTCTCGTTTCGCTGGAACCATCCTCGCGAGGCAGAACCGGTGGTCGGCAACTCGATGCTCGTCGAGTTCACGTTGACTCCCGAAGGCGACGAACGGACCCGTCTCCGCGTGGCCGAAAGCGGCCATGAGCTGCGCGACTGGCCCGACGCGGAGAAGCAGCGGTATGCCGACGAGCACCAGAAGGGATGGGGCGACTTCCTGGACCGCCTCGTCGGCGTGCTCGCGGCCCACCAGTCGGGATGACGACGGAGGCCGAGGACGAGTTGTGGTCGGCCATCGGCGACCCGTCTCGTCGACGGGTGCTCGACCTGCTGGTCAACAACGGTGAGGTCAGCGCCAGCTGGTTGGCCGGTCGGGTGCCCTTCTCGCGCCAAGCGGTCTCCAAGCATCTGGTCGTGCTGGAGGAGGCCGGGTTGGTCAGCCGGCGCAAGCAGGGTCGAGAGGTTCTCTACAAAGTAGAGGCCGGCCGCCTCGACCAGGCCACTCGGGCCATGGCTGACCTCGCGGCCGAGTGGGACCGGCGCCTCAATGCCATCAAACGCCTCGCAGAGTCGGCGTACGCAGAATCGAAGGAGAAAAGAGGGCGTTAACCCTCTATCCATGGGAAACCGTCATGAACGTTGCACCCAACGCCGGCACCCACTACCCGACGTGGCTAGGCGTTCTGGAGCCGCACGCAACACCGGCCGGGGGCGGGGTCGAGTGTTGCTTTGAGGCCGGCTCGGTCCAGTCGTGAGAGCAATCCATGGACGAGATCGAGATTCATGCCGCAGATGAGATCGGTGTACTCGTGGGCGAGCGAGTGGAACGGGCAGTTGACGAGGGTCACTCCGCTCGGATCAACGCGCGGCTCATAACCACAGTTCTCCAAGGCCCCGATGGTCGCATCGCGTAGCGCCGTACGTCCTTTCGAAGCAGTACGGTCCAGAAGCGCCTCTCCGAGCGAGCGTCCTTGCTGCCACGCTGCTCGCGTCAATGCCTCGGACACGGGAAGGTTGTCCCGTTCCGCATCGGTTACTGCTCGAGCGAGAAGCCGACCAGCAAGCTCGTAACTACGTTCAGGGACGCTGACCGACACCTCCCGCGAGGTACGACGGTAGAGCTTTGAGGGTCGCCCCGCTCCTGGTCCCACCCGGCCGGGAGGACGGCGATACTCCACCTCGAGGAGCCCCTCATCGACGAGCTTGTCCAGGTGGAACTTGGCCGTGTGAAGCGCCACATCAGTCCCAGTGGCTGCCTCATCGCGGCTAACCGGCTCGGACCTTCCGACCACGAAACGATAAAGGGCACGCCGCACCGGTTCGGCGAGGACGCCGATGCTGGTCACGCGGGCGTCGAAGTTGATCACGCGTCCTCGGAGATCCGTCTGTGTCTCATCGTCTGACGGCGTGGGGCTGCCCTTCTAAAAGAGGAATAAGTTGACTAAATCTATTAGTCATTCTATAGCGCATATCAGTATCTGTTAGAGAGGAGGGCAAACCAATGAGATAAGCAGCACTGCGCCGGCTCCGGCGCTGGCGACCAGCGGCCCACGATGCTGCTTACGGCCGCTCACGATCGGCGAGACACTCCGAGCTGGTCTGTCCCAGGGTGCCACCGAGCGGACCCCCGACCCGGGGTTGAGGAGCGACGGCGGTCGGAACGCGATATACAGGGTACCTGTAGGGAGTATATTCCAAACATGACCTACGGCTACAGCGACGACAAGGAAGCGGTCCAGAAGCGCCTACGGCGAATCGAGGGGCAGATCAGAGGTCTCCAGCGCATGGTGGAGGAGGACCGCTACTGCATCGACATCTTGGAGCAGGTATCGGCCGCGACGCGCGCTCTGCAGGCCGTCGCGCTCGAACTGCTCGACGGCCACCTCGACCACTGCGTGGCTGACGCAGTGCGCAGCGGCGGCGGCGAGTCGGCAGCCAAGCTCAAGGAGGCCTCTGCCGCCATCGCCCGGCTGGTGCGCTCGTGAACAGATTCCCGTGGTGTGGCCGGAGAGCCGGGCCATGACCGCGACGGTGCTCGCCAGCGTCGGCTGGATCGACGACATCGGTCGGAGCCTGCGCGAAGGCTTCTTTATGTTCTGGGAGACCCTGTGGCCACTCGTGCTTGGCTTCGGACTCTCGGGGGCGGTCCAGGCCTTCGTCAGCCACCAGTCCATGCAGCAGAAACTCGGCCACCTCGACCCCAGGTCGGTCGCCCGGGCCTCGGGTTACGGCATGGTGTCCTCATCGTGCTCGTACGCGGCGACAGCCATGGCCAAATCGCTGTTCGTGAAGGGGGCGGACTTCGTCGCCGCGACGGTCTTCATGTTCGCCTCCACCAACCTGGTCATCGAGCTGGGCATCGTGCTGATCGTGCTCATGGGCTGGCAGTTCGCCGCCAGCGAGTTCATCGGCGGGGCCATCATGATCGTCCTGCTCGCCCTGGCCGGCGGCCTCTGGCTGAGGGGCCGGGTGGTGGTCGAGGCCCGCCAGCGGCTCGAAGGCGACCGCGGGCACGACCACCAGCACGGACCGCCGGAGGACGCAGCGCTCCAGCGCGAGCCTTGGCGCATCCGTCTCCGGTCGAAGGGAGGGTGGGCGGATGCCGCCACTTACACCATGGCGGACCTCACCATGCTGCGCCGAGAGTTGGTCATCGGCTACGTCGTGGCCGGGTTCCTGACCACGCTGGTACCAGTCCACTTCTGGAACGCCGTGTTCCTGCACGGCCACGGGTTCTGGACCAGCCTGGAGAACGTCGTGGTCGGGCCCTTCGTCGCCGTCATCAGCTTCGTCTGCTCGATCGGCAACGTCCCTCTGGCCGCCGCCCTGTGGAAGGGTGGGATCTCCTTCGGTGGCGTGGTGGCCTTCATCTTCGCCGACCTGATCACCCTTCCCCTCCTCTTGATCTACCGCCGCTACTACGGCACCCGCCTGACGTTGCGGATGCTGACCATCTTCTGGGCGGTCATGTCGCTCGCGGGGCTGGCTACCGAGGGGATCTTCCGGGCCGCCGGACTCGTGCCGACCACCCGGCCGGTCCAAGTGGCGCCCACCCACTTCTCATGGGACTACACCACCTACCTCAACATTGTCTTCCTTGTCCTCTTCGCTCTCCTCTTCTGGGCTTACCGCAACCGAGAGCATCTCGGCGGTGGGCGTGGCTACGCGCTGGACCCGGTGTGTGGCATGCAGGTCGAGACCGCACACGCACCGGCCACCGCCATGCGCGGCGATCAGCGCTACTACTTCTGCTCGGACCGCTGCGCCGAGCGCTTCGCCGCCGATCCCGGGCGCCACATCGAACTCCAGCCGGACTCCGCAGGCGTCGACAACGGGCTTGCTGACCACGGAACCCTCCACCCCAACCAATGAGCGAGGAGTTATGCGCACTGAAACAGGACCGCGTCATCAAGCAGGTCGACGGTGGACCCTATTGATCGCGGCCGTCCCCAACCCCGAGTAAAACTCAAGGAGCTACTTGACTGTAGTCGGAGTCGACCATATGCTCAAGTAGATGCTTGACCAAACGATCGACCTTGATCGGACCTTTCAGGCGCTGGCCGACAAGAGCAGGCGCAACATGGTGGAACGACTCACCCTGGGACCCGCCTCGGTCACTGAATTGGCAGAGCCCCTCGCCATGTCCCTTGCGGCTGTGGTCCAGCACGTGCAGGTCCTCGAGGCGTGTGGGGTGGTGAAGACGGAGAAGGTCGGGAGGACACGCATGTGCCGAATCGAAGGTGCCGCGATGACCGCCGCCGAAGGGTGGATCGCCGACCGACGGCGGGGCTGGGAAGCCCGCCTGGATCGATTGGGCGACATCCTGAACGAAGCAGCTACCGCCGAGGAGACATCATGAAGCCTTCCACCGTTGCGCACGACACGTTCGTCATTGAGCGGACCTACAACGTTCCGGTTGCCCAGGTGTTCGGGGCATGGGCGGATCCCATACTCAAAGCCCGTTGGTTCGCCGGCTCCGCTGATGCACTGGGAGCTGGCTACGAACTGGACTTCCGGATCGGGGGCCGTGAGGTAAATCGTGGAGGGCCTCCGGGCGGGCCCGTCTATACGTACGAGTCGCAGTTCCGCGACATCGTCCCGGAGCAGCGGATCGTCTACACGTACGAGATGTACGCCGATGACACGCGGATCTCTGTGTCTGTCGCCACCGTCCAGTTCCGCAGCCAGGGAGCATCAACGAATCTGGTCCTCACGGAGCAAGGAGTGTTCCTCGACGGCCACGATACGGCGGCCCAAAGGGAAGAGGGAACCCGGTCCCTCTTAGACTCGTTGGCCACCATCTTGCCCGGTGGCGCATCGTGAGAAGCTTGGCTTCATTCATCCTCACCAGCCTGGACGGCTTCTATGAGGGCCCGAACGGTGAGTTCGACTGGCCGATCGTGGACGAGGAGTTCAATGACTTCGCCATTCGCCAGCTCGACGAAGCGGACGCCCTCTGCTTCGGTCGGGTGACCTACGAACACATGGCCGCCCACTGGCCGACCGACCAGGCCCAAGCCAACGACCCCGCCATCACTTCCCGGATGAACACCAAACCCAAACTCGTCTTCTCGACTGCGCTCAACCACGCAGGCTGGTCCAACACCACCATCATCGCGGGCGAAGCCGTCGAGCAGATAGAAACGGTGAAGACCGCCCCCGGCGGCGACTTGCTCGTGCTCGGCAGCGCCCACCTCACCGCCCACTTCGCTGCCGCGGGCGTCCTCGACGAGTTGCGGATCATGGTCTGCCCAATCGCCATTGGTCAGGGCCGATCCCTCTTCGAGGATCTGAAGGACCGGCTCGCGCTCAGGTTGGCCCATGTGCGGCCATTCAACTCCGGCAACGTCCTACTTACCTATCGGCCGTCGCCCTAGGAACATGGGTCGCAATCTGCACCGGTAGCGTTGTCAGAAGAACGACAGTGCAAGGGATCGGCGCCGACCACTGCTCCTCTCGAACGCCCTGGACCCAAATGTGCGAGCCCGTACCGCAACGATCATGGCCCGCACCGCGAAGGCGCTCTCCGAGCGGTGAGCGGACGACGAGTATCGCCTAGTGTCGTGAGTCGGAGA
>PKYA01000029.1 GCA_003133545.1 Acidimicrobiaceae bacterium | reverse complement strand
AGGCTGCGCTCGATGACGTCAACCTGCACCGCTTCCTCGGCCTGGTGCGCGAGTTCCGCGACGAGGCCCAGCTGCTCATCGTCAGCCACCAGAAGCGCACGATGGAGACCGGCGACGCCCTCTACGGGGTGACCATGGCGCCCGGGGGCTCCTCGCAGGTGGTGAGCCAAAAGGTGGAGCACGAGACCGTATGACGGTGCCGCCCGCATGACCGCGCTCCTCGCATGAGGGTGCCGGCCCGCCTGACGGTGCTCAGGGACATGACCGCGCTCCTCGCATGACGGCGCTGCACCCGTGACCGCCCTTTTCATCGTCCTCGGCGTCGTCGTCGTGGTGGCCCTGTTGGCCGCCCTCTTCCTCGTCGGCCCCCTCCGGCGGGGACCCCGTCGCTCCACCATTGCGAAGCAACCACCCCCAGGGCCGCTCGAGAAGCCGCCCAAGGGGGGACCCGCGCCCAAGAAGGCCTCGAAGCCGGCGAAGGCGGCGGAGAAAGGGAAGACCGCTCCCAAGGCGCCCGCCCGGCCGGCTCCCGAGGTGCCCGCCCCCGCCCGGCCGGTTAGCGAGGCCCCGGTCGAGGCGCCCGCCGAGCCGGCGGTCACGGCACCAGAGCCCTTCCTCGCTCCCGAGCCCGAGCCGGAGCCGGAGCGCGCACCGGAGCCCCCCAGCTACCGCAGCCGCCTCGGCAACGTCCGCGGGATCTTCAGCGGCGCGGTGTCGGCGCTGCGAGCCAACAAGATCGACGCCGCCACCTGGCAGTCGCTCGAGGAGGCGCTCATCCGGGCCGACGTCGGGGTGCACACCACCGACGCGTTGTTGCAGGGGCTGCGGGCCCGGGTCGAGTCCAACGACATCGCCAACGGCACCGACCTCCTCACGGCTCTCGGCGACGAGATCCGCAGCCTGCTCGACGTGCCCGATTCCCGCCAGCTGCGCTTCGACGGCGAGACGGGCGCCATCGACGTGTGGCTGGTGGTCGGCGTGAACGGCGTCGGCAAGACGACGACCATCGGCAAGCTCGCCCGCCAGCAGTCTGCCGCCGGCCGGTCCGTGCTCCTGGCCGCCGGCGACACCTTCCGCGCCGCGGCGGCCGACCAGTTGGGCCTGTGGGCGGAGCGTTCCGACGTGGAGATCGTCCGGGGCGCCGAGGGCGGTGACCCCAGCGCGATCGTCTTCGATGCCGTCCAGCGCGCTGCGGCGCGGGGCAACGACCTGGTGCTGGCCGACACCGCCGGCCGGTTGCACACCAAGGTGAACCTGGTCGAGGAGCTGAAGAAGATCCGTCGCATCGCCGACCGCGAACCGGGGCGGGTGACCGAGGTGCTTCTCGTGCTGGACGCGACCACGGGCCAGAACGCGTTGGTCCAGGCGCGCCAGTTCACCGAGGCGGTGCAGGTGACCGGGATCGTGCTGACCAAGCTGGACGGGACGGCCAAGGGCGGCATCGTCGTCGCCGTGCAGCGCGAGCTCGGGTTGCCCGTGAAGCTGGTCGGGCTGGGTGAAGGCCCCGACGACCTCGTGGCCTTCGACCCTGACGCCTTCGTCGACGCGCTGCTCGGCCTGGACTGATCGGCCTGGACTGATTCGGGGGACCGCTACCGGCGGCGCGCTCCCGCTAGCCTGAGTCTTCGATGTTCGACGCACTCTCCGACCGGCTGGAACGCATCTCCACGCGCCTGCGCGGCAAGGGCCGCATCAGCGAGGAGGATCTGGAGGAGGCTCTCGGCGAGATCCGCACCGCGCTGCTCGAGGCCGACGTGGAGCTGTCGGTGGTGCGCCGGTTCTGCGACGGCATCCGGCTCCGGGTCAGCACGGAGGCCCTCTCGCGGAGCTTGACCCCTGGACAGCAGGTCATCAGAGCCGTCCATGAAGAGCTCGTGAGTGTGCTCGGCGGGGACACCCTCAAGATCTCCTACGCCTCGCGGCCGCCCACCGTCGTGCTGATGGCCGGTTTGCAGGGCTCGGGCAAGACGACGGCGTCGGCCAAGCTGGCCGTGTGGTGGAAGCAGCAGGGGCGCAACCCGCTCCTCGTCGGCGCCGACCTGCAGCGGCCGGCCGCCGTCGAACAGCTCCGGGTTCTCGGCAGCCAGGCCGGGGTCACCGTGTTCAGCGAGCCCACTGACCCGGTGGCCGTGGCCCGTGCCGGCGTGGAAGAGGCCAGGCGGTTGGGCCGGGACGTGTGCATCATCGACACCGCCGGGCGCCTCACCATCGACGCCGACCTCATGAAGGAGATCCGCTCCATCTCCGAGGCGACCGAGCCGCACTACACGTTCCTGGTCATCGACGCCATGATCGGCCAGGACGCGGTCACGACGGCCAAGGCGTTCCACGAGACCCTGGCCCTCGATGCCGTGATCCTCTCCAAGCTCGACGGCGACGCCCGCGGTGGCGCCGCCCTGTCGGTCAAGGGGGTCGTCGGGAAGCCGATCGCCTTCGCCAGCACCGGAGAGCGCCTGGCCGACTTCGACCTGTTCCACCCCGACCGGATGGCGGACCGGATCCTGGGGATGGGCGACGTGCTCAGCCTCATTGAACAGGCCGACCGCACCATGGACCACGACGAGGTGGCCAAGGGCGCGGCCCGCCTCATGCAGGGCCATTTCACACTGGAGGACTTCCTCTCCCAGCTCAGGCAGGTCAAGAAGATGGGCTCGCTCGGCGGCCTGATGAAGCTGATGCCGGGCATGTCCAAGGAGATGCGCCAGGCCGCCGGCCAGATCGACGACGGGGAGATCTCCCGGGTCGAGGCCATCGTGTGTTCCATGACGCCGGCCGAGCGCGCCGACGTCAACCTGCTCGACGGGTCGCGGCGCAGCCGCATCGCCCGGGGTTCGGGCTCCACGGTGGCCGAGGTCAACACGCTCCTCAAGCAGTTCAAAGAGATGCAGAAGATGATGAAGGGCATGGCGGCGGGCAACATGCCCAACCTTCCCGGCATGGGCGGCCTCGGGGGGATGGCCGGGCTGGGCGGCCGTGCCGGCCGCAAGCTGGCGGCCCAGGCGGCCGGTGCCGGCGGGCCGGACTTCGACATGCTCTCCCAGCTCATGGGCGACTCCGGCGCCGATGACGCTGCCGCATCGCTGTTCCCCGGGTTGCCCGCCCCCTCGGCGCCCCGGCCCGTGGTCAGTGGCAACAAAGGGACCAAGAAGAAGAAGAAGGGTGGCCGGGTCACACCCCCGAAAAGCCGGTAGGGCCGCCATCTGCCAGAATGGGGCACACAACGGCCGGATGCACCAGGCCCAATGATGGAGGAACAGTTCGTGGCAGTGAAGCTCCGCCTCGTGCGGATGGGAAAGAAGAAGCAGCCGACCTACCGGGTCGTGGCCGCTGACAGCCGGTCGCCGCGCGACGGTCGATTCCTCGAGATCGTGGGCACCTACGCCCCGCGGGGTGCATCGACCACCGAGCGGGAAGCCGTGATCAAGATCGACAACGACAAGGCCGTCAAGTGGCTCGTCAACGGCGCGCAGCCGACCGAGCGGGTGGAGAGGTTGCTCAAGACCTCGGGCGCCTGGGACGAGTTCACCGCGGCGAGGGCGACGTGACGAACCTCTACGAGGCCGGCGACATCAACACGGTCAATGGTGATGAGCACGGCGACATTAACGCGGTCGACCCCAACGCGGTGGACGACGGGGTCGACGAAGAGTCGGACTACGAATCCGGCGCCGGCAACGAGAGCGACCAGGCACCCGACGGCGGCACCCCGCTGGCCGTCCTGCACTACCTGGCCCGTTCGCTGTCCAACGATCCCGGCTCGGTCGTGATCGACACCGAGGAGCGCCGGGGTGGGCTGCGGCTCAGCCTGCACGTGGCGCCCGACGACATGGGACGGGTCATCGGCCGTAGGGGCCGGACGGCCCAGGCCATCCGCACCCTGGTCAACGTGGCCGGCGCCAAGGACGGCGTCCAGGCCAGCGTGGACATCGTCGACGACTGACGAACACCCACGACGCCTGAGTTCCTGAAGATCGGCCGGGTCACCAAGGCGCATGGCCTGCGCGGCGAGGTGGTCGTCCAACTGTGGACGGATCTGACCGAACGGCTCAATCCCGGCTCGGTCCTCATCACATCCGGGGGCACCCTCACGGTCGAGGCGGTCCGCCCCTTCGGCGATCGCTGGATCGTCCAGTTCGAAGACTTCGTGGATCGCTCGCAGGCCGAGCGCATCCGCGGCGTGGAGCTCGAGGCCGAGGCCGTCGAGATCCCCGGCAAGCTCTGGGTGCACGAGCTCGTCGGCGCGACGGTCTTCGACGCCACCGGCGCCGAGCTGGGCTCGGTCAGTGCCGTCGAGGCCAACCCGGCCAGCGACCTACTCGTCCTCGCCGGCGGGGGTCTGATCCCTCTGCGCTTCGTCACCCATCGCGACACCGCCGCCCGCACCTTGGTGGTCGACATCCCGGAGGGACTGCTCGACCCGTGAGGGCGCGCCGATGAGGATCGTCGTCTTCACCCTCTTCCCGGACGTCATCACCGCGTACTGCGCCACGTCGATCCTCGGCCGGGCCCAGGAGTCGGATGCACTGGCGATAGAGGCGCACGACCTGCGGGAAGGGTCTCAGGACGCCCGGCGCACGGTGGACGACAGTCCCTTCGGCGGCGGGCCGGGCATGGTGCTGATGCCCGAGCCGGTATTCCGCGCCGTCGAGGCGGTCGAGGACCTGCCTCGGCCCCTCTTCCTGCTCTCGGCCGGGGGTCGGCCCTTCACCCAGGCGGTGGCCACCGAACTGGCGGCGCTCCCCGGTGGCTTCTCGCTCCTGTGCGGCCGCTACGAAGGGGTGGACCAGCGGGTGAGCGACCACCTGGTCGACGGGGAGCTCTCGGTCGGGGACTACGTGCTGGCCGGCGGGGAGCTGGGGGCCCTGGTGGTCATAGAGAGCGTGGCCAGGTTGCTGCCCGAGGTGCTGGGCAACGAGGACTCCACCGTCGAGGAGAGCTTCTCGGAAGGGCTGCTCGAGTACCCCCACTACACCCGTCCGGCCGAGTTCCGAGGCTGGAGCGTGCCCGAGGTGCTGCGGGCGGGGGACCACGGCGCGGTGGCGGCTTGGCGGCGCGGCCAGGCACTCGTGCGCACGGCGGCCCGGCGGCCGGACCTCCTGGACCTCCTGGTCGCCAAGGGCGCTCTGAGCGACGTCGACGTGCGGGCACTGGCCGTGCACGGCTACCATGTTCCGTCCGGCACTGAGCCGGNNTCCCCGACTTCCGCCCGGGGGACACCGTGAAGGTCCACGTCCGGGTGGTCGAGGGCACCCGCGAGCGGGTGCAGATCTTCCAGGGCGCCGTCATGCGGCGCCAGGGCGGGGGGGTGCGCGAGACCTTCACCGTGCGCA
>PKYA01000079.1 GCA_003133545.1 Acidimicrobiaceae bacterium | reverse complement strand
CACGTTTGAGCGGGGTGGCAGAGGTGCCGCCGCTCAAATCAACAGTCTCCTAGACGAGCCGCTCGATCCAGCGCCACCAACATGGTTGCTCGGTCGATTGTTGGCAGCGATTGGAGCCGCCAGAGGAGGCGCGACGACCGTGACCGGCAATCCGAAATGGGTAAAGGTGAGGGACATAGTCTCTACCCTCCTTCCACCTGAACCGAACTGGGTTGTTGTCGCCTGCAGAATGCGACCCTGTCCGGTCGTCCAGACTTTGGTCTGCACGGTACCCCGACACTGGCCGGAATCTCCGAACTGGTAGATCGTCGCCGGCATTCCGGCGAATTCACCCATCTCCGTTCCCGTAAGCCGCACATCACTCGCCGGTAGGAGTGACAAAAGGCCAAAGCCGTACCCAGCTGGGCTCCGGGCGAGAATCGCCATCGGTCCCTCATCCGTTGCAGAAGGTGCCTGGCGCGGCAATAGACCATTGCCGCTCATCTCCGTGGGCGCTTCACCGGAGTTCTGCTCGTAGAAATCTCCGGAGGCTGTTCTCGTGAGCTTGGTGCTGCCAGTGAACAGAGGTAACCCACTTATCGATTCGTCAATTGAGTAGGCAGGGGAAACGAAGTTCACGTGAGTAGGCAGGGGAAACGAAGTTCACGGAGCCGGAACCGTGCGTGAAGATCAGGGACGTCCGCACTGTGAACCTGAAAGCGGCAGTCCGGGCAGCAATGGTGTGCGCAATGACCGAGGAAATGATGGTCGGAACCGGAACGCTCGGCGTTCCTGCGCCAATAACCCTGGCGTCTGGAGGCTGCCCGCCGGATTCGATGGTCAGCCACAATGCAAGTGAGGCTGCAACGGCCAAAGTCGTGATCCCGACGCCAAACTGACGCCGTCGCTGGCGCCGTCGAGCCTCTCGCACGACGAGCTGCTCCGGGTCTTTGGGCAGCGGCTGGGTTCGTGCATCCGCTTCCGTGGTGGCCACAATGGTGATACTCTGCATGTTACCATGGAGGATGTCAAGCTGCTCCGCAACTCCACACCGCTGCATGACCAAGTAGCCGCCGAGATTCGCCAGGACATTGCGAACGGAGACGTGCGTCCGGGGCAGCGCCTCCCACCCGCCAGGGACATGGCGGTGGTACTGGGGGTACACCCGAACACTGTGTTTCGTGCTCTCCGGCTCCTCCGCGACGAGGGAATCCTTGAGTTCAGGCGTGGTCGTGGTGTCACCGTGGTCGGCAAACCCGAGCAAGGGGTCGTCGTGGCCCAGGCAAGGGAACTCCTTGCCTTGGCTCGGAAGTACGGGTTCGGGCGTGACGAATTGGTCTCCATACTGCAGCAACTTCCCTAGCGATCTAACTCGCCTGGTGCATGCCCCCGTGCATCGGGTTGGTGACTGAGGCTTGTCGAGCCGGGTATCGACGAGCCTGAGCGCTGCGACAAAGCGGGACCTGAAAACGGGGTCCTGATACCGTCCATCGCCTGCGGGGAAACTGCCAGCGGACCCTCTACTATGTTTCGTCGGCCTCAACGCGGTCCCGACGACTCGCCAATAGCCCGCTGAAGTGAAGGAACATGGCACCATCGAAAGAAGAGGACTTGGAGACGCAGTCGCTTTCGCTCCAGCTTCGGGCGAAGCGCTCGGAAATGATGGTGTCGGAGTTGGAGGACGTTGCCCTCCGACTCTTTGACCAGCGCGGGTTCGCCAATGTGACGGTCGAAGAGATCGCCGCAGTAGCGCACATCTCGGTGCGCACGTTCTACCGTTACTTTGGCGCCAAGGACGACGTTCTGCAGCTGCGGATCAACAGGCGAAGCGAAGTCCTCCGAGCGGCTCTCGCGGCTCGTCCGGTTGACGAGCCGCCGCTGCGCTCGCTCCGATTGGCGTTCGAGGAAGAGTTCTCGGCGGTCGACCCGATCGTTCTCAGGCGCTGGATCGCCGTGATCGCGGACAATCCAAACGTGATGAAGGGCGTGGTTGGTGCAATCCAGTTGAAGATTCACCCGGTGATCGCCGAGTTCTTCGGTTCTCGATTGGGTTTGCCCAGTGATGCCCTGGTTCCCACCATGCTGGCCGCCGCGGCAATCGGTGTCGTGCAGGCGGCTCACACGCAGTGGTTCATCCACGATGGCGACTTGGCGACCACGATGTCCGAGAGCCTCGCCGTGCTCGAGAGAGGCATCAGCACCGACCCCAAAACCTGGGAGGCGGCCGCAGATGCCACAGACACGCAGCTGACCAGCAGCCTCAACCGACCGAAGCGCAGGAGGCAGCAGTCCCCCTAAATCGAACCGCAGCGAATCTTCGTTGACATCTCACGCCGTAGTTGTCACACTGTGCCAACTGCCAGAGGGCACTGATCCGGGGGTGTGAAGTGAGTCGATTCGGAGCAAACTCCACGCGTCACGGCGTTGTGCGCGCCCCCCATACGCCAATCCTGTCCGGAGTGGCGCTCTCGGTGCTTCTCGCGATGACGACCCTGTCGGTCGCGAACGCCGGTCCGCAAGCCGCGGGGGCGGCCGTAGCTTCGTCGCAGATAGCCGCCAGCGTCCCAAAGGCGATCGTCACGGGTCCGGTAACCGGAGGAACGGGCATCGACCTGCCGGGCACGACCAGCTTCGACTTGAGCACGGTCGGCTACGAGCAGAACGAGTACTTCCTCTCCGGTACGGCTTCGGCGTACTCGAGCGCCAAGCCATTGACGGCCAACGGCCGCTGGAACGTCACGACGACAAGCTCTGCTCCCTACACGACGCGGATGGTGGTGTACCGGCCGATCAACCCTAAGCGCTTCGATGGCACCGTGATCGTCGAGTGGCTGAACGTGAGCGGTGGTGTCGACGCGGCGGCAGCATGGTTGACGGACCATGTGCAGATGATCCGCAGCGGCATGGTCTATGTCGGGATCAGCGCGCAGGCAGCGGGCATCGTCGGTTCGGCCGGCTCCCTCGGCGCGACCGCCGGCCAAGCTGGTGGGATCAAGGGGGCGGATCCGGCCCGTTACAGCTCGCTCGAACACCCAGGTGACAGCTACTCCTACAGCATCTTCGAGCAGGGCGGAGCCGCCGTCCGTCGCAACGCGTCCCTGGTGCTCGGCGGGCTCAAACCCAAGCGGATTCTCGCCCTCGGCGAGTCGCAGTCCGCGACACGTCTCGTCACCTACATCGACGCGCTGCAACCCCGAAGTGAAGGGGTCTTCGACGGCTACTTCGTCTACAGCCGGTTTGCATCAGGCGCACCGCTCTCGCAGGCCCCCCAAGCTGCCATCAACCCACCCGACGTGGTGTTGATCCGCACCGACCTCAACGTGCCGGTCATGATGTTCGAGACAGAGGCAGACGTAGCGGTTCTCGGCTACGTCAGTGCTCGGCAGCCGCCCACCAATTTCATTCGTGAGTGGGAGGTGGCAGGCACCGCCCACTACGATACATACGGGCTGGTCGAGTCCATGACCGACAGCGGGAACGGCGCTGCCGACGTGAAGACGTTCGACACCATGATCGACCCAGTCTCCTCCTTCGACGGCGGAGCCATCAGCTGCCCCGTCCCCCTCAACGCTGGGGCGCACACCTACGAGCTCCGGGCCGCGGTGGTCGCCCTCAACAATTGGGTGAGAACCGGAACACCACCTCCCCAGTCGCCGCGGCTGGACGTGGCCGGCCCCGGTGCCTACGTGACGAACAGTCTTGGTGAGGCGGAGGGCGGCATCCGCACGCCGCAGGTCGCCGCTCCGATCGCCGTCGTCAACGGAACAGGCGACACCTCCAGCGCCGGGGGAGGGTTCTGCAAGCTCTTCGGGACGACCATCCCCTTCAGCGCTGCCAAGCTCACGCAGCTTTACCCGACCCATCAGGACTTCGTGAACAAGTGGGATGCGGCCGTCGCCTCGGATGTCTCGAAGGGCTACCTGCTCTCCGCCGACGCCAAGGTCCTCGACAACGTCGCTGCGCAATCGAGTATCGGGGGCTGAGCTGTCGACGCAAACCGTTGCCACGCCATTTCTTCGAACTCGATAGCGTGCGTTCCTCACGGTGGTTGCGAGCCTCGACAGGCGTCCGATCCGGGCAGTCGGAACCTACGGTGCGAACTGGCAGCTGTCCTCGCTAGCTGATCGCAGATGTGTCGATCCGCGCCATGATGCGGTCTGCGTCGCGGCCAAGCCGTCGCAATTGCTCCGGCGACAGCACGTCGACCACGAGGGACCGCACGAGTGACACGTGGCCGGGAGCTGCCTCACCGAGGGTCTGAAACCCATCTTCGGTGAGGATTGCATTGGTGAATCGCCCGTCCGTCGGATCCGACTCACGCTGCACCAACCCACGCCTCTCGAGGCGTGTAACTACTCGCGACAACCGGGAAAGCGAGGCGTTGGTGACTTCCGCAAGCGAGCTCATACGCATCGTTCGGTCCGAACTCCCCGAGAGCATGGCCAGGACCTGATACTCAACCATCCCGAGCTTTGAGTCCCGCTGTAGTTGTTGGTCGATCGACCAGGGAAGCCACGTCATCAATCGCACCACCGACAGCCAGGAGTCCAGTTCCTCGGCGGTTAGCCACCTCACGTCGGGCTCGCCGGCGCCACTAAAAGCAGGTCGAGTCACTCCGTCCAGGATAGCCTCTCACTTACAACATCAAGTGACATGTGGAATGTCGTTGTGCCCATCGACCCCAAATCTGAGCGATTTAGCAACGGCAATACGGGTAAAGAGCACAACGATCAGGGTGGCCAGTCACTTGACACAGCAAGTCATAGGCCGTACACTTAACTTGACGCCGCAAGTGATGTCTGGGTGGAAATGAGTCGAGATGTCGCCGGTCAGTCCACGCCACCTCGATTCACGCCACTCGGACAATTCATCAACACGACAGGAGGCAGCCAGAAATGAAAGTGGCACTCACAGGAGCAACGGGTTTCATCGGGTCTCACATCCTGGCGGAACTGCTCGCCAACGGGCACGAGGTGACCGCTCTTATACGCGGCGATGCCGAGGCCGAAATGGTCACTGCCCGGGGCGCAACCCCTGCCATCGTCGACCTCTCCGATCGACCTGGCGTCGTCACGACACTCAACGACACGGACGGCGCCATCCACACCGCCAGTCCAGGGGACGCCGCCAGCGCAAACCTGGACTCCGCAATGGTCGACGCTGCAATAGAGGCATTCGATGGCACGGGTAAGCCCTATCTCCATATAAGCGGCCTGTGGATCTACGGCGAGAACTCCTCGATAACCGAGGACTCAGCGCTCGATGCTCCCGCGATGGTGTCATGGAAGGAGCCGATTGAGCGCCGGGTGCTGGATGCCAGCGATATGCGCGGCGTCGTCGTCGTTTCCAGCGTCGCCTACGGAGACGGCGGAGGAGGAATCCCCGGACTTCTCCTCGGCTCGCCCCGCGACCCCGCCGGCAACTTGATCATGCTCGGCACCGGACGGCAGCACTGGTCGACCGTCCACGTCGCAGACCTGGCTGATTTCTTCCGGCGGGTGTTGGAAAGCGACTCCGCCCGGGGCTACTACGTCGTCGGGAACGGGTTGAGTCCCACCGTCGCCGATCTGACCGAGGCTGCAGCCGTCGCCGCCGGCGCTCCCGGGGCGGTCTCCGGCTCAGATGAGGAAGCTCGCGCCCGCCTAGGCGACTACTTCGGAGAGGTGCTGCTGCTCGATCAAGGTACGGCAGCAACCAGGGCACGCTCCGAACTCGGTTGGCTTCCAACCCGTCTGGGGCTCGTGGACGAGTTTCTCAACGGAAGTTACCGCCGTTGAGCATTGACCGCTTCCTCCGGTCCTCACGTCGTGGAGGCGGATTGCCATCCGCTAGTTCAGCTCAATATGGCCATTCACATCGAACCATCACCCTCAGAGGCAGCCGACCGCCTCGCCATTCGCGAATTGTTCGACGCCTACGCCCACTGTGCAGACCGGCGCGACGCGGAAGGACAGAACGCTGTTCATGGTCCACACCCGGTTCGCGGTGTAGATGGACGGCCCCGGCACCGAGCCGACCTATGCGTTCGAAGGTAGAGAGGCGCTCTCGCCCGTGTTCGATGCCCTGAATCGTTACGAGGCAACGATGCACTTCAATGGGCAGAGTACGGTCACCATTGACGGCGACCGAACCACAGGCGAGAGCTATACGATTGCGCACCATGTCTTTACCGAGGAGGGCAATCGCCAGATCATGATCGCTTGGCTGCGCTACCTCGACGTTTTCAACAAGATCGACAGGTCGTGGTACTTCGCGGAACGTGCGCTTATTCTCGAGTGGAGCGAGACGAGGGCACTGAATACAGCGACGGCCTGATGTTGGCGTACCTGCCGATCGCCGAGCACGGCCTCGTCGGGGATCTACATAGCGTCGCCCTCGTCGGGACGGACGGGACCATCGATTGGTTCTGCTGCCCCGCTTTCGACTCGCCGAGCGTCTTCGGCTCGCTCCTGGACGCCAGTCAAGGAGGCTTCTTTTCACTCGCGGCCGCGATCCCTGCGCGAACGAGACAGTTCTACCTCCCCGACACGAACGTGCTCATCACCAGATTCTTCGCCGAAGAGGGAGTCGGCGAGATTCAGGACTTCATGCCGCTGCAGGACCCGTCGACGGGCCGGGGACAGCGCCTGATCCGCCGTGTGCAGTGTGTACGGGGCACGATCCCGTTCCGCATGCGGGCAGCCCCCAGGTTCAATTACGGCTCTCACCCCCATGTCGTCTCTGCGGTTCCAGATGGTGTGCTCTTCACTTCACCCGATCTATCGCTCTATCTGGGTTCCACCGAGACCTTGTCGGTCGACGAGCGCGACGCGGTCACTGAGTTCGTCCTGGAGGAGACCGAGGTCGCCGTCTTCTCCATGGAGCAGGTCGACTCTTCGACCGAGTTCAGAGTCTGCCAAAAAGAAGAGACACTCGACCAGCTGATGGCAACGGTGCGCTTTTGGTGGGACTGGCTCTCCTCCTCGCGCTATCGGGGGCGGTGGCGGGAGGTCGTGCACCGGTCCGCACTGACGCTCAAATTGTTGACGTACGCCCCCACGGGGGCGATCATCGCCGCACCCACAACCAGCCTGCCGGAACAGCTCGGCGGGGAACGGAACTGGGACTACCGCTACGTTTGGGTACGCGACGCCGCGTTCTGCATCCACGCCCTTTTGCAGCTTGGATTCCGCGACGAGGCGACTGCATTTATGAACTTCTTGACTCTGTGCGCTACCCCCGACGGGACCCCGACTGGACCCCTCCAGGTTATGTATGGAATCGACGGTCGGACAGACCTGGCAGAGCGAGAGCTGCCAGTCCTCGAGGGCTACCGGGGGTCAACCCCGGTGCGGGTGGGGAACGCAGCGGCGCGCCAATTACAACTTGACATCTATGGCGAGCTGATGGACTCGGTCTACCTCTACGACAAGTGGGTGCAACCGCTCTCCTCGGATGAATGGGAGGCAGTCCGGGCGAGAACGAATTGGGTTTGCGACAATTGGGACCAACCCGACGAGGGTATCTGGGAGACCCGCGGTGGCCGCCAAAAATTCTTGTACTCCCGGCTGATGTGTTGGGTAGCGGTCGAACGGGCAATCCGCATGGCCGTTCATCGGGGCCTGCCTGCCGATCAGGTGCGCTGGTGCCGTGTCCGGGACGAGATCTACTCGGCCATCATGCAGTCAGGCTGGTCGACGGAACGCCAAGCCTTCGTTCAACACGAAGGCAGCAACGTGCTCGACGCCTCGGTCCTGATGCTGCCGCTCGCCAAGTTCATTTCCCCGACAGACCCGAAGTGGCTCTCCACGTTGGACGAACTCAACAAGACGTTGGTCTCGGACTCCTTGGTGTATCGCTACGATCCGGAGGCCAGTCCCGACGGGCTCCGCGGCCAAGAAGGAACATTTACCGTGTGTTCATTCTGGTACGTCGAGGCCCTGATTCGCGCCGGCCGGCTTGATGAGGCACGAATCTCGTTCGAAAAGATGCTCACCTATGCCAATCACCTCGGCTTGTATGCCGAGCAGATCGGCCAGACAGGAGAACAACAAGGCAACTTTCCTCAGGCCCTCACCCATCTCGCATTGATCAGCGCTACGATCAAGCTCGACCGAGCACTGGGTTGAGCACGGTGCACGGATCACTCACTTGCTCCGGCCCCGATACGACCGAGACGAGGCAGAGGTATTCAGGCAGGCAGTTCTGATCGGGCCCCGAGCGTGATGAGTGTCACGGTTCCCTCGGGGGAACGGACTTCAATCGTGACTGAGTCCACCTCTGCGGTGTGCATGAAGAGGTTCTGCGGATGCTCGACCACATGGCGCAGCATCACCGGATATCTCCCATCCAGTCCGCCGACTCCTACGCTGACTGCGTCATCGTGAGGATCGTATTCAATGTAGGAGAACGGAATTTGCTCCACTTCAAATTGATCGCCTAAATCGAGCTCAGCAATTTCGATGGTCGCCACGTCTCCTTCATGCTCTACGGTCAGAACCTCGAGGGTCTTTTGCCAGGCATCCCGGCGGATCTCCTCATCGTTGCTAGTCATCCCATCTTCTCCTCTCCTCCGCAACAACATTGCCAACGACTAGTCGGCACCGATCGGACATTAATCGGCCACGGCGCCCCCCGAATCGGGGCTGGGGGTCGACTTCTGAACGCCGATTCTGACCCTGTTCTTGTACGCACTTGACCCCTTGCGGGCGTGGTTGTCCTTGATCTTTTGTGCTTCTCATTCGCCACGGTTGGGCATCCCAGATACCCGGTACAGCGTCTCGCGGTTGTAACCGGCACGCCGGGCACTCGACTTTTTCGGAGTGTGTCACCGCTGTCTTGATTAGGCTGCTCACAAGGGAAGATAGGGGGTTATTGCCTTCCTGTCAGTTACAGAGATCACATCATCGTGCCCAGAACCCGCCGTCTCACAGGAGCCGCCAAGCCAGGCCAGCCGAACGATCGACCGCGTGCACCCGCACCACCTCCCCCACCATGGTGGCGGATGTGGCTCCTGCCAGCCGGCGTCGTGATCACGTTGCTCCTGCTCTCGGTCCCCCACATGACGAGCACGCCGACGAAGAACTTCAGCTACTCGAAGTTCGTGTCCGAGATCGATGCGGGCGACGTACACACTGCGTCGGTCAACCCCAGCGGCGCCATCACCGGTACTTTGAAGGGCGGCGACAACTACACCAGTCAGATCCCGACGGCGATCACCGACACCCAGTTGGCGCCCACGCTCAAGGCCCATGATGTGGACGTAACGGGCGTCGGTCAAGGGTCGGCTCTCCTCGAGGACCTACTCTCGTTCCTCCCCTTCTTGTTGCTCATCGCATTCTTCATCTGGATGGGGCGGCGGAACACCAGACGGCTCGCCGGGGGCATCATGGGCATCGGGGGTTCGAGGGCCAAGGTCTACGACGAGGACAAGCCGACGACCCGTTTCTCCGACATCGCCGGATACGAGGGAGCAAAGCGGGAGGTGGCCGAGGTGGTCGACTTCTTGAGCCATCCGGAGCGCTATACCCGGGCCGGTGCCATCGGCCCCCGGGGGTGCTGATGGTTGGCCCACCGGGGACCGGCAAGACCCTCATGGCCCGGGCGGTGGCCGGCGAGGCCGGCGTGCCCTTCTTGGCCCTGACCGGGTCAAGCTTCGTCGAGCTGTTCGTCGGAGTGGGTGCGTCGCGGGTCCGGGACCTCTTCGCCGATGCCCGCAAGCGAGCGCCGTCGATCATCTTCATCGACGAGATCGACGCCATCGGCCAGCGCCGCGGTGGGTCGATCGTCTCCAACGACGAGCGGGAGCAGACCCTGAACCAGCTCTTGGCCGAGATGGATGGATTCGATCCCACCACCGGAGTGGTGGTCATGGCGGCCACCAACCGGCCCGAGGTGCTCGACCCCGCACTACTGCGACCAGGCCGCTTCGACCGCGAGGTCGAGATTCCCCTCCCAAACCAGGCTGAGCGTGCCGCCATCTTGAAGGTGCACGTCGCCGGCAAGCACCTGGCCCCCGACGTCGATTTTGACGACGTGGCCCGAGCAACACCTGGGTTCTCGGGGGCGGATCTGGCCAATCTCATCAACGAGGCAGCCATCGTCGCTGTCCGTGACGACCGCGACGTCGTCTTCGCCCGGGACATTGACGAGGCCAGGGACCGAGTCCTGCTCGGCCGACGCGATGCCTCCAACGCCCTTCTTCCCGAGGAGAAGCATTCGGTGGCCGTGCACGAAGCGGGGCACGCCCTCGTCGCGTTCTTGTCCGAGCACGCCGACCCCGTGGCCAAAATTACGATCCTGCCGGCCGGCCGGGCCCTCGGGGTCACCGAACAGCTCCCGGTCGATGAGCGGCACCTCTACTCGGAGAGCCATCTGCTCGACTCCTTGGCTGTCCGCCTGGGCGGCCGGGCCTCGGAGAACCTGGTGATCGGGGAAGCCTCCACCGGGGCGGCCAACGATCTCTCGGGTGCCACACAGCTGGCCATCAAGATGGTCAAGGAATGGGGCCTCTCACCGCGGCTCGGGCCGATCGGGTACGGATCGGACGGACCGGGGTACCTGAGCGGCCCCCTACTCGGCCAGGAACGTCCCTACGCGGAGGGCACCCAGCAGGTCATCGACCAAGAGGTGAGCCGCCTGCTCTCCGAAGCCGAGGACAGAGCACGTGCGCTCCTGAGCCAGAACCGCGATGTGCTCGACGCCGTTATCGCAGCGCTCCTCGAAAAGGAGACGATCTCCGGAGAGGATCTGACCGAGATCGTCAATCGGGTCAGAAGCGCCGGTGACGGGAAACGGGCCGGGCTGGGCGCGCCCTCCTAGTCGCGAAAGGCAGCAGAGGGGACGGCGGATCTGAGTCCGGAGTCGTGAAGGTAACTCACTTGGTGTTGCGCTAGGGCGCCTGGTCGAGGTCTCAACGTCGTCGATGACTCCTTATCGCTTGACCGGAGCATCATCGAAATGTCAGCAGGAACTCCTCTGGCTCCTGATAAGTCGGGCTTACGAGGGCATTACCGCCCTCGACCATCTCCGGATGAGTCTGATGTGTGTCGGCGAGGATTCCGTCGGGCCGCCCGAACTGGGGAGCCATGAACCGCCGAGGGATTCCCCTAGAACGGGTAGGTAGGACGACCGCTGTGCTGAATCGTCAGCCAACCCCCACTCGTGAAGGGAACACTGATCATGACTAAGGCCTTCCTCGGGAACTCAGTCGACTGCACCGACGCCGCTGAAGTGGCCCGATTCTGGCGCGCCGTCCTCGACCGATGGGTCGCAGACGGCGCCACCTCAGAAAACGCCGTTCTGCTCGCCGAGGACGAGGCCAAGAGCGGACCACGTCTGCGCGTAGGATCGGGTCGGGGGGTGGCTCTCGTACCGGAGAAAGGGGAGGCTTCGTGACCGTAACTACGATCAACCCATCGACCGGGCGACCCCTCGCCACCTATGAGGAGACGACCGCCGAGGAGCTCCACGGACTGCTCGATCGAGCCCATTCAGCTGCTGAACGTTGGCGGCATACTCCGCCGACAGAGCGCGCCAACGGCTTGCGTCGGCTTGCCACCGCACTGCGTGAGCGGCAAGAGGAGCTGGCAACGCTCGCTACGAAGGAGATGGGCAAGCCGCTCTTGGAAAGCCGCGCCGAGGTCGAGAAGTGCGCCCGCACGTGCGACTGGTATGCGGAGCACGCACCGGCACTCCTCAAACCGGAGACGGTGGATACCGAGGCGCTTCGCTCTGTGGTGGTCCCCGTGCCTTTGGGTGTCCTGCTCGCGATCATGCCATGGAACTTCCCTTACTGGCAGGTGGTACGCGCCCTCGCGCCGGCGCTGGCGGCAGGCAACGTGATGGTGCTCAAGCACGCGCCTTCTACGACTGGTTGCGCGCTGGCTCTCACCGACGTGGCGGATGCAGCTGGTCTACCGAGCTCGACGCTGTCTGTGCTCGTGGTGGCGCCCGAGCGCACGGCCGACGTCTCGGCGGCCGTCGTGAGCGACGACCGAGTGGCGGCGGTGACCCTCACGGGATCGACGCGGGCGGGCAGGTCGGTCGCCGCCGTTGCCGGGCAGGCACTCAAGAAGACCGTGCTCGAGCTCGGCGGCAGTGATGCCTTCGTCGTTCTCGCAGACGCCGACCTCGACGCAGCGGCGGCCTGGGCAGCACGGAGTCGATTCCAGAACACGGGCCAGTCCTGCATCGCCGCCAAGCGCATCGTGGTAGAGGAAGTGGTAGCCGACGCTTTTACCGAGAAGCTGCTCGAACACGTCCGCGCCCTGCGCCTCGGCAACCCGACCGAAGAAGGTGTGACGGTGGGGCCCCTTGCCCGGGAGGACCTGCGCGACGCCCTCGAGCGCCAGGTCCGCGAGTCCGTGACCCAGGGCGCGCGAATCTTGATAGGCGGCCGAGTTCCGGACCTGCCGGGCTTCTACTACGAGCCGACGGTCCTCGATCAGGTGCGCCCCGGCATGGCGGTGGTCGAAGAAGAGGTGTTCGGCCCTGCTGTCCCGCTTCTCCGAGCCCGAGACAGCAAGGAAGCGCTGCGGCTAGCCAACGACAGCGTCTACGGCCTTGGCAGCGCGGTGTGGACCTCGGACCTTGCCGCCGGCGAGGCGTTCGCAACACGCCTTGAGGCCGGGCACACGGCCGTGAACGGTATGACGGTGTCTGAGCCACGTCTTCCGTTCGGCGGCATCAAGGCCTCAGGTTACGGCCGGGAGTTGTCCCACCACGGCCTGTTCGAATTCGTGAACTTCCACGCAGTGGTGGTGAACGCCGCAGACGGTCCGGTCGGGGACCGTCGCACTGCGAGCGAGTAGTCGGGACGTTCCCGTGTGGGAACCACCTCATCCCCGGCAACCGGGCTGGAGCAATTCCGTCAACGGTGGGCCCACATGGCTCCTATGTCGATCCTTGCGCGTGCCAGCCCCGACCACAGAGCTGGGTCGGCACGTGGGGGCCGGGTAGACGTGAGACCCAGCTCAGGAGCATTGGGGTAGACGGGTAAGACGGCCTGGACGAACAGGATGGCCCTCCGGAGAAGATGGCGAGTCCTGCCAGCCGCGCAAAAATTCTCCCAATTGCGGAAGGGCTATCCGCCTTCGGAGATTACTGCCGGCGGCTGTAACCCGGTGGGCGTTGCTAAGCCATCACGGACGAGGCGACCGGGTGGTTCTTGCGCCAGCTCTGCGCTCGACGCCGAGGTCGTGCCCAACAATTCGGCGGCCCGTGTCGCCAGATCCACTAGTGCAGCCACGACCTCGCAAACGACGCCATCCTGTCGGGGAACCAAGGTCTCGCCGAAATCGCCGATTCCGCGTAGGCCCGGTGGCAGCTCGACCTGGACACCATGGGCCGAAGGAAGGTTGACCGGATTGTCGAGGTGAAATCCGAGCCGTACCCGCTCGTCGGCGACGTGGTAGCCAGCGAAGCGCCGGTTGAACAGATTGCGCGCCGTGTCGAGCAGTTGCGAGTTCAGCCCTCCCAGGATGATCCCGCGCAACGGCCCGGTCTGTTTCCCTCGAACCGCTGGCCCGTACGCTTCGACGATGAGCCCGCGGTCGGGATCGAACCAGAGGGCAAACCCGTCGCGACCGAACCCGTGCAGTGAGATGGCGACGTCCACGTGCTCTAAGAACGCCCGCAATGGTGCTGAGTGGTCGGGATCGTGTAACCGTGAGGTGAGATGGACCCGCAGCACGGAAGGCTGGATGATGGCGTAGTAGGAAGCATGCGCTTGCGTGGCGGCCAGTCTGGCGATCTGTTCGGTGCCTCGGTCCTGCGACCCGCCGTGCAGAGCCATGAAACCGACGTTGGAGCGCAGAAGGCACTCCTCCCTAACCCCGGGCATGGTCAGCAGCTCGGCCAGGTCCATCTCCCCAGGTTCGCGCGCGAACGACCGGCCGTGCCGCCGACACTTCGCACGCGCTAAGGACGATTCTTGAGAGGTCTGCCGTTAGTCTTCGCCTGGGACCGTCGAGAAAGCTTGCGGGGACCTGGGCGGCTGACTCGTCGGACGACTCAAGGAAGTGGCCGTACAAGTTGAGCGTCGTGGCGGCGTTTGCGTGGCCAAGTCGACCGGCCACGGTATTCACGGGTACGCCGGCGGCCAGGAGGCGGGTGGCGGCGAAGCGACGCAAGTCGTGCGGCCACCTTGGCCCGCCAGACGTTCGTGCCGCGGTCCTCGAGATGACCCCGAATGAGTAGGGAAAATGGCAGGGATTCCCAAGGGATTCCCACGAGGTTCCTTGTTGCGTAATCTGGCCTCTGATCTGGTCTTTCTCGGGCGCCCCCGGCATGATTCGAACATGCGACACTCGGTTTAGGAATCAGTCCGAGTTTGTCCACTGAGTAATACTCGATCGCGTTCCGACAGCTCAGGAACCGTGTCAAGTCTGGGCAGTAACTCCGGATCCAGGCAGTTTCAGGCGGTTGATTCCCAAGGGATTCCCAAGGAACGTCCTTAGTGGCTCAGCGGATAGGCACCGCTCCTGGTGACCAGCGGTTGCGCCAGTCGATGAGCTTGGCGGTCAGAAGGAAGGCAACCGCGAGGGCCAGCTGAGCCAGGCG
>PKYA01000023.1 GCA_003133545.1 Acidimicrobiaceae bacterium | reverse complement strand
CTGAGACCACAACAAGTTCGCCCATCACCGTCACGGTGGACAACCCGGCGGCCCCCGTATCTGAAGGAGATCTCCCGGCTCCGATTGTCGGTATGGCTTCCCTTCCTGATGGGTCCGGGTACTGGCTAGTCGACGCTCAAGGTGGGGTCTCCGCTCATGGTTTTGCCGTCGACTATGGCTCTATGGCCGGTCAAACACTCAATGCTCCGATCACGCACATTGTCTCCACACCTGACGGCAAGGGCTACTGGCTGGTTGCTGCTGACGGGGGCACCTTCACCTTCGGAGATGCAGGCTTTTACGGCTCAATGGGTGGTCAACATCTAAATGCGCCCGTCGTCGACATCGCGCCAACTCAGGATGGTAAGGGTTACTGGCTCGTGGCGTCCGACGGAGGCGTTTTTACCTTCGGCGATGCGACATTCCACGGCTCAATGGGTGGTCAGCGTCTCAACAAACCAGTGGTCGGGATCTCACCTGATTATGCGACGGGCGGCTATTGGGAAGTGGCGACCGACGGCGGCGTCTTTGCTTTTAATGCACCATTTTTGGGGTCAACGGGTAACAAGGTGCTCAACCAACCCATAATCGGAATGGCTGCTAGCGCCGATGCAGGCGGTTATTGGTTCGTCGCTTCCGACGGAGGCGTCTTTACCTTCGGAGATGCGACATTCAGTGGGTCAGGCGTCGGATCTGGTAGTTCGCCGATCGTTGGTATTGCAGCTGATCCTGCGTCTGGTGGATATTGGCTAGCTACCAAGAGTGGTGCAGTCCTCTCGTTTGAGGCTCCGTATTACGGTGCGGATTAGCAACTAAGAATCTCATCACCTCTCTCGCTTCCGCCGGGGATTCATCTGCGTCGAGCAGTAAGGACTTGGCGAGGAATCAATGTCAAACAATCGCTCCCGACGCACGATCCTTACCACCCGACGAATCCGTGAGTTGGATCCGGGTTGGCGTGGATCGATTATGGCGCTGGCTGAGATCACAGTGTCACCAACCTTGTGTTCGTCCCAAGCTACCTCGAAATAGAAGAGGTTGATAACGACGAGGAGGACGACGACGACTCTAATGACGACGATTGCTCACCGACGTTTGCCTGGAACGTCAGCATCAACGAGGCAGGCTTTGCGGACGCGGAACGGACAATGGCGAAGCTCCAGATTTGGAGCAGGCCAACCGTGATTGCTGGTTGGCCGTGGTCGGTATCTGAAGAGCGACGGGGCACTACGTCGTAGTCGTCCTCATCGAGACCCGGTGGCCGATTTATGCCACGTGGTTGAAATCGCCGAGCGTCGCCGAATGTCTTCAGCTGCCGGATGGCTGAATGGTCGTCGGCGTAGACCTTCGCAACGTCCTCTGGCAAGAGCACAAGAGTGTCGCCGAGGACGCCGTAAACGAGTCGCGCTCTGTCCTTCATCTAATTCACCGTCGTCAGGATCCGACCCGTCAACCGAGGGCAGAGTAATCCACCACCTCCTGAGGTTGTTGGGATCTGGCTGGGCGCTTAACTGATTGGCGATAAAGAAAGCGATCTCTCCCGTATCGTCCCAGCCCTCGGCAAGGCACGGTTCGAGAAAAGACTGAATAGCCCGCGACACGTGAGCGATTGTAATGGGCTGTGTCATTGTTAAGGGGTCCGTCCTGGATTTCCAGGGGTTGCCTTCCCCAATATCAAGAGTTTTCCTCACTTTGCAGGGTTCATTTGGAGCGTTCGGCCATTTAACGTTTACGTCAGCGCAGGAGGGAGCACTGGGTCCGGGGAGTCGCGGCGGCGAGCGACTCACCGGGTTCAGCAACTCACATCCATGGCGGAAGAGGTCTCATGTCGGAGGCGGTGCGCGGTGTTGTGCCAGGTAGGGTCCTTCACGTGAAGCCAAAGCGATTCTCTGTTCCGGTGGCTGCGCCGTGGATTTCGTTCTCGCAAGTTCGGCGAGCAGCCTGCTGGAGGATGTCGGTCGAGCCCCGGGGCGGGCCACCTGACGAGGGGTTGTTTCTCGCCAGTTTCCGTACCTCTGTCCGAGAACTCGGGAACCATGCAGATACCAGCTCGAACTGCCCAGCTTCGGTCTCAGACTGCTGTAGTGCTGAACGTTCCTGAAGACCAGCTAGAGCCTTATGGGCCGGGGTTATTAGGGCTCGTGCTGCGCCACTCGGCTGAGCGCCCGGCGGCACCAGCGTTGAAAGATGACGTCGAGGCACTTTCTTACGCCGAGCTCTCGGAGCGCGTTCGCGCCGTCGCCTCCGGTCTCAGCGCGCTCGGTGCCGAGCCCGGTGACAGAGTGGTGCTGCTGCTTCCCAATTCGGCTGGCCTCATAGTCTGCGCTTTGGCCTGCCTCTGGCTGGGGGCAGCGTTCGTGCCGCTGTCGCTGGAAGAACCGCCTGCCCGCTTGGAGCGCATGGTAAGGGACTGCCGCCCTGCTGTGGTCGTTTTCAGCGACAGCCATGAAAAGCCCGGTTTTCAATGCCTCGCCGAGACGGTGAGCGAGGGGAGCGTCCTGGCTTCGGACCGCTCAACGCCTCCCATCGCCCGGGACCCAGAACGCGACGCCTACCTCATCTACACGTCCGGCACCACGGGGCAGCCTAAGGGAGTCCGGGTGTTCGAACGAGCGTTCAAGGCCGTCGTGATCAAAGCGACCCGCCGCCTAGGCTTGGACGAGTCGGTACGAGCTCTGCTGGTCTCCTCGTTCCATTTCGACGCTGCCCTCACAAATGCCTTCCCGGCCTTGGTGGCGGGGGGCCTGCTGGTCATCCCTAGACGGGAAGACCTTTTGTTCCTCCGGCGATTTTTCAGAGCGGTGCTCGAAGAGGGCATCAACCACTGCGGTTGTTCGCCAAGTTACCTGCGGATGTTGCTGTCGTCGCCGCGGTTGGCGAGCCTTGCTGAGAGCCAGTTGACAACCTTCGGCCTAGGGGGCGAGGAGTGCATAGCGGCAGATGTTGCCGCGCTATGGAAGGTACTGCCAGGACTGCGGGTCTTCAACCGCTACGGGCCAACGGAGACGACCATCGAGGTGACCGTGTACGAGGTCTCCCGCGCCGACGTGGCTTCCGGCCGCATCCCGCTCGGAGTACCTAACGAGGGAGTGAGCTTCACCATCGTCAGCGACGACGGGCGGATCCTCGACGGGCCGGACGAGGTGGGCGAGCTGTACATCGGCGGTGCTCAGCTCATGCGCGGCTACTGGGGAGACGACGAGCTAACTGCCCGGGTCCTCAACGATCACATAGTCCCAGGGGAGACCTGGTACAAGACGGGAGACGTGGTGTGGCGCGACGCCGAGGGCCGCTACTTCTACGCGGGCCGCAGCGACGACGTCGTGAAGCGCGACGGCGTTCGTATCTCGCTCAACGAGATCGCCCAGGCGCTCCGGCAAGTAGAGGGCGTCTCCGGAGCCGTATGCGTGCTCACCGGCCATGACGACAGTTTGGGCATCGCCGCGTACGTGGAGGCGGGCCCAGCGCTGGCTGCGGACGACCTCTTGTCCGCTGTCCGCGCCTATCTCCCGGCATCGATGTTGCCGAACCAGGTTTTCATCGTGCCCTCACTGCCGATGACCTCGTCCGACAAGGTTGACCGCCCCCGCTTGCTCGGCGACGCCGGTTGAGCCGCGGTGCGGCTGGGTACTACCAGTTTCGTTTTGCCCACCTGATATTGGGCAACCGTGACGAGGTCAATCACGAGCCGGTCGGTGACGTACTCCAGACAGCCGACCAGATGAACTAAATCAACCACTGGGCGGGCCAGGGCGCAGTGCTTATTCAGTGAGCAGTTCTCCCTGGTGCCCGAACCATGGTCCATCGGGGCGACCCTATGAGTGCCCACCCCGATGGCCCGACCCCCACCATCGCCCGGGCGCACTTTCGTCCTGTCACAGGGGCATGCCATAGGTCGGCCGGGCTGTCACTGTGGCAAATCGGGCGACCACATCCCGAAATCCCAGTAATCGGAGGAAGAATGGTCCAATCCTGTCGGGGCGTTTGCGCAACTGCGCCGCCTTGGCCTCGGCCTCATGACCGTCAGTCACGAGAATCTTGCGTCGTCCGTACCCCGCGTACCGCACACGCCCACTCACGCTCGAAAATCCTAACCAACTTGCGAGAGTTAAGCCGGTCTCTGTGCCACTTGGAGTGAACACAAGGTGCCCCAGTTCGGATCTGAGGCGCGTTACCCAGATGGTCAGAGTTCGAAGTCGATCAGTGGGTAAACGGCGAAGCCCTGATCTTCAAGACGCCAAACGAAGTAGAAGCTCAGCTTCAGGTGTTTTCCAGCGAAGCGAGGCAGGCGGCTCACGAGCCCTCGGTACTGCTCGTTGTGGGGCATGGCGAGCCCGTTGGGCAGTTGCCTCCTTGATCGCTTGCTGCATCGAAGGGATGAAGCAAGGCGCGAACTAGCCGTCCGTCTTAGCGGGCGTCCCCAGGAGTGAGCGCGCCAGGGCGTCGATGCTCCGCTGAGCCCGCGCCCGTACCCATTCGGGCAGCGGCACGTCGATGGCCCGGACGTGGACGTAGCCGTAGCGGACCTCAGTGCGTACGCGCAATCCGAGCCGTCGCCCCGCCAGGCGCGCCGCCTGACGCCACTCCTCGACGTTGACGTCGGCGACCGGAGCCTGCGAGTAGGTCTGCGTCCGCAGCTCCTCGCCGATGGAGCGCGCCAGGCGCTCGAAGCGTGCCCGGTCCAGCTCTCCTGGCATTGACGCGTGATCTGTCACGCGACCTCCGTTGACAAATGGTTGACAAGGCGGACGATCCAAGCTCGGGTTGAACGCTGCATACCGCTCTGACCTGCGCCTAAGTGGTGGGCCGTACAGGACTCGAACCTGTGACCCCTTGCGCGTCATGCAAGTGCGCTACCAACTGCGCTAACGGCCCTTCGTATTGACCCTACCACCACCATAAATCGCCCTGGTTCCCCTGGGCGAGCGGATCGGGCTCCCAGTCCCTACGATGAGGGTTCGTGACGAACACCAGCACGAGCCCGATCCCGGAAATGGATGACCACCTGCGGCGGATCGCCGAGGAGGGCTACACCATCCTTCCGAATGCCATTGAACCCGACTACGTCGAGGAGATCGGCGAGGCGCTCTTGAAACTCGAGCGCGACTTGGGGATTGTGCCGGCGGACAACCTCTTCGAGGGTCTCCACACGACCCGGGTGTACAACCTCTTGGTCCACGGGCCGACCTTCGAGCGGATCCCGGTGCACCCGAATGTGCTCCCGGTGGTCGAGGGGGTGTTGGACCCCGGTGCCCTGATCTCCTCCCTGTCGTCCATCGCCATCGGCCCCGATGAACAGGCTCAGCCGATTCACGCCGATGATCAGGTCATCCCTCTGGCCCGCCCCCACATACCGATCATCTGCAACACCATGTGGGCCATCACCGACTTCACGGAGGAGAACGGTGCGACCCGTTTGATTCCCGCCAGCCACCTGCGTGATGAAGCACCCAATCCCTTGCAGTCTTACGACACCATCCCTGCTGAGATGCCACGGGGCAGCGTTCTCGTCTGGGTGGGGAGCTTGTGGCACGGGGGCGGGGCGAACCGGACCGACGCGCGGCGGGTCGGCATCGCAATGAACTACTGCGCGGGCTACATACGCCAGCAGGAGAACCAACAGCTGGGGATACCCCCACAGCTCGTCAAGCGGTTCCCACGCCGGCTCCAGGAGCTGATCGGTTACTCGGTCTACAACGGACTCATTGGGCACATCGACAAGCAGCATCCGGCCAAGTACGTGCTGACAGAGGACGAGGGCGTGGAGATGGTGTGGGATCTCCTCAAGACCTGAACTGCGTCACGACGCCGGCAGGTACACCGGCGCCAAAGGCCACAGGTAGTCCCGGCGGTCCATAGGAGACAAGCCTCTACCCGTTCGCCACTCGGCATACCCTTCGGCCCATTCCCGGTGCCAGCCAATCTCGGCTTGGTGGAGCGCGCCAGGATCAGATTCGCTCAGCTCCTCGAAGCGGGCGGCCAGTGCGAAGAGGACCCGGGCCGACGCCAGTGCGTCGGCCGTCGCATCGTGCGCGTTCCCGATGTCGATGCCGTAGTGCTCGCACAGGGCGCCCAAAGTACGACTTCCCTTGCGGAATCGGTCGAGATGACGGTCAAGCACCACAGCGTCGAGCACCGGCCCTCTCCAGCCTCGCTCGAGCAGTCCACATCCGGACAGGTTACGGGCCTGCGTGTCGAGAATGGTCAGGTCGTAGTCGAGTTTCATCCCGGCGAGCGGCACTCGCCTGCTGCTGGCCGAGACGAGCGCGTCCGTGATCATTTCGATGGCCTCGCACAAGGGCATGCCCTCGGCCCGTGCCCGCGCCGTGGTGATCCCGTGCACAGCGGTGGCCCCCGCCGGAATCTCACGGCCGGGATCAATCAATCCGGAGGATGTCGACACCACCTCCCCCGCTACCAGCGTCACCAACGCGTAGGAAACCGGGACGTCATTGAAACGATCTACACCCGTCGTCTCGAAGTCGAATCCCAGTATCTCGTCCATGGCCCAGTTGCCCATGCACCGACTTTGGCACGGGGGTGTGACAAAGTCGCGGCAATCGCGTCCGGGCGTCCCCCTCAGCCCAGGTCGGTTTCGAAGGCGGCCAGGGCGTTCGGGAAGTCGCCGTCGGTGATCTGTGAGTTGTCCCCCGAGGGATCGAAGTTGAAGTAGCTCTCGAAGAGCACGTCGTTCGAGGAGTTCTTCATCCACGAGGTGAAGTCGTTGATGTAGAGCGGGTCGTCGCCCAGGCCGTGGCCGTCGGAACGGATGGTGAGGCCCCACTCGGGGATGGCGAGGGGCTTGCCATGGGCAGCAGCGAAGCTGTGGGCGTCGCTGAGAGCGGGCAGGCTGGTCTCGTTCCACTCGTTGGCCGGGGTCTGCGGCGTCACCCAGGTCTGGTCATAGTCGTCGAGGCCGATGACATCGACGTAGGCGTTGCCCGGGTAGGCGAGCGTGACGTTGTAGTCATAGGCGGTGAAGGCATCGGCATCGGGGTTCCACACGAATCGGAAGTTCTCGCCGGACACCGAGCGCATGGCAGTGACGATCTGGTCGAAGTAGGCGGCGTAGCTGGCCTCGGTGGCCGGGGTGGTGGCCGACCAGGCATACCAGCCACCGTCGAACTCCCAGCCGAGCCGCAAGTAGGCGTTCCCCTCGCCGGCGGCGACCAAGGTCTGCGCCAAGCTGATGAAGTAGCTGTTGTAGGCCCCGGTCGCCCCGGTCGCCAGCGTGCCCACCGGTGCCCCCGAGGAGGATTCGGGGATCATCGGCACGCCCAGAGAGAGCGTGTAGCCCTTGTTCTGCCAAGGGCCGGTCAACCACGAGAGACCCCCTCCTGCCCCGTCCATGCCCGACCAGCCGCTCGAAGAAGGCAGGTAGTCAGAGGCGACGGACGAGTGGGTCCCGGTCGTGGCATCAAAGGAGGCCACACCGGAGGGGTTGGCTGGCCCCACGTAGACACCCTCGAGCGGCGCACCGCCCCCGGGAGCCGGCGTGGGGGTCGGGGGGGGCGTCGGTGTCGGGGCCGGCGGCGGCGTGGGGGTCGGGGGGGGCGTCGCTGTGACCGGGGTGGTCCCTGCGCCCGGGGGCTGGTTCGTCGCCGCCACCGGTCGCCGTGAGCTCGTCATGGTCACCAGTCGCCGCACCTGTCCCCGGGGTCCGGTGGACTTGGACCGCGGTGATGCCGGCGCCATGGTTGCCATCGTGAGAGGGTGGGACGTCGAAGGGTGGGACATCGTTTCCACCCGTCGCCGTGCGTGGGTCACGGTCACGTGTCGACGCCCGTGTCCCCAGCCGTGTGCGTGGGTACCCGCCGCTGATGCGACCGCACCGAAACTGATCGTTGCTGCGAGCACACCCGAGGCGGCTGCAAGGACAGCGAGTTGCTTCCGTGTCCGCGCAGGCTCCGACCGAACGTCTTGCAGTAGCTTCATTTTTCCCCTCAACCCCCTCCGAGAAGAGAGCCGCTGGGAATAGCTACAAAAGAGGCTATTTTCGGCGGCTCGGCTAACTCAGAGAGTCCCGTGGCTTTGCGTCCCCCTCTCGCGAGAGGTTTGCCTTTTCGTTTCCTGTGCACCAGACACTGACCGTTTTGGCTGCCCAAGTCAAGGCGACCACACGTTCCGCGCGTCAGTCCAACCAACTGGCAACCGCTGCGCAACCCGGTTCAGCTCCTAGGTTGCGGGCGCGCCGAACCCCCTTTGTGATTTGCGGTTTTGTTGCTGCGCGCGGTGTCCGTCAGACCGGCGAGAACGCCGCGCCGGCCTCGGCTTTTTGGCTGATTTCCGCTCGTCGCCAACGATGCATCGGCGCGCGCATCATGATGACGGGAGAGTGACAGACTCGCGCTCATGAAGCCATGAATTGGTACAGGACTGCACGATGTAGATGGTTGCCGCTCCGCCTCGAGAAAAAGGGCTCCCCCGGGTCGGCAGTTAGGAAAGGTTTGCTGCCCTTGTCGGTACCAGCGCACGTGATGCGAGTACTCGTCACCGCAGTCCGATCCGCCTGTGCGCGGTGGCGGCTTCTCCTGTGCGGTGCAGTCTTCGTCGTCCCTGTGCATCTCATCCCTCCTCCGGCGCCCGCCTCCACGGTGCCGCTGGGTTTCTATGTGGGCGCGGCAGAGCCGACCTGGTTGGGCGAGGTTGCTTCGGGCACCGGCACACTCCCCGGCCTCGCCGAGGATTTCCTCCCATCCGGGCAAGGTTGGGCTGGCATATCGCAGGAATCCAGGATCGGGTGGTTGCTCAACGCGTGGCAGGGCACCAGTTATCAACTCGTTCTCGGTGTGCCCATGATCCCTACGGCGGCAGACGGCAAGGCCGTCGGCACTTTGGCAACGGGAGCGCGCGGTTCCTACGACATCTTCTACCGGACTCTCGCTCGTAATCTGGTCGCACACGGCGAGGGCAACGCCGTCCTGCGCCTGGGTTGGGAGTTCAACGGGAACTGGTACGCCTGGTCGGTCCGCAATCCCATCGAAGCCACCGAGTATGCCGCGTACTTCCGGCAGATCGTGCGCACCATGCGCACCGTCTCGCACAACTTCCGATTCGTCTGGAACCTCTCCAACGGGAGCGGGGCGGCCTATGACTTCACGTCCGCCTATCCCGGCAACGGCTACGTGGACTTCATCGGCGACGACGTCTATGACGAATCATGTGCGACCGTCCCCACACCGCAGGGCGCATGGAGCACTCTCCTCACCGACACAGCAGGCCTCGATTGGGTCAGCGGATTCGCCGCAGCCCATCACAAGGCACTCGCCATTCCCGAGTGGGGCATCGACAGCGGCACGACGGGCGGCTGCGCAGGTCTGGGCGATCAGCCCTCCTTCGTCGTGCAGATGGCGGAGTGGTTGACCGCGCACGACGCCGCCTTTTCGATCTACTTCGACGTGAACGCCCCCGATGGGAGCCACAAGCTCGGCGACAGGTCCTTTCCCCGCGCCCTGGCGGCCTTCCAGGGTGCCTTCGGGACCACATTGCTCCAACAGGTCATCCACCCGGCGCAGCGACCGGTCATTACATCCGCCCGGTGGTCCCGGCCGTCGTCCGACCACGGCCGGGACCACCGCTGAGTAACCTATTGGTGGGCGTCTTGGTGTCCCGCACTGTCGGCGACATTGGAACGAAGAGGGGTGACGGGTGGCTGCGGACGGGCACATGAGGACATTGGCAGGAAGGGTTCGGTATCGGATGAACCGTTACGCGCCTCGCGTCGCGGCCGTCAGCCGCTCCCTGGCGCCTCGGGACCCTGCCGTCGCCCTCACCTTCGACGACGGCCCGGACGTCACTTTCACCCCCGCCGTTCTCGACATCCTGTCGGCGCGAGGAATACGTGCAACGTTCTTCGTGGTGGGGAAGCGAGCCGAAGAGAACCCCGACATCGTGCGGCGGATCGTGGCCGAAGGGCACGCGCTGGGCTCGCACACCGCGAGTCACCCCGATTTGTGGGAACTGAGCCTGCCGGCGGCCATCGCCGAATTCAGGCGAGGGCGCAGGATGCTCGAGGCCATCACCGGCCAACCGGTCCGACTGTTCCGACCGCCCAAGGGTTGGATGAACCTGGAGCAGGCGGCAGGACTGCGCGCGTTCGGGTTCCGCACCTGGCTGTGGAACGTCGATCCAGAGGACTGGGCACCCGGCGCCACCTCCGAAAGCGTGCTGCAGGGCGTGGGGCAACTCCAGTCCGGCGATGTGGTCCTGCTCCACGACGCCATCGAACTGCCCATCGACCCGTCGACCGCAAACCGGGGGGCGACGGTCGCAGCGCTGCCGGCCATCATCGACCAGGTGCAGGCCCAGGGCTTCGAGCTCGTCACTCTTTCGTGAGCAGGGGGGATCCTGCGGCGCACGACCCCGGGCCCGCCGACGGGCCAGCCATGCGCAGCCTGACGATTGCCATCGCTTCCTACGAGCGCAAGGACGACGTGACCCGCTTGGTGCGGGGCCTCCAGGATCTCGCCGACCACTCCCCCGCCAGCTGGGAGGGCGTGGACATCGTCGTCGTGCTCGACGGTTCCACCGATGGCTCGGCGGAGGCTTTGGCCGACCTGCAGGGCACGCTTCCCCTCTCGACGATCTGGCAGGAGAACGCCGGGCTGTCTGCGGCACGAAACGCCGGACTGCGTGCGGCGACCGGAGAACTCATCTGGTTCCTCGATGACGACCTCCTCCCCCTTCCGGGGACGATCGAGCGCCATCGCCGGGCCCATGAGGTGCGGGACGAGGTGATGCTGCTCGGACCCTGCAATGTTGCGCCCGGCATCGAGCTCTACAAGGCGGCACGTGACTTTTGGAATGAGCACAATGCTCTGCGCGCCGAGGGCGACCGGATCGAGCGGTTCGACCTGATTGCCGTGGCCAATGCCAGCCTCTCGACGAACCTCCTCCGATCGATCGGGGGCTTCGACGAGAGGTTCGTCGGCTATGGCCTCGAGGATTTCGAATTGGCCCTCAGGCTGCTCGAAGCCGGCACCATCGTGAAGTTCGACGCCGACGCCGTCTGTTGGCACTACACGGCCCTCAACGAACGGCTGGAGCGGCTGCGACGGCGCGAAACGGGCCGCAACACGGTGCGGTTCATCGACATCCACCCCGAGATCACCGAGCATTACTTTCCGTCCGACTATCCGAGCCGCTCCATGCAGATCCTCGACCGCACCAGGTTGCACTCGCCGCGCCTGCTCATGATGGTCTCGGAACTCTCGGCCTTCGCCACCGCCGTGACGACCCGGCTCGTCGGTCGGGGCTACCTGCTCCGGGTCCTCTCGCTCGACGCGTCCTACGCCGCCGGCATCGCCGACATGGACCGCTCCCTCCTGCACCGGGCACTCGGACGACCCCAACAGGGCGTGCGCTGAGCGCTCCGTAATCCCGCCCACAGGGAAGGACGGCCTCTCCCACCAGGCGCGACGGCCGGGCGCCTCCGGGCATTCGCTGCAGCGCTCCTGATCATGCTGCAACCCCGCCCGCAACCTGGGTGAAACCGGGAATAGGCTGGGGCATGGTCAGGCCCACTCCACAAGCGGCGATGCCCCTGGTCAGCGTCGTGTTGACCACGCATCGGCAGAATCCGTACTTCGCCGACACGCTGGCGTCCGTCCGGGCACAGACCTGGCCGTCGTGGGAGCTGGTCGTGGTGGACGATGGCTGGGACGACAAGGACCTCCTGCGCCAAATGGTCGGTGACGGTCCTTCGACGCGGATCGTGCAGCATGCGCACGCCGGCGTGGCCCGATCCCGCAATCACGGGCTGGCGGAATCGCATGGCTCACTGATCGCCTTTCTCGACCACGACGACACGTGGCGAGCGGACCACCTCGCCAATCTCGTCGAGGCCATCGCGACTGATCCGAGCGCTTCCGCCTCGTTCGGGCAGATCCGGATGATCGACCGGGAGGGGAGGACCATCAGCGAGACCCACGCGGGTCCCACGACACTCGAGATCGTCCTTAGTGGGGGCGTCCGACCTTCCATGGGCAGCCTCTTGGTGCGACGGGATCACATCGCACGTGTGGGCGGATTCGAGGCCCTCCTCGAGCCGGCGGATGACCTCGACGTGATCTACAAGCTGGCCATGGAAGGACCGTTCGTCTTCGTGGATGCCGTGACAATGTTCTATCGCCGCCACGGGTCGAACCTGAGCGACGACATCGTCCTCAACGCGGAGGCCGTCGACCGCATGCTGCGACTCCACGAGGTCGCCGCCAAGAACCGCGGCGATCACAAGGCTGCCCGTCTCCTGCACGACAACCGGATCGGCGTCAAGAACTACTGGACGACGGAGGCGCGGCGCCGCGCCTTTCGCGCACTCCATTCGGGAGACCGCGCGCAAGCCAGGACCCTCTTCCAGTGGTATGTCCGCTTCGCACCCAGAACATTTGCGCGGGACATCGGCCACGGGTCGGTGCGCAAGCTCAGGCATCCACTCGCCCGGGCGAGCACGTAGCTCACACAGGCGTAGTCGCTAGAGGTACTCGACGTTCGGCGCGTCGGGCAGGCGGTGCCGGGTGTCGATGATCCGCCCGGCCTGCGCGGCCACCAGTTCCCAGTCGAAGGCATCGTGGTCGGTGACGACGACGACGATGTCCGCCATGCGCAACTCCTCTTCGCTGAGGTGGACCGGCACCGCACCGGCCGGCGACTGCCCCGGGGCCAGGTGGGGGTCGACGAAACGGACCTCGGCGCCCTGAGCGCTGAGCCGGTCACAGAGGACCGGTCCGGGAGACTCGCGCACGTCGCCCGAGTTGCGCTTGTACGTCAGGCCGAGGACCAGGACCCGCGACCCGTTCACTGCCTTGCGATCGCGGTTGAGGGCGTCGGTAATCCGGCGCCCCACATAGTCGGGCATATGGTCGTTGACGTCGTTGGCCAACTCGACGAAGCGGAAGGGGGTGCCGAGGGACTGCTTGACCTTCCATGACAGGTACGAGGGGTCGACGGGAAGGCAATGACCCCCGACGCCCGGACCGGGCGTGAACGTCATGAACCCGAATGGCTTCGTCGACGCGGCCTCAATCGCCTCCCAGACGTCCACGCCGAGATCCGATGCGAACATGGCCAACTCGTTGACCAGTGCGATGTTGACATGCCGGAAGGTGTTCTCGAGCAGTTTGACCATCTCGGCGACGCGCGGGCCCGAGACGCGGACGGTGTGATCGACCAGGGCACCGTAGAAGGCCTCCACGGCGAGGAGGGAGGCGGCATCAATCCCCGACACGACCTTGGGGGTGTTGCGGAAGGTCCACGTCACGTTGCCCGGATCGATGCGCTCGGGGCTGTACCCGAGGTGGAAGTCGCGGCCGGGAACCAGCCCAGAGCCGGCTTGGAGGATCGGGGCCAGGAGCTCTTCGGTCGTACCGGGATAGGTCGTCGACTCGAGCACGACCGTCGCTCCCCGACGCACAAGTGGGCCCAGCTGTCGCGCCGCGTCTTCAATGTAGGAGAGATCGGGCGCTCCTTCGAGGAGCGGGGTGGGCACGGTGATCACAGCCACGTCGAACCCCGCGCAGTCGGTGCCCTTTGCGCTAGGGCGGTAACGCCCACTCCCGAGCGCCTCGCTCAACGCTGCGTCGGAGACGTCCCCCACGTACGATCTCCCGGACTGCAGCTGGTCGATGCGTCCGAGGTCGACGTCGAAGCCCACCACATCGAAACCGGCCTCGACCGCCCGCAAGGCGATGGGAAGGCCTACATAGCCCTGACCGAGCACCACGACCCTGGAGGCCGGCTCTCCGCCACGAATCGCCTGTCCGCCACTCACCATTTCTCCTCGCTCATCGCTACCCCGCCGCTCATTGCGCGAACCAAGCCTCCAGCTGGCGCTCGAACTCTTCGGCGCCCCAGTCCAGCACGGCGCGGCGCGGGAGCCGGAATCGGCTCGTGCCCGCGACGATGGGGTCTCCGTAGGCCGCACAGGCCAGCGAGAACCCGGCGCGGCGCACGGCGCGCACCGACGTGCCGTCGAACGCGTCCACAGCGCCAAACGGGTAGGCGAACTGGTCGACGGGCTCTCCCGTCAGCTCAGCGAGAATCCGCCGGCCACCGGCGATCTCTTCGTACTGCTCCCCGGCGGAGAGCGCGGCCAGCCACGGATGCCGCCGAGTGTGTGCGCCGATGGTGATCAGCGGGCTGTCGGCCAAGCGGGTGAGATCCTCGACCGTCATCATCGGCCGGCCCTGCGGCCGCTCCTCGCCGAGCGCGATGGCGAGTCGCTCGACGGCCGGCTCGACGACATCCGGCGGAAGTCGCCGCAGCCGGTAATGCACCGCCAGCAAGGCTCGCCTGCGGGCAGCCGCACTCCCCAGATCGAGGACCAAGCGGTCCGGCCCGATCGAGACCTCCACGTGGCGCGCGCGCGGACGGGCGTCACGGAACATGCGCTCGAGGCGGTAGTTCCAAAAGCCCTCTTGGTGACCGATGAGGTCCGAGACGACGAACACGGTCGCCGGAACCTGCGCTTCTTCGAGTACCGGCAGCGCGGCGGAAGCGTTGTCCGCGTAGCCGTCGTCCAAGGTGACCGCCACCCGAGGCCCAGGGGCCCGTTGCAGCACCTCGGCCAGCGGAACCGGCTCGGCGAAGCGGCGCAGGCGCGAGATGTGTTCGGCAAAATGACCGGGCGCAACGGCGAGGAAGTAGGGGTCGAACGGGTCATCGACCACACGGTGGTACATCAAGATGACCGTCTTGCCGTGCCGGAGCGGGCTCATGGGACCTTTCGCACCCGGGCCCCGGCCACAACCGGGTAGCGGGGGTCGTCGGCGGCCAGGTCGCCCGGGCGCACCTCGTCGCCGGCCAGTCCGAGAAGGGCGGCCAGCGCCGTCACGAGGCCGCCCAGGCTCCCCACTGACACTTCCCCGGCGGGACACGCCTCGTCGACGTGGCTCGCCAGGTGGGCCGGCGTGGCGCACCAACGGCCCGGACCCTGGGGCTCGCCGGGCCGGAGCCGACCGAGGACCGGCGTGGCCACCAGGAGCACGCCACCGGGCGCCAACGACCGCCAGAGTGCCGCCAACGCCACGCGGGGGGCCGTCCATCCGCCCGAGTCCTCCCCCATCAGGCAACAGTCGAACTGGCGATCACCCAGAGCCCCCGGTTCGCAAAGGTCGGCGATGAACGTCGACTTCGGGTTGGGAGTGCTGCCGAGGACCTCAATCCGACGCACCCGCGTGCCTCCAAAGCGTTCGGCCAGCGCGCCCTGCCCCGATTCGAGGACGTCGCCGCGGAGATCCGTCGCGTGGCGGCCGATGAAGCGCTCCGTCAAGAGGCGGTCGACCGGCACGCCGCGCCCCCACCCTCCGTCGTCGTCGAAGGGGTCGGACCGCCGCAGCGTGCCCCAGTGCACCGGCTCGCGGACGCGATCGGCGTAGCGCCGCAGACGTCGTTCAACCCGCGGATCGAGCTTCCGCAGCTGGGGACGAATGAGGTTGGCCGCGGCGTGAGTACCGACGGCGACGCCTCGCCGGCGCTCAGCGACCACCCGCCGCCTCCGCCAGTATGCGCTCCACACCGTCGACCGTCCGCTGCAGCGTGAACTCGGTCGTGACATGCGCAATGCACTCATCGGACAGCGTGGGCTCACGCTCCTGCCATCCGACGAGCGAACTCAGCAAGTCGGCCAATGCGGCGCCGTCACCGTCGGGGAACAGGAACCGCTCGAACGCTCCGCTGAGTCCCTCCGGATTGCCACCGACCCTGGAGGCGACAACCGGACGACCGGTGGCGTGCGCCTCCAGCACGACGCGCCCGAAGGACTCGCTGTGCGAGGGCAGCACGACCACGTCGGCCGCATGCATGAAGGTGACCACATCCCTTTGCATGGGTCGCCACTCGCAGCCGGGAGGAGCCATCTCGTGAATGCGCCGCTCGTAGCGCGCCAGGTAGTCCTCGACACTCGGAACGACCGGATCCCCCAGCAGCACCAGGCGCCCCTCGGCGGGATCGATCGCCATCTTCTGCCATGCCTCGAGGAGGACCTCCACCCCTTTCTCCGGGCTCATCCGCCCGCAGTAGAGCGCGATGAACGCGTCCGGAGGCAGGCCCAGCTTCTCCCGGGCCCGCCGCCGCTCCTCGGTGCCACCCGGGGGGTAGAGCGCCGGGTCGATGCCGTTGTAGACGACCTCGACCCACTCGGGCTCCAATCCAGCCCCAACCCAGTCCGCCTTCTGCGCCTGCGATACGGCAATGAACCGCCGCACCTTGCTTCCCATGAGTCGGGTCGATCCGTGCGTGGAGACATAGCGGAGATGGCAGACCACGGGCGCACGGGAGGCCCATCCGGTGAGGATCCCGAACGCGATCTCCGAGAAGCGGTTGACGTAGACCACATCGGGACGGCATCGTCTTCCCCTCCGCACACTGGGAGCGAGCCGCACGAGATCACGCGCGGCGCTACTGCGCGTGAAGTCGAACGTCGGGACGCGGTGCACGGAATGGCAGAACGACCGGTAGTCGACGGCCAGATCGCCGTCGTCGACATGGAGGAGGTCGATCACATGCCCACGCTGCGCCAATTGCCGGCTCACTTGAAACCGGCTCATCTGGAGGCCGCCGCTCGACGAGAGGTCTTGCGCGTTCAGCAGGATCCTCACTAGTCGGGCGCCTCCTACTTCGGCCGGAATTGAGAAGGGGTGGTGGTCGTCCCGCAGGCTAGCGGACCTCGTCCATACTTTCTCCCATCGTCAAGGAGGAGCGGCCATCCACAACTCAGCCAAAACCCAGCTGCAGCGCGGCGCGACCGGGCGAGTCCCACCCGATCAGGTGGGACTCCCCTCGGTCAGCATCATCATCCCGGTCTACAACGCCGGCACCACTATCGATGCGCAACTGGCCTCCCTCGTTACGCAGTCCTACGGCGGACCGTGGGAGATCATCGCGGCGGACAACGGGTCGCACGACGACAGCGTGGCGCGCGTGCGCGCCTGGACCGATCGATTCGTCGACCGCAACGCCACCCTCGAGGTCGTGGACGCCTCGGCGACGCCGGGAGCCGGCTCCGCGCGCAACGCCGGGGCACGCCAGGCCACCGGTGACCTCCTTCTGTTCTGTGACGCCGACGACACCATGGGCGATGGATGGCTGGCCGCCATGGTCGAGGCGCTGGGCCGCTATGACCTGGTCGGCGGAGCGGTGGAGACGGCTCTGCTCAATCCGCCGCCGCGCTCTTACTGGGGGGCACCGGTCCCCGACGGGGAACACTGGGGCGAAGGGGAGTCCCCGTCGTACTGCATCGGCTCCAACTTCGGCCTGCGGCGCGCCGTGTTCGAGGCCATCGGGGGGTGGAGCGAGGACTACCCCAAAGGCGGCGACGACCAAGACATCTGTCGGAAGGCAATCCTGGCCGGGTTCCGACAGGGGTTCGCTCCCGAGGCGGTCGTCCACCGGCGTCACCGGTCGACGCTCCGTGCGCTGGCGCGCCAGCACTACGGGTACGGCTGGGCCGCCGTGCAATTGCACGGCAAGTTCCGGGGCCATTGGCCGGGACGTTCGCTCGCCGACGCGGTCAGGGCCTGGCTCCGGCTGGTAAAGCACGTACCCGACGTCCTCCGCGCGGAGACCCGCGGGGCATGGGTCAGCGATGCGGCGCTGCAGGCCGGCCGCCTGGCCGGCTGTGTCCACCACCGGGTGTTCCGCCCCTAGGCACCCGGTCAAGGACTCCGGTCAGCTCCTCGAACCCGGGAGGCGGGCTCGGGCCCAGGCCACGAGCCGCTGCCGCTCGTTCTTGTCCGTCCCCGTAAAGAACAAGATCGCGTAGTAAGGGATGATCACGGCGAAACCGGCCGCCACAACGATGGCGATGCCAGCGGCCCGGCCGTGATCATCGACGAAGGTGTCCACCGGCCAGTGGGCCAGTGACCAGCCGATGACACCCGCGACGACCACCGGAACGGCGTGCGCACGCACCAGCCGGAACACCAGCGCCAGCAGTGGCATCTCGAGCTTGCGGTAGAGGAGAGGGAGGAGGACGAAACCCTCCAATGCCACCGCGCAGATGAGCGCCGTTTCGGCCTCGCCGATCACGCCGAAGGCATGGCAGAGCAATATCCCCAGCCCGATACGCACCACCGCCTCGACCACCGTGACCACGGTCGGTAACTTGGGCTGCCCGGAGCCGGCGATGACCGCACGGGGGGTGAGCGCCAGCGCCTGCACGATCACCGCGGCCGACAGGAAGATCGCCACTTCTGCCGATTCGTGGAAGGACGCCCCCACCCAGGCCCGGATGGCGGGCACGGCGAGCAGCATTACGGCGAGGGAGGCGGGCACGGCCAGCGCCATGACCTGGCGGGTCACACTCTCGTTGACGTTGCGCATACCCTGCCGGTCGCCCCTTCCGGCCAGCTGGCCGGCATAGGGGAAGACCACGGCCGACGGTGGGCTGCTGGCCTGGCCGGGGAGACTGGCGATGCGCTGGCCCACGGCGTAGAGGGCCGCACCTCGGACCCCGACGACGATCCCCACGATGATCACGTCCACCCCGCCGATGACCGCGCTGGAGATCTCACTGAGGGAGAACCAACCGGATAGACCGAAGAACGATCGCAGGATGCTGCGGTCGAAGGCCCGTAGCGAGACCGACAGGCGGGGAACGATATGGCGCACGATGAAGAACCGGCCCAACTGGCCGCAGAGGCCGATCGACACCGTCACCACGCCGAGCGCGATAAGGCCGCCGTGCAACTCGAGCACGATGACCCAGGCGACGGCCTGCAGCACGGTGACGATGACCAGGCTGGCGTTCAAGAGGTCGTAACGCTGGAGGGCGATCAGGGCGCCGCCGAAGGTGTCCATGGGAATCGACACGGCCATGTCGAAGGCCAAGAGCAAGAGGAGAATCCTGGCCTGGCCCACGAGGTCGTGGGGGATGGAATGGACGATGTCGGGCAAGAAGATGGCGACGACCACCGACATGCCGGCTGCGACAAGGCCGGGGAGCATGAGCACGAAGAACGACGTGTTCAGCGTGCGCTGGATCATGTCGTCCTCGCCGCTCTCTCGATGACGGGCCACGTAGGTGACGGTGGAGTTGGCGAAACCCAACTCCAGCAGTTCGAAGTACGGGATGAGAGAGCCGATGAGCGCCCACACGCCGAAGCGGACCACCCCGAGGTGATGGGTCAACAAGGGAGTGACCAAAAAGGCCACCAAACCAAGGACAGTGGCGTTGAGATAGGTGGACAGGACGTTACGGGCGTAGTTCTCGGGTTGGCTGGAGGACATTCACCCCTACTTGTCAGAAAGATTGCTGCACTCTCGCAAGTTGAGAGTCTGGTGCGCTCGTGTCGCCCGTCGGTCGGTCGAGCTTACGCCAGGGCCGCGGCTCCAACGGATCATTCGAGCGGGCCACGGACGACGGCGAGACGATTCTGGTGTGAAAAGCTTGGCCGATGCCCGACCCCGCCGTCAGTGTGCTGATGGCCGTGCGAGATGTAGAGCGCTGGCTCCCGAGCGCTCTGGACTCGCTGCGGAGCCAGACCCGCACGGACTTCGAGATCGTGGCGGTCGACGACGGCTCCTCCGACGGCACCTCGGAGATCCTGCGGTCTGCAACGGATCTCCCCGTCACCATCATCCGCACCCTGGGGGTCGGCATCGGCCGGGCGAGAAATCTGGCGATCGAGGTCGCGTCGGCTCCCCTCTTCTCCGTACTCGACGGCGACGATATGTGGCTTCCTTGTTACGTCGAGCTCGTCGTGGGTCGCCTGGAGGCCGACCCCACTGTGGCCATCGTCTCCCCCGAGGTCGTCCTCGCCGTCGAAGAGCAGATCACCAGCCGCCGCTACTATGCCGACGGCTATCCATTGCGATGGTTCGAAGACGACCAGCTCGAGCATCTCGCCGAGATGAACTACATCGTGCCACTGTCCACCTACCGCCGTGAGGTGGTGGACACCGTCGGAGGCTACGATCCGACGCCCGACGCCATCGAGGATTGGGATCTGTGGTTGCGCGCCCTCCAGGCCGGGTTCCGCGCCGGGCATGTGGCTGAGCCGTGTGGCATCTACCGGCTGCGGCAGGGAAGCACCACGTCCAACCGCCTCAAGCTGGTCAGGGGCCGTATCGCCATCTTGGAGCGCCTCGCCGCGACAGATGGCCCCGTCGCCGAGAAGGCACGGCGGTCCCTGCGGTTCCAACAGTTCCAGCTTCTCGTCGGCGAAGGCAAAGAGGCTGTCCGGGTCGGCGATCGCCGTAAGGCTCGGGCCTCGTTGGTGGCGGCGGCCCGGCATCCCGATGCGCAGTGGTACCAGCGCGCCGGGGCGCTGGCGGCGGCGGCGTTCCCCCGCATCGGTCAGGCCGTGATGACCCGGCGCGCCACCTCCCTGCCGGCCCGCCGCGTGAGCAAGGACACCCTCCAAGCGCGCCAGTGACCGCGCCATGCGTCGACGTGCCGGACTAACCGGATGGGCGGAGAGAGGATGGTGGCCCCGTCGGCCGGAGCGCCTTACCGTTGGCGCCGTCGGAGCCGGAGTGGACGCTCTTGCTCGGCCCGAGATCCGGTGGATCCATGGGTATCGGCGGCACGCCGTAGTCGTAGTGCGCCCTGCGCCTCTTCGCCCCCAGGCGGACCCGGTTGAGGACCACGCCGATGACGGTGGCCCCAGCCTCCTGCAAGCGCGCCTGGGACTGTTGCACGTGCGCGGGATCGAAGCGGCGGGCGTCGACCACGAGCACCACCACATCGACGATGGAGACGAGCAGGAGAGTCTCGGCCACCCCGTTGAGCGGCGGGCAGTCGACGATGGCGTGCCGCCCTTCGTCGCGGATCTCGCTGAGGAGAGCCGGCACGTAGGCCGAGACGATGTCCACCGGGTGCCGGTCGGGAATCCCCGCCGGAATGAAGTTCAGGTGCGGGTTGCGGGTGGCGCACACCAGCTGGTCGAGTTCGAGCGTGCGCCGGGCGCCGACGCCCGGGCCGATGGCTGAGCCGAAGAGCAGGTGCAACGTCGGTTTGCGTAGGTCGCAGTCCACCGCCGTGACCGGGCGCCTCTCCGAGGCAAGCGCCCACGCCAGATCAGCGGTCACCGAGGACTTGCCCTCGCCCGGGTCGCCTGAGGTCACGGCGATGGAGGCCGGACGATCTGACGGCAAGGCGAGCAGGAGGTTGCTGCGCAACTCCTGGAAGGACTCGAGGAGCAGCGGCTCTGCGTTCGCGTCGAACACCTGGGTGGGACGCAGGGCGTTGCGGCCCATGCGCGGTACCTCGGCCAGCACCGGCAGGCCGACAGCCGCCCGGGTCTCCTCCACCTGGCTCATGCGGCGGCGCACCGCGTCCGCGATCACGGCGGCGAAGATGGCCGCGATGATGCCAAAGGCGAGGGCACCGAACAGCAAGGGCTTACGGGGGTTGGAGGGCGTGACGGGCACGATCGCGAGACTCGGTTCGTCCAGGGTGTAAATCCCGTTGTGCTTGTTTAAGCTGGTCAGAATTTTGGCGTCGGCGTTGACCCACTTTGCGGCGGCGGAAGGATTGGTGCTGTTGCCATTGATCACGATCGTCCCCGTGGACGGGTCGGCGGTACCGGTCATCGTCACGGCAATGTGGGCGTACTTGGCGGGAACCTGCTGATACACCTTGTTCAGCACAGCATTGTCCGTTGCCTCGAGCGCCAGCTGGGGCAGGAGGTACTGGATCGCGACCACCGCTCCGCCCGCCCCCCCGAATCCACCGAGAGGCTCGGCCAGCAGGATGGTGCCGGCCTGGTACTTCTTGGCCGGCAGGTAGGCCGCCGCGCCGCCGACGACGACACAGAAGAGGAAGGCCGCGAGCGCCACGAGCATGTTGCCCCGGATTGCCCGCCCTACCTGTCGCCAGTCCATATGTCAGACCCTCTCGTCCGTTTTCCGTCCGGCCTCGTCGAGGACCGGAATGAGGGGAAACGTGCTCTCCCCCGAGGTGGCGGTGCTCCGCAGCATACCGAGCAGCACCCCCAACATGGTGGCGAGCCGGTACTTCTCGAAGATCGACTCGAACCCGCCCTTCACCAAGAATCCCAGCACAACAGCCACGAGCGCGATCGCGAAGATGGCGATCATGCGGTCAGGGTCACGGCGCCAGGTCCGAAAACCCTCGCCGAAGGTGACTAGGACGGCCAAGACGAACAGCCCCAGTCCGATCAGACCCGTGCGGAGCCACAGGTCGAGGTAGATGTCCTCGGTCAGCGCGCTGACGAAGTCGACATTGGGCCCGGGGGCCCAGTAGCTGTACTCGATCCCGAGCCCCGATCCGAGGATCCAGTGTTGGGGAATCATGTGCTCGGCCGCGTTCAATTCGTTGAGGCGATCCTGCGCGGACTCCGCCTTGCCTTCGCCGTTGAGCGTCGAGCTGACGGTCGAGGTGAACGGGATCTTCGGCGGGCGGTCGTGCAAGACGGCCGGCGCCAGAACGACCGCCAGGAAGATGGCGCACACGGCGAGCAGGGCCAGCCCCGCCTCCGCCGAGTGCACCGTCAGGCGATGGCGGATGGTGGGCCCCAGGGTGATGATGAGAACCAGGCCAAGGGAGGCGCCGAGACCGACCAGCGCGGCGCGCTGGCTGGCCAGCACGACACTGATGAGCATGGGCACGGTGCAGACGATGGTCCAGACGTTGCGGCGCGGCTTGCCCATCTCGAGCATAAGGGCGACGACCCCTACCGCCGCCAGCATGGTGGCGGCGTCAGTGCCCATGATCCCGAAGGAGGTCAAGGGCAGCAATGGCAGGTGCAGCGAGTAGGCCTTGTGGCCGGCGGTCATCACGTCGAGCAACAACGCCAGGGGACCGAACCACCGGGCCAGCCGTTCGAAGACTTCGGCTTCGACGTAGCGGCGCGCCGGGACTCCGGCGGCCAGGGCATAGCCGCCGCCGACGTAGATGATGGCCTTCGCTTCGTAGGGGATCTGCGAGTGGACGTTGCCCCTCATGTAGCCCTCCACCGCCTCGATGGCCAGCCAGACCCCGAAGGCGGTCCACAGCAGGGCGGGGTAGCCGATGCGCTTGGGCAGCTTCTTGGCCACCAGCCGGCCCAGGAGCGCCAGCGTGATGACGATCTCGGGCAGCCGGAACTGGGACGAGCCGCTGCCGGGGTGGAACAGGCCGCGCGGCACCAGGTCTTGGTTCTCGTAGAGGCACGCCTCGGCGATCTCGAGCACGAGGAGCAACACCACCGCCCGGAGGGCGTGTCCCTTGCGCTCCCACCGGGCGAACCCCCAGATGCAGGGGATCGCGACCACCACGGCCGCGAGCAACAGGACGGAGGTCTTCACGACGCCACCGCGGCGAGGAGCGGGGCCAGGGCGGCATCCCACGTGTGGTCGTCCAAGACGGCGTCGTGACCCAGTTTCCCGAGGCGGGCGGCCATGCCCGGATCGTGGAGCAACGCCGTGATCTCCTCCACCATGGCCCCGGCGGTGTCGGCCACCACGACGCCCCTGCCCACCAGGTCCTCCAGGCCGTCACAGCCGATGGAGGTCGCCACCACCGGCCGGCCGGCGCCGAGGGCCTCCATGATCTTGAGCCGGGTCCCCCCACCGGCCAAAAGCGGCGCCACCAGGACCTGGGCCTGCGTCAGGTAGGGCGCGACGTCGGGCACCGTGCCGGTGACCTCCACGCGGGGGCCGGCCAGGGCGCGGACTTCGGGCGCCGGGTCCCGGCCGACCAGGAGCAGCCGGGCCTCGGGTACCCGCCGCGCCACCTCGGGCCAGATCTCCCGTCCCAGCCACAGGGCGGCCTCCACGTTGGGAGCCCACCCGAGGGTGGCCACGAAGGCAACGACGGGCGCCGTGGCGGGGGGCAGCAGCACCGGCAGGTCCTGCCCGTTCTGGCAGACGAGCACCGAGCCGGCGCCGGCCGGGAGGCGATCCCGCTCCCGCTCGCTGACGACAACCACGGTGTCGAAGGTCCGGATCACCCTGCGCTCCAAGGCCCGCAACGCCGCCGCCTCCAGGCGGTACGGGAGCGCAGCCGGCCCCGAGCGCGCCCGGCCGTAGCTGGCGACGAGCTCTGATTCCACGTTGTGCAGATCGAGCACGCGGCGCCGCGCCCACAGCCCGACCGCCACGGGCGCCATCTGGAGGTACTCCACCTGGAGCAGGTCGACCGGCGCTTCGGTGACCGCCCGGCGGACGAGAGCGACCAAGGCGGTGCTCCAAAAGCGCGCCGCCGTGATGCTGCGGGTCGCGGCCGCACCCCGGGCCACCGCCATGGGCGAGGGACGCCAGGGCACACTGCGGACGTCGATCCCCATGGCCCGGAGCCCCTCGGCATCACCGCTGCCGTCGTCGTACGCGCACAGCACCAGCTCGCCCTGGCCGGCGAGGCGGCGGGCGATGGCCAGGGAACGCTGCCGGCCCCCAGAATCGGCGGGAAGCGGCAGGAACTTGGCGATCATCACGGCACGCATGGCACCGGCTCCCTCCGGGCAGCCGCCCGGTAGATCCCGGCCAGCACCGCGGCGCGATGGGCCAACCCATGCTCGGCGACGGCCGTCTGGCGGCCGCGCCGCCCGAGGCGCGCCCGGAGATCGGCATTCCCCAACAACCGTTCCAGTGCCTCCGCCAGGGCCGCCGCATCCCCCGGCGGGACGAGAAGGCCGTTGTCGTCGTCCTCCACGAAGTCGGGGATCCCCCCTGAACGCGGCGCCACCACCGGCACCCCGCTGGCCTGGGCCTCCAGCACCGTCAGGCCGAAAGGCTCGGCCGCCGAGGCGTTGACCAGCACATCGAGGGAGCGCAGGACCCCTCGGACGTCGTCCATCCGCCCGACGAACCGGGCCCGCACGCCCAAGAGCCGATCGGCCTCCGCCCGCACCTCGCGCTCGTAGCCTCCGGGATCCAGGCCCGGGGAGCCCACCACCACGAGCCGGGCCTTGGCGGCCGGGCCGCCGAGGAGCGCCATTGCCCGCACGAGCACGTCCACCCCCTTCATGGGGTCGACCCTTCCTAAAATGCCGACGAGCAACTCGTCGGGTTCGTCGCTGAGCATCCGGCGGATGGACGGATCGGCCGGGCCGGGCGAGAATTCGTCCAGATCGACGGCGTCGAGCACGACCCGGACACCGGGGACGTTCCCGTTGCCGATCACGCCGGCCACCGCCGTGCTGATGGCAACCGTCGCGGCGGACAGCCGCGCCGCGGCGGAGAGGAGGCGCCGGCCAAGGCCCGGTCGCACCAGATCCTGCAGCTCTATGACGACGGGCCGGTGGGCCAGTCGCCCCCCCAACGCGCAGTCGAGATGTCCCCACAGGGCCTCGGATTGCACGACGTCCGCGTGGCGCGCCGCCCGCGCCACCAGGCGGGCCGACCGGGCCGTCGTGAGCAGTTCGCGGGCTATGGCACCCGGAGGAGGCCGCCCGCCGTCCTCCTCGCCGGCTAGGCCATCGCCGACGGCAGCCCGTATGCCGGCGTGCGGCGGAAGGTCCAGGGGCACATGGGTCAGTCCGAGGCCGCGCCAGGCCGCCTCCAGGTCCCCGCCGGGGGGTGAGCCGAGGGACAGGTCGATGCCGAGCTCGGCCAGCGGGCCGGCCGTCGCCATGACGCTGCGCTCGGCTCCCCAGACCTGTCGCGACGACGTGACCACGAGGACACGCAGCCGGTCGACGCCCGGAGCGGTGGCGTCGCTCAACGCTCCACCGTGGTCCACGTCGTGCGCCGGTCTCCGCGGAGGTAACGGACCAGGCCGCCCAGCGCCACCGCTTGGAGGAACAGAACCTGGCCGCCCAGGACCACCGTTCCACGCCACCAACGCCCCGGGGGGGGCGGGCGCAGCAGGCCCCACGTCCCGATCACATGCCCGAGAAGGAACAGGCGGGCGAGCCGGCTGGTGCGCAAACGGCGGGCCGCCATACCCAGCAGCAGCACATGGGCAAGCGGGCTCACGGTGTAGCGGCCGAGGCGGTGGCCCCATATCTCGGCTGCCACCAGTCCCCCCGATGGGCCGAGCTGGTGCCGGCGGCGGACGAACACGTAAAGGGCGTTGGCCACACTGCGGGTGCGACGCTCCCATTGCTCGGAATGGGAGAGGGCTGGTGGGTCGACCGCCTTAGCCTCGGGCTCGTAGTCGATCCTCCACCCTCGCTCGCACAGGTCGAGCGCGGCCCAGAGGTCGTCGATGGCCACGTCCGGTGGAATGGGCTCCCACGCCTCCGCCCGGAATGCCGTAAGTTCGCCCACCACCCCGATAGTGGTCCCCAAGTCCGCCTCCCGCTGCTTGAGCCAGGACTCGAAGCGCCAGTAGATGCTCTCACCGCCGTCGTCCTCCTCGACCTTGGCACCTGCCANNGCCACGGCGCCCACCGACTCGTCGTCGAAGTGGCGCACGAGGGCGCCGAGGGCGCCGGGGGCCAACCGGTTGTTGGCATCGCTGATCACCACAATGGGCGAGTGCGACTCGGCGAAGCCCTGGTTCAACGCCTGGGACTTGCCTTGGCGCTCGGGGCGCGCCAGCACCCGGGCACCGGCTTTCTCGGCCGCCGCGGCCGTGTCGGGATCGCCGTCGGCGACGACCAGCACCTCGAGGGGCCCGAGGTAGCCGTTGGCTTGCAGGTCCTCCACCTTGGCGACGATGACGCCGGCCTCGCGGAAGGCAGGAACCACGACCGTGACGGCCGGCCACGGGACCGGGTCGGGCGGCGGGGCCGCGGGGCTCTCCACCCGGCGGCAGGCCCAGGCCAGCCAGGCCGGGTACAGCACGTGCCCTGCGCACGCCGCCGCCGAAAGGCCTCCCACCATGACGAAAGTGCGACGGGGCACGCCTTACCTCTCCCCCGTCCCCGACGCCGGACGGGCATCCAGCAACCGATCGTAGAGATCTTCGAGCCGGTGCGTCATGGTCGCCGCCGTGAACTTGTCGAGGACTTCCTGGCGCCCGGCCGCGCCCAGTCTCTCCCGCAGCCCGCCATCGGCCATCATCCGCTGGGCCGCGGCGGCCATCCCCTCGGTAGTCGCCGGGGCCTGCAAGCCGGTCTGCCCGTCGTCGACGATGAGGGCGGCGCCGCCCGTGTCGGCTACCAGTACAGGCACGCCGGCGCCCATCGCCTCCAGCACGGCCAAGGGCTGGTTGTCGTCGGGCGCGGGATGCACGAACACGTCCAAGGCTGGGAGCAAGCTGACGGCCTCCGGGCGGAATCCGGGCAACCGGAGATCCAGGCCCTGAGCCATTGCATGGAGACGTTCCTCTTCGGGGCCGGTGCCGAGGATGACAACGACTGCGCCCGGTACCGCACGCGCGGCGGCGATCACCAGGTCCGGGCGCTTCTCCGGCACGAGGCGCATGGACCCCCCGATCACCGTGGCATCGGCGTCGATCCCCAGTGCAGCCCGGGCCTCCTCGCGGGTCAACAGCGGCGGGAGGGCGATGCCGTTGGCCACCACTTCGGTCACCGGGTGCAGCTGCCCCATCCGGCGTAGCTCCGATCGGGTCCACTCCGAGGGGAGGACCTGCACGTCGACGCCCCGCAACAGCAGCCGGCGCAAGACCATTTGCAGGCGGCTGTCCGAGTGCGTGGGCAGATGGGCGGTGATCACGACCGCCGGCGTACACCGTGCAATGGCGGCCAGGAGCGAATACTGCGCACCGTAGGACTGCGAGAGCATGGCGTGGAACACGTCGGGGCGGGCCCGGCGTACCGCGCCGGCCATCCGCAGCCATCCACGCGCGTCGAACTTGGAGGTGACCCGGTCGAGGCGGACCACGGGGACGTTCCGGGCTTTGATGGCATCGCTCGTCTCGTCGGCCATGACCCCGAGCACCATGGGAGCGAACCGCGCGCGATCGAGCTCGTCGAGTACGTGCAGGAGGTGCCGCTCCACACCGCCGAAGGTGTCCCCTTCGACGTAGTACGTCACCCGGACCGGCGCGCCGACCCGGCGCCGGCCGCGCTGCCGCGGGGGCCGGTGCGGTTTCGCGCTACCACGGGCCGCCAACACCCGGCGGTACACCGCCAGGTTCCCCTCCGCGCTCTGGCGCCCGCGCGGCGCCCGGGGGCGCGGCAAGGGATGCTCGCCCAGCGCGTCGATCAGGCTCTCGGACCACTGCGCGGCGTCGAGGGGCACCACGCGACCGGCGCCGGTCCGCAGGACCTCCTCGGACAAGGGCGGTGAAGCCAGCACCGGAGTCCCTGCCGCCAGTCCCCGGTGCAGGACGCCGGAGTGGGCACCGTGGTGGTAGGGAAGGACGAGCACGTCAGCGGCAGCGGCCCACCAGTCCAACTCCTCCTCAGGGAGGAAGCCGCGGCGCACCGTCACCCCGGGCTGGTGCTCGATCTCGTCGAGCTCCACCCCCTCGTAGGGCTCGCCGACGAGGAGGAGCCGGGCGCCGGGGAGGGCCGCGGCCACCTTCGGCCATGCCTCGGCGAGCAGCCCGATGCCCTTGTACGGACGCATCTGGCCGAGGAGGAGTGCGATCGGGCAATCGAGCAGCCCCAAACGCTGGCGGGCCTCGAGGCGCGGCACGGCCGGGCCTCCGAGCTGCAGGTCGACAGGGACCACATGGACCGGGGTCCCTCCGGCGCGGGACTCCACTATCCGGCGGGGCTCTTCGCCGTGGATGATGACCGCGTCAGCGGCGCGCCAGCGACGGGCCTGTTCGGCGATCTCCTTCTCGCCCCCGAAAGAAGGGACCGGGTCGTGTGCGGTGATCACCACGGGAACCCGCCGGCCGATGAGCCGCAGGAGCAGGTGATCGATCCCGGAGACCACGTTGGTTTGCACGTGGACGACGTCGGGGCGGGCTCGGCGCACCGCGCGCAACACGCTCAGCGCGGCGGGGCCGAGCTCGGCCAACCGGAGCCGGTACAGGGCGAGACGACCCAGTTGGTCGATGTCCGGGCCCCATCGACGAAGGAAGAGCACTGCGTCCTCGTCGCCCAGCCCGGACGGAGCGGCCAGGACGACCTCAGCGCCTTCTTCCTGCAGGGCCTGCCGAAGCCGCGCCGTATAGGTGGCGATGCCTCCTCGCTCGGACGCGTCCACGAGCAGCACCTTCAGCACGGGGTCCCGTTCCGGCATGGGACCAGGGGGAGGGGCTTCGGACACCCCTTGAGCGTACTGCTCGACCCCTTTGTGACCGCATGCAACAGGAGCACAACTTCGCCCCAACTCCGGGCGGACACGCACGAAATTGGAGAGATCAGCGAACGTTCACGACGATCTCGACGGACGCTCGCAGGACCCGACGCACACGGGGGAGCAGTCCCCCCTGGTACTGCTCCCCCGTGTGCGCTCGAGTCCCGCCGGGATTCGTGCTGCCGTGCTCCCTGACGGCACCCAGCCGGTTAACGGCCCGGCAGCACTCCCGAGCTTTGCGATGTTCAGTTCCGGGCTTGTTTGATGACAGCCCCCGCTGTCCGGGCCAGGATGACCAGGTCGTGCCCCATCGACCAGTTATCGATGTAGTGGTTGTCGAACCAGGCCCTCTCGTCAATGGAAGTATCGCCGCGCAGCCCGTTGACCTGGGCCAGCCCGGTCAGACCCACCGGTACGCGATGGCGATCCTGGTAGTGCGGCACCTCCTGCTTGAACTGCTCCACGAAGAACGGCCGCTCCGGACGGGGGCCCACCAGTGACATGTCCCCCCGCACGACGTTCCACAGCTGCGGCAGCTCGTCGAGGGAGGTCTTGCGCATGATGCTCCCGATTGACGTCACCCGCTCGTCGGCGGTGACGTCCCATTGTGTGTCCGAATCGGTGTTGACCCACATGGAGCGGAACTTCAACACCTCGACGACCTTGCCGCGCTTTCCCACCCGGGTCTGTCGGAAGTAGACGGGACCGCGGCTCGTGATCTTCACGGCCAGGGCCAGCGCGGCGTACAGCGGGGACAGCAGGACCAACATGAGGCCCGCCACGCAGACATCGAACAGCCGCTTGGCGATCCGCGGAGAGAGCCGCATAGCGTCCCGGCGCAGGCGCAGTAGGGGGTAGCCCCAGACGACATCGACATCGTGGCCCGCCGCGCCGAACCCCAGCTCGAAGAAGCGGGGCAGCACATGGATGTCGACGACAGCGTTGTCGCAGGCGCGGAGCACGTCGACGAGAGCCGTCTCCCGGCTGACGCCGAAGGCGAGGACGACCCGGTCGATGGTGTGCTCCCGCAGGACGCTGTCGAGATCCTCGACCCGGCCGAGCAAAGGGTGAGAGAGTTCCTCCTCGTCGCAGTCGTCGAGGAACCCGACCGGCCGCAGGCCGTACTCGGGGTGCTCGTCCAACGTCGCGGCGAAATGGACGGCGACCTGACCTGCCCCCACGATGAGCGTGCGCTCGCCGAAGGCCCCCCGCCTCCGGACACGGCGGACGAAGGCGTAGGAGATCGACCGGCCAAGCAGGATGGCGATGCAGGCGGCGAACCCGACTTCGAGGACACTCACCTCCTGGCTGCCGAGGCGGGCGACGACGGCGAGGGTCACCAGCGGTACGGCGACACAGGTGACGACGGCGCTCGTGTCCCGGGCCACGCTCATGGTGATGCGGGTCCTGTAGTTGCCCCGGAAGGCCGACAGCCCTAGGGCCATCAGCACGAAGGCCGGGACCCACCACTGGAACAGATTGGGCACGAACACGGCCAGCGTGACGATGATGGCAAGCAGGTCGCCGCCGGCCACTACCGCACCTCTCGAAGCCGTGTGCCGCAGACGGGCCGCGATGGCCCCCGTCTCGGCCGCTACCTGCGTGGGCGCCCCGCTTGGCAGCCAGGGCGAGTAATCATTATCAAGAGCAACAGCCCCGATTGACATCGCTACCTACTCCCTAGTGTTCCCCGGAGACCCATGGGCCGCGATTGCGGCTTGTGAGCCTTTCCACCTAAGACCATGTGACGCGGGACCTGCACAATGAAACTCCCTCTGTCGACAGCAGGAAAGGAGCGGGCGCCGGGCGACCCACTCGCATTCCCCGCCCCGAGGACCCCCGACCTCGAGCGGAGCGGTGCATCACCTACACACAATCCGATTGCTTTGCCGTACGACGTCTCCTGTGTCCGTGATCCAGAGGACCACTCGCACTCCCAACCAACATCATTGCGGAGATGATCTCAGAAATCTTGGGGCCGAAAGTCCCATTCGCTGACCTGTCACTAGGGTCGAAAGTCCCATTCCCGATCAAGACCCGCGCGGGCCCGCAAAACTGCGCCCGAAAACAAACCGCTCTGCAACGCGATCCCAAGCCAGGGTTCAGCCGGACGATGTCCACCGGCTCCGACTCCGGATATTCCTCCCTCGCTTCCGCACCAACAGTGGGCTTGCCAACCCCACGAACCCTCCTCCACTCGACCGTCCGGCGGCCGCCCGGTTCAGCCGCTCCACAACGACTGTCCGGCCCCGACCGTCCGACCCCCGACTGACGGTACCGAAGGCTTACCACGTCGCTCTGACAAAGAGGCGGTCCCCCCGGCATCCCCGGCCGACACCGTGCTGACCAGCGGTCGCTTGCCACCAGCCGGCATTCGGGGGCGGTTACCCTCGCCTGGTGAGTGACGCCGGAAAGGGTGATGACGGCGTCACGCCCGACGACGTGGCATCCGGAGCCGAACCGCCCCCGCCCGGCGAGGAGCCGTCCGGTGGCCGCGCGCCGCGCCGGCGCCGGCGTTCCCGGCGACGACGTCGTGTCATCGTGGCCGCGGTGATCGCGGTGTTCGTCCTCTGGGTGGCGGCATCGGCGGTGGACGTCCTGCTGGCTGCCCGCCACGTGCACCAAGGCGCCAACTTGGTGCAGGACGCACGGAACACCCTTTCGGCCGACGGCCTGCTCTCGGGGGAGCCGCTGGCTCCGCTGCGGTCGGCCGAGGCAAGCTTCGCCGCGGCGCACAGCCTGCTGTCCTCTCCGTTGCTCTGGCCGGTCGACGTCCTCCCGGTCCTGGGACGCCAGCTGCGCTCGGTGCAGGACCTGGCCGTGGCGGCCGGGCAGGTCTCCCGGACGGGGGTGGCCACCGTCGGACGCACAAAGGCATTGCTCAAGCTGCCCCACACTGCAGGCCCGGACCGTATAACGACGCTCAGGCGCCTGGCCCAGCTGGCCTCGAGCACCCATGCCTCGTTGAGCCGGGTCAACCTGGGCCCGGCTAACGCCCTGATCGGCCCGCTGGCTCGGCAACGGGCCAAGTTCTCGAGCGACCTCGTCCAGGTGCAGACCACCCTGGCCCGGACCTCCGCCGCGGCGACCGCGGCGGCCACCATATTGGAGGGACCACAGCAGTACCTACTGTTGACCGGCAACAACGCCGAGATGCGCTCGGGATCCGGCGCGTTCGAGGAAGCCGGAATCGTCACCACTGGCGACGGCGAGCTCCACCTCTCGGACCTGATGCAGACCTCCACGCTCACCCTGTCGCCGGGTGAGGTCCCGGTGGGCGGCGACCTCGAGGCCCGGTGGGGCTGGCTGCTGCCTGGGGTGGACTGGCGCAATTTGGGGCTCACGCCCCAGTTCGACGTCAATGCGCCATTGGCGACACGGATGTGGAAGGCCGCCACGGGCCAGTCGGTCGACGGCGTCATGGCCCTCGACGTGACCGGGCTGAAAGAGCTCCTGGCAGTGACCGGCCCCGTGACCACAGCGAATGGCACGGTTGTTGCTGCCAGCGGCGTCGATCAACTGCTCCTCCACGACCAGTACGCCGGCGAGGACTACACCACGGGCTCTCCCCAAGCCAGCCGCGTCGACCAGCTGGGCTCGTTGGCCGCCGCGGTCCTGCACGCGCTGGAAACACAGCCGCTGGCTCTGCACGCCATGGTCGACGCCCTCTCCGCAGCGACGGAGGGACGCCATCTCATGTTGTGGTCGGACGATCCGGCCACCGAGGCCATCTGGCGCTCAACGGGGGTGTCGGGCCAGCTGACCGCCGATTCCCTCATGGCCGACGTCATCAATCGAGGGGGAAACAAGCTCGACCAGTACCTATCGGTCGGGACCAACCTCCACCTGGTGTCGCACGGAGCGCAGACCGCGGCGACCCTCACCATCACAGTGGCGAACCACACTCCTCCTGGGCAGTCACCCTTCATCGCCGGCCCGTACCCCGGTCTCGGCACCCGCTACGGGGAGTACGTCGGCATCGTCACGGTGAATCTCCCTGACGACACGCGGAACCTGGCCCTCGGTGCGGGTGAATCAGCCGTCGTCGACGGCCAGGAAGGTCCCACGTTGTTGGCGGGAGTGAACGTCGACGTGCTACCCGGGGCGTCACAACAGGTCACCTTCCGGTTCACCCTCCCCCAGGCGCACGGCGTTTTGACCTTGGTGCCCAGCGCCCGCATCCCATCGGCGTCGTGGGACGTGGACGGCACGACGTTCACCGACGCGACGGCGCGCACCATCAATTGGTGAGCACCGTCCAANNCGCATTGTCAACCGGTGCGCATCGTCAACGTCACGGGTGCGCTCTGTCACTGGTGCGCACCTAGGGCCTTTCGACCTTAAGACCAGATCAAGGGCACGATTAGGACCTTTTACCCTAGATCGAGTCCCAGCATGCACCGATAATGGGGCGTGTTGACCGGCAGAGAAGTGGCCCCGGGCAGGACAGCCGAGCCACTTTCGGGAGACGAGATTTTTCTGCAGCGGAGTAGCTCGAGGATGACCAATCCGGCGAAAGTCCGAGACTAGGGTGCACCGAGAGCCCAGTACCAACCGAGGGGACATAAGATGATGAAGGTGCGCAAGGGACTGCAGGGCAAGGCAAGGAAGATGGCCATCGGGGTCGGCATGGGCGCCCTCTTGTCGCTTCCCGTCGCCACCATGGTTTCGACCACGGCCGGCGCGACGGCACCGTCGACGTGCTATGTCGCCTGCAGCTCTCCGAGCACCGGCCTGCCGGTCACCAGCGGTGACGGGACGGCCGCGGCGACTGTGGCGACCGTAAGCCCATCGACGTCGACACCCAGCGGCTTGGCATTCACCGGTGCAGACATAAGCGAGCTGGTCGTGATCAGCGTGGGTGCCCTGGGTGCCGGCACCGTGCTGGTGCGATTCAGCCGTCGCCGCCGGACGGCCTAGGCCGACGGCGGCACTGGCCGCCAAATGCTTCGAGCCTTCGGGCGTGGGTGCAGGGGGGGTCTCCATTGAAACAGCGGCTCGGGAAACCGAGCCGCTGTTTCAATTCCGCCGCAATGACGGCGCCACCTGGTCAGAGGGTTCTCGCTTCGTCCTCTCCGTAATGGAGGGGGATCCTCCATATCAAGCGGGTGCCCCCCTCGCGCGACGTTCCGAGCTCCAGGCTCCCACCCAGGCGCTCGGCCCGGGTGCGCATGTTCTTGAGTCCGCGGCCGGCCGGCCCGGATTCGCCCATTCCCGTCCCGTCATCGACCACGACGAGTCGCAGGTCCTCACCGGCGGCGACGGTGACGGCGACGTGGGTGGCGGCAGCGTGCCGGCCCACATTGGTGAGCGCCTCGCGCAGCGTGGCCAACGCGTGGTCAGCGATCGATCCGGTCACCGCGCTGTCGACCAGGCCGGTGAACGTCACATGGGGCACGACGCCGATGACGGGGGTCATCTCGTGCAGGAGATCGAACACCATGCGCCGGAAGCCGTCCTGGTTGATGGTCATCTCCAGGTTGAAGATCGCCGTACGCAGATGACGAATGGTCTCATCGAGCTTGTTGATGGCGTCGCCGATCCGGCTGGCCACCTCGGGCCGGTCCACCAGGCGCGCCGTCCCCTGTAGTGAGAGCCCTACGGCGAAGAGCCGTTGGATCACCGTGTCGTGCAGGTCGCGCGCGATCCGATCCCGATCCTCGGTCAAGGTGTGGTCCCGGGCCACGCCGTGGAGCCGGGCATTCTCGATGGCGATGCCGGCCGCCATGGCCAGGGTCACGGCGGTGGCCTCATCCTCCTCGGAGAATCCCGGCGCATCGTTCTTGTCCGTCAAATAGAGATTCCCGTATACCTCACCGCGCACTCGCACGGGCACTCCGAGGAACGACATCATCGCCGGGTGCCCGGGCGGGAATCCATAGCTGTCCGGGCTCTTCGAGAGATCGGCCAGCCGGAGCGGCTTTGCCTCAATGATCAGCGCACCGAGGACGCCACGCCCGGTGGGGCGGGGCCCGATGGCGAATTCCTCTTCCGGTTCGAGGCCCACCGTGATGAACTGGTCGAGCGTCGTGCCGTTCTCGCTCAAGACCCCGAGCGCGCCGTAGCGGGCGTCGACGAGTGAGCATGCTTCCGTCACCACATGGCGCAACACGGCCGGAAGGCTCAGCGTGCCTTCCATGAGCAGCATCGCCTCCACGAGCCGCCGGAGTTTCACCGGATCATCGATCTTCTCGAGGGGTGGCACCGCCTTTAAGGGTACTGGCCGGGAGGATTGTCGAAAAGAGACCTCCGTTGCGCCCGGAATTGCCAATGGTGGTAACCGATGGCCTGCGCCGTGGCAAGATTGTGGAGATGCCGATTCGGATCTATGTCCTCGATGACCACGAGTTGGTCAGGACAGGCCTGCAGACGCTGCTGGAGTGCGAAGAGGACATGGACGTGGTCGGCCAAGGCTCGACGGCCCAACAGGGGTTGGAGGAGATCGCCACCCTGCAGCCCGATGTGGCCATCCTCGACGTGCGCTTGCCCGATGGCAGCGGCATCGAGGTGTGCCGCGAGATCAGATCTCTGTACCCCGACATCGCCTGCCTGATGCTGACGTCCTACGCCGACGACGAAGCGCTCTTCTCGGCGATCATGGCGGGCGCCGCCGGCTATGTACTCAAAGAGATAGGTGGCAGCGATCTCATCGGCGACATCCGCCGGGTGAGCCAGGGAGCCTCGCTCATTGATGCCACGCTCTCCAAGGACATCTTTGACCGGCTGCGCAAGAGCCAGAAGACCGAAGCGCGCCTGTCGAGTCTCTCGCCCCAGGAGCGCCGGGTGCTGGACCTGATCGCTCAGGGTCGTTCCAATCGCCAGATCGCAGAGGAGATCTTCCTCGCCGAGAAGACGGTCAAGAACTACGTGTCGAGCCTTCTGTCGAAATTGGGCATGCAACGCCGCACCGAGGCCGGCGTCTACGCCGCGATCCTGGCCGAGCGCAGGGCAGTGAGCCCCAAGACGCCCCCTCCTGTCCCGAGCTGACCCAGGATCACCTGGCCCAGACCCGGCGACGAGCCTCCATCAGATCGGATTGGACTCCATCAGATCGGGTCGATCTCGATCCCGCGGCGCCGGAGCAGCTCTTCGAGTCGTGCCCGCTCGGCAATCGGGTTCACGAAACGGGCGGGGTCATGCTCGATCTTGAGGGCGGCGCACAAGGAGAGCAAGATCCGGTCGTGGTCGAGCTCGCGCGCCAGGTCCTCCGCCACCACGTGCTGGTGAATGGCGGCGCGGCGGTGAAGGCGCAGACGGCATTGGCGCAGGTCGGCGACGAGCTCCTCAGCAGGCACATCTTCGGGGTCGGTGCTCAGGCAGAGATCACTCAGCAGCTCGCTGTACATCGACACACCTCAGGTTTACAGATCCGCCCTGCGATGAACTAGGGCCAAAATCCCCATTCTTGCCAAATGGTTGCAAAAAGGGTTCCATCCCTGACCACAATGGGCGTTCCTGATCGCCCGCCGGGATGGCCCACGCAACGGCGCGCGCGGCGCTAGGCGGCGTGCCCGGCCCTCACCAGCACCTCTTCGGCTGACTCGCTGGTGCCGGCCGTCACGGTCCCGAGGCTGGCCGACACGCGCACGTCCCGCCCGGTGACCGCGATCGGATTGTCGAGCACGTTGCGCAGTCGCTGCACCAGGGGCTCGGCGGCCTGCTCGTCGATGATCGTCATGACGGCGACCAATTCACTCTCACCGACCCGGCTGACCGTGTCCTCGCTGCGCAACATGGACGTCAAGCGCCGGGACACCCCGCGGAGCACCTCATTGCCCGAGACGTAGCCCAACTCGTCATTAATGTCCTTGAGATTGCGAAGATCGATGTGCGACACCATCACACAGCCACCGTGCCGCCGGCGGCGTGCCAGTTCCCGGTTCAGGCGATCGAGAAGGAGCATCCGGTTGGCCAGCCCCGTCAGGGGATCGGCGAGGGCGAGCTGCCACAGCTCGTCGTACCTCCCCACGGGACCGGCCGGCGCTGGATGGCCCTCGTCACCGATGGAGATCTCCCGGAACATCTCTTCGACGCTGCCGAAGCGCTGCTCCGGCGCCGCGTCGGGTACCGGGCGGTCCGCAGCACCCGGGTCCAGAACGCCGAGCGCGCCGGGACTCTCGGCATGCTCCGTGTGACGCAGCCATCTGTCTGGCCTCGACGACGGCCGTCTCAAACGCATTGATGCCCTCCGCACCCAATCCCCCGTGCCCAAATTTTACCCGGACTCCCACACGGAGGAAAGGACCGTAAGTCCCTATTCTAGAACCAAAATCCCACTTCGGGGGCCATAAGATCCTAAAAGGTGCCTTGAGGCAGCCAGGCCGGCACCCGGCCAACCCGAGGCGACCGTCGGCCACTTCCCCGGCCCCTGTGCTCGGGAGGATGCGCCGAGGCGCTCTCGGGGTCGCCCCAAGAGGCGGCGCCCGGATTCGAACNNGCAGGCCCCTGCTTAATCGGACAGTTCCCCTGTTCAGGGCCTCAATCTCGGAGGAGCTAATCGGCCGATGACGCGAAAAGGACACTTTAGCGGTCCGGACCGCTGCGGATCATCCCAGCCGCCCGAGGATCGTGTCTGCCACATTCAGGATTTGAGCAGAGAACTGCATCCTTAGCTTCTCCTCGTTTGAGAACCACCTCGTTTCGCTCGTTGACCGTTCCCTCGTTGTACGTCACGACGGCAAGGATACGACTTCAGAAAATAAGAACCATGCGGACTTTCTCATCGGCCCAGCAGGGCGCATAGTGGGAGGGCCGGGCATTGGAGACAAAGACGTACTTCGCCACTTCGACCCAGCGACTGGGGTTGTCGTCTTCTGGGGCGTGCACTACTCGATCCCGATGCTCGCGAATGCGATTGCTGCCCTCAAACCTATTGCCGAGGCCGAGGCGCGCAAGCCTCCCTGGGAACCACCGCCAATGCAGAGAGGCAAATGATGACCAGTGTTACCCCTCGTGCTGTTGGCTCGAGTTCCAACTCTTCGCTCAGAACTACGTCGTCAGAGTTCATATCGGCCGGCTCGCGGCGGGGTCAACGCGCCGAATGTTGCTCCGATTCCGAAGGGTATCGGCAGCATTAGCTACTTCCCTCTGAAAAAGTAGATGTGAAAAA
>PKYA01000143.1 GCA_003133545.1 Acidimicrobiaceae bacterium | reverse complement strand
CCTTGCGGGTGAGCGTCGAGGAGAAAGCCGGGCGGGACTCGGTCTCAGTCGCGCAGCCCTGATCGGCCGTGCTCACCTCGCTCTGGCTGGAAATTCGAGGTGAGTCGAACCTTTCTCTACGGGCCCGGTACCTGAAGGGTGTCGGATCCGGGTGACTGATGCAATGCAGCACCTAGCCCCGTACATTGGCCCGGAGCGTCACCCTCCGGCGGCTATGGGGTACCGCTGACAGGGCCTCGAAAACCGCAGCTGAGGGTCTAGCAGAGCTCGGATCACACCATCACGGTGGACGCCGTGGCGGGTCACCATGATGCCGGGTGTTTCCGCCTGCTGGTACGGTCGCCCTGGGTTGTCCGGTAGCAGCGGACCTGGGAAGGAGCCCATGATGAAGAGCCTCTTGGAGGCTGGCGGAAGGAGAGCGCCGTTCTTGCGCTGGTCGGCGCTGCGCATGGCGTTCGGTATGAGACACCTGATGCGCGAGTGGCAGGTAGGGGACGGGCGGGAGGACGCCCTGGCCGACTACGTGCTCGCCCATGCGCGCCCGGGCGACGTCAGTGACGCCATCCGCGCGGTGGATGAGTTCTGCTACGAGCGCAGCGTCATGATGAACGTCGGCGACGAGAAGGGCCTGATCCTCGATACGGCGATCACGCGCGCACAGCCGAGCCGCCTGTTGGAGTTGGGTACCTACTGTGGGTACAGCGCTCTGCGCACGGCGCGGGTAATGTCGCCGGGTGCGCACCTGTGGTCGATTGAGTTTGCCTCGGCGAACGCAGAGATCGCCCGACGAATCTGGGACCACGCCGGCGTCACCGACCGCGTCACGGCCGTCGTTGGGTCCCTGGGGGACGGAGGGACGACGCTGGACCGCCTATCTCACGACCTCGGCTTTGCCGAAGGGAACCTCGACTTCGTGTTCATCGACCACGACAAGGCGGCCTACCTCCCCGACCTCGAAAGCCTGCTGAAAAAGGGATGGTTGCATCGGGGATCAGTGGTGGTGGCCGACAACGTGAAGATCCCTGGCGCACCCAGGTACCGCGCCTACATGCACGCCGAGGAAGGCACGCTGTGGCGCACCACCGAGCACTCGACGCACGTCGAGTACCAGACCCTTCTCAAGGACCTGGTGCTCGTATCGGAGTACCTGGGTCAGCCCTGACAGGCTGCACAGCCCGACGACTCTCGCGTGCCCCCAAATGTCGGCCGCCCTCCCCTCCGGGCATTATGCCCCGTTCGCCGGCTCTGGGCCGCTACTGCTGAGATTAGAACCTGAAACGAGTCAATCCGCCCGGCTCGGTGCCCAGTACCACGGTCACTGAATGTGGTTTGATGCTAAATACGTTCCACGGCGGTGGTCCCTGCGACGGCGCGTTGAACGGGGCCGTAATGCCAGCACCGCTCTCACCAGTTCGGCGGGCCACCCCTGGTCCGCCCAGGCCTTGGTGAGGCGCGTCAGTGTGGCAGGGTCGGTCTCCCGCTCTGCGTCACCTTCGGCGACGACATCTGCATCGAGAATCGACACTGCGATCGAGCAGCGCCGGTCGCGTGCGACGTTGCGGCCCTTCCGAGTACCCGATCCGGTCTGGAACCAGAAGCACCCGTCCAGTCAGAGCGCACCGACGTCAGGACAGTTTCGACAACTCGGCGCTGGCCCGACGCTCCACCATGGCGTAGCCGCGGGTGGCGGCGCTCTCCCTGGCTTGCTCGAGGAGCTCCCGGGCCCGGTCGGTGTCGCCGGGCCCGTTGCGAGCACGGAGCATTCGACCCCAATACATGTTCGTTTCGGCCTCGGCGAACCGCATTTCGCCACGGGTATTGAGCTCGGCTGCCTGCTCGAAATACGACTCGGCCTCCTCGTAACGGCCAGCCACAGTGGCGAGACCACCCAGGTACGTCGCCACTGGTGGTTGCGGGATGAGGCCGTTGTGCGGCACCTGGTCCCGGAACGGAACGAGCAGTTCGATCAACCGTTCACCATGGGCACGGAGTTGCAGCTCGATCACAACCCTCGCGTAGCAGAAGATCCCCTCGAACCACGCGCTGTCTTCGGGCAAGGAGAACGAATCTGCCGCAGCCTCGTCCACCAGCCCCCGGGCTGCCGCTTCGTCGCCCGCATCGAGGTGTGCCGCCGCTAAAGCTGCCCTGAAGGCGGGCATCGATGGATTCTGCTCGGCGGTGTCGGCGATGAGCGAGACGAGCTCTCCCATCCGGCCCTGTTCGTACCGGGTTTGCATGAGCTGCACGCCGTAGAGCGCAAAGGCATCGGGTTGTCCACTCGCCGTAGCCATCTCGAGCGCCGCGGCGGCCAGCTGTTCCGCCTCTTCGGTGTCGCCGTGCAGCAAAGCGAGCGAGGCGTCGGTGTAGCTGATCGACCACAGGTGCAAAGGCTGCCCGAGCTTCTGCGCCGTCGCCCGCAAAATCGCCAGACGTTCTTTGGCAAGCTCGAATTGGCCGGCGCGAACGGCAAGGTAGAAACCGAGGTTGCCGGCCCAGAGCGTGCTCACGCTGCCGTCAAGGTCCCTGGCCGTAGCGAATGCCTCCGCGAAGTCCGCCAGTTCCGTGGCAAGCGTCGAAGGGGCGGCGAGGGCCGTGGCGCACAAGTACACGACATCGACGAAGGTGGCCCGATCACCCAGGCGTCGAGCGATCGCTTTGGCCTGGTCGGCCAGGGCGAGGCGGCGTTCGAGCGAGCTCTCGTAGATGATCTCGGTGCACAACGTGGCGAGAAGACGCGCCCGCTCCGGGCTGTCGGTGTCGGGCAGGGCGTCGAGCGCCGCTTGTAGCACCTCGACCTTCTCGGCGTCGACCTGCCCCATGGCACTGAAGAACCCGCGACTGTTGGCCAGTGCCGCCGCCACCAGACGATCAGTGTCGCCGAGCTCCCGCGCCTCTCGCGCCGCTTCTAGAAGGGTCTCCCGGAACGAGGCGATGCCGGCCTGACGCTGGGCCGTGCCGAGGCCGAGCAGCAGGTNNCGTCGGGAGCGAGAGCCTTCAGCGCCGCCTCCCCGGCCCGCCGGGCGTAGAACATGGCCTTGTCCGCATCGGTGGGCCTGGTAGCGAGCAGGAAGTGGCGGGCCAGTTCGCCCAGGCGCTCGTCGCTGGGTTCCCCGTAGAGGCGCTCGATGGCCTCGCCTGCCGACTTGTGCAGCCGGGTGCGCCTCGTCCCACCGAGGTCTTCGTAGAGGGTGTGTTGGACGAGGGCGTGAGAGAAGCTGAAGCGCCCTGGAGTCCCCGGGACCTCGGCCACCAGGGCCGCGTGCTGGGCCTGTTCGAGGAGGTCTATGAGCTCGTCCTCGTCCACACCGGTCGTCGCCGCGAGAAGGTCGAGGTCGAAGTCCCGGCCGATCACCGACGCCGTCGAGAGCACCTTGGTGGCGTCCTCGCCGAGGCGGGCCAGGCGGGACCCGATGACCGCCCGCACACTGTGGGGAAGAGCCAACTGCCCTTCGGTGTCGTCGGCGGTCCAGCGCCCGGTGTCGTCTTGGTAGATCGTGCCCGACTCGGACAAGTTGCGCAGCATCTCGGCCACGAAGAACGGGTTGCCGTCGGTCTCCCGGTAGACCTCATGCGCCAGTCCCACCCCGGCCCCGTCGAGCCCGTGCCCGGCGGCCGCCTCCATGAAGGCGATGACCCCGGTGTCTTCGAGTCCCTTCAGATGGAGTGACGAGACGCCGGGCTCTCGAAGCAGGCCGCCCAGGGCCTCGGTGAGCGGGTGCGAAGCCGAGAGCTCGGCGTCGCGGTAGGTGCCCAAGATGACCAGACGGGCCGCCGTTGTGTTGGCCACCACGTGGCGCAGGAGCTGCAGGCTCGGCTTGTCGACCCAGTGCAGGTCGTCGACCATGAGGAGCACGGGACTCTGGACGCTGGCCAGTTCGAGGAGGCCCACCGCGGCGGCATAGAGGAGGTAGCGCTCGGTGTCGGGGTCGGTGCTCTGGAGTGCGGGGAGATCCCCCAGGCGCTGTTGGAGGGCGGGCACCAGGCGGGCGAGCTCGCCCCCGTGGGCGGCGACGTGGGTTCGGAGCAATGACTCCTCGGCGTGGGCCACGTAGTGGGTGAGCGCTTCGTGGAAGGGCCGGTAGGGTGCACCGACCTCTTCGTCGCAGCGCCCGAGAAGGACGGTCGTCCCGTCCTCGTGGGCCCGCCGGGCGATCTCAGAGACGAGGGTCGTCTTGCCCTGGCCGGGTTCCCCGGCCACGAGGACGACCTCGCTTCCCTGGCCCGAGGCCACCCGCTTGGCGGTGGCCGAAAGTGAGGCGAGCGCCTCCTCGCGGCCGAGCACCCCCACGCCGGGACGGTGCGCCAGGCGGGCCGGAAGGGGGATGGCGCCCGACGAGGTGGTGTCTTCCTCGGTGAGGGGCTCCCAGCCGACGACGAGCGTCTCGATGGGCTCGGGCAGGCCCTTGAGCTCGAGCTCGCCGAGAGAGGAAAAGACGTGGGGGCTTCGGCGCCCGGCGCTGGCCCGCACGAGGTCGGAGACCAGGATCTGGCCGCCTTCGGCTCGGGCGCACAGGCGAGCGGCCTCGACGACCGGTTCGCCGAAGTAGTCTCCGTCCTCCTTCGTCGCTTCACCGGCGCTCAATGCCACCCGCAACCCAAGGGACCGTTCTGCCGTGGCGTTGTCCGCGTGGACGGCCTGCTGCATCGCCACCGCACAGAGGAGAGCCGCCGAGGCCACGGGGAAGACGACCATAAGGCCGTCGCCCAGGTTCTTGACCTCGGTGCCCCCCGAGGTGGCGATGGCCTTGCGGAGAGCCGAGAAGTGCCTCCGTCGCACGTCGTCGGACGCCTCGGGGCTCAATGAGGCAGACAGCTCGGTCGACCCGACCAGGTCGGTGAAGAGCACCGTGATGTTCTCGGTGGTGGGCACCGAACCCCCTGTCGCCGCCAGTAGGCGAGAGACTAGGCGAGACCAGGGCTTTCGTCACGGTGCGCCGATTGGCCCAGACCGGCGGCCTGACTGCCCTGGCTGCAATCGGGGCGATACCTGCGTGTTCATGTATCGAAGTGGCCCAGGCGATACGTGCCGGTGATGATAGGTGAGTGGTCGATTCGGGAATCCACCACTGGGTGATTGACCCCCGATACGGTCCCGATAGGGGCATCGAGACAGGCACCGTCTGAGGGTTGTGCGGATAACGAGGTCCGGGCCCGTGGCGCGCATCCTGAGTCGGATGAGACGGATCTGCTCGCGCGATATTCGCGCGATGGCGTAGGTTCCCGAGGACATCGATCGCCCGACTTCTCTAATTGGCCCCGTCTTTCTGGNNAAACTGTCGCTATGGAGGCGATCCAGCAGTACCTCGTTTCAGCTTCTGGCCAGATGTCGGTACCAGCCGCCGTGCGCCATCGGTGGCATCTCGACAACGGCGGGCCCGTCGATGTGATCGATCTCGGCTTCGGCGTGCTGACCGTTCCTGCCGGACAGGCACAGCGCCTTTTGGACGACCTTCTCAGTCGTGAGGACCATGCCGTGTTCGTTCAATCACTGATCGACGACCCAGACCTCGCCACCTCGTGAGCCAGGTCGTTCTTGACGACCATCTTCTGCGTGACGTCCTCGCCGGCGAACAGGGGCGCCGCCTGGCGCGGATTGTCGCAACGAACGAGCTTGCGACCACGAATCTCTACTACGTCCGACTCTCTAAGAGCGTCGTTGGGGCTCGAGGCGGAAGGCTCACGGGCGGTTCGTCAGAAGCGCTGCGGCGGGAACTTGGAGGTCGCCTACTGGGCCTTCCTGAATCAATCGCGATTCTGCCTATGCGCCTGATTGCCTACCGGGTGGCGGAGCTGGCTCACGACCACAAAGTGTCGACCTTGGGTGCCGAGGCTGTGGCGGCCGCCGAAAACCTTGGAGCATCGCTCTGCGTCTGGGATGGAGATGACGGCCCCGGCATCCGTGAAGCGGCTCGTGCAACTGGAGTCACTTATCGCACCATTCCGCTTTGATACTCCTAGGTGGGGTGCTGGCGAGCATCGAGCGATCGCGGTTCAGGTCGGTCGCGGTAAGTGCCATGGTGCATGGTCTCTTGCCAAAGCGGCCAGTACCCGAACCGCTCGCAATCGAGCAGCCAGAGCGATACCGGTCGAGTTCAGTCGCGGCGGCGCATCTGACACCATCGCTGTACCCGGCATTTTCGGCTGGGCAGTTTTTGCATGCGGCGAGCCCCTCATGCGCGCGAATACCGGTCACCTGTGCGCGAGCTCCTCGTCTCAGGTGTGGTCGGTGACCCCGGCGGGTGCCGACGCACTCGAGGTGTCGGGGAAGCGCCGTCGGAAGGCTCGGAGGGAGCACGCGGTGACGCGACTTGGCGTGCGGGCCCGTGCCGATGCGCTCCGGGGCAGATTGAACATGGGCCCGAGTTCGCCGAAGTAGT
>PKYA01000128.1 GCA_003133545.1 Acidimicrobiaceae bacterium | reverse complement strand
TCGACGGCTCCATCACCCTGATCTCCCTGCCGAACATCTTCCGGGGGATCGACATCAACCCCCTCGAGCCGGGCAACAGCTTCTTCTTGCTGTGGATGATCCTCGGGTTCCTGGTCGTCACCAGCGTGTTGGTGGTGACGCTGGGTCGCCTCGGCGACATCTACGGGCGGGTGCGCACCTACAACTTCGGGTTCGCCGTGTTCACCTTCTTCTCCCTGGTGCTGAGCGTCACCTGGATGACGGGCCACGCCGCCGGGTTCTTCCTCATCGTGATGCGGATCTTCCAGGCCGTCGGCGCCGCCATGCTCATGGCCAACTCGGCCGCCATACTGACCGACGCCTTCCCGCCCGAAGAGCGGGGCATGGCGATGGGCATCAACCAGGCTGCCGCGTTCAGCGGGGCCTTCGTCGGGCTCGTCCTGGGTGGGGTGCTGGCCCCCATCAACTGGCGGCTGATCTTCCTCGTGTCGGTGCCGGTCGGGCTGCTCGGCACCGTCATGGGTTATTACAAGCTGCGGGAGTTGAGCGAGCGGCGCCCGGCGCGCATCGACTGGCCGGGCAACATCACGTTCGGACTCGGGCTCATCCTCGTCATGGTCGGCATCACCTACGGGATAGAGCCCTACGGCGGGCACACCATGGGGTGGACGAGCCCGCTGGTCCTCATCTGCCTGATCGGCGGCGTGGTCCTCCTGGGTGCCTTCTGCGTGATCGAGACCAAGGTGGACGAGCCGATGTTCCGGCTGCAGCTGTTCAAGATCCGCGCCTTCACCGCNNGGCCTGATGTTCATGCTGATCATCTGGTTGCAGGGCATCTGGCTCCCGCTGCATGGGTACTCGTTCAGCCGTACCCCGCTGTGGGCCGGCATCGCCATGCTCCCGCTCACCGCCGGGTTCCTCATCGCCGGGCCGATCGCGGGCATCCTCTCGGATCGCTTCGGTGCCCGTCCCTTCGCCGTCGGGGGGATGATCGGCACGGCGGTCGCGTTCATCCTCATGGAGCTTCTCCCCGTGGACTTCCCCTACCCGGTCTTCGCCATTCTGCTGTTCGGCATGGGGCTGACCATGGCCTCGTTCGGGTCGCCCAACCGGGCCGGGGTGATGAACAGCCTGCCGGCCGAGTACCGCGGGGTCGGTGCGGGGATGAGCACCACCTTCGTCAACTCGGCCCAGGTGCTCTCCATTGGCATCTTCTTCTCGCTCATCATCGTGGGCCTGTCGTCGTCGCTTCCGCAGAGCCTCTACCACGGCCTGATCGCGCACGGCGTTCCCTCGGCGTCCGCCCACCGGGTGGCGAGCCTGCCACCCGTCTCCACCCTCTTCGCCGCCCTGCTCGGCTACAACCCGGTGAAGGAACTGCTCGGCCCGGGGGCCCTGGCCCATCTCACCCACGCCCAGCAGGTGACCCTGACCGGGCGCAGCTTCTTCCCCTCGCTGATCGCGGCGCCCTTCAAGTCGGGGCTGCACGCCGCGTTCGACTTCGCCATTGTGGCCAGCCTCCTCGCCGCGGTCACCTCGTGGACGCGCAGCGGGCGGTCGCCCGCCACGACGCCGTTGTTCGGCATCACCCCCAGCCTCGAGCCGGCCAACGGGAAGTTCGCCACAGCGCAGGAGTTGGGGAAGGAGCCTGCGAAGGAGCCCACGCCTGCGGGGGCCGGGGTGAGTTCGGAGGGGATGGGGGGATGACGACCAAGACGATGACGACGGAGGGCACGCCGGTCCTGTGGCGCATCGGAGAGGTGGCGAAACTCACTGGCGTCACCACCCGGACCCTGCGCTACTGGGAGGAGCTCGAGTTGCTCCAACCGAGTAGCTACCGCACCAGCGGGGAGCGTCTGTACTCGCCGGCCGACGTGGCGAGGGTCAACCGGATCCGCAACCTGCAAGAGCTCCTGGGCTTCTCCTTAGCCGAGGTCAGGACCGTGCTGGGCACCGAGGACGTCGACGTCCTCGATCGCGTCGGCTCCGAGCTCAAGGCAGGTCACCACACGCCTTCACGTCGGCGGGCGCTGCTAAATGAGGGGATCGTGGCCAACGATCAGCTCCTCGCCCGCCTCGACGAGACCTTGGCCCGCATCCAGGCCTTCCGTGACGAGCGGGCCGAGGTGGCCGTCCGCCTGCGCGACAAACGCAGTGCCCTCGACGATGCCGGTACGGCACCGGCGCCCGCAGACGCCGCCTTGCCAGAAGGCACCTTGCCACAAGGCGCCTTGAAGGATGCTGCGCTGAACTGATCCGGCCGCCGGCATCGAACCAATCGGGCGCGCCGGGCGTCAAAGAGAGCGATGCATCGTAACGTGATGGGGGTGCGCACCACCCTCGTGTTCTGGATTGTGCCCGTGCTCATGATGGCTGCGCTTGTCGCCAGCCCGGATGCGAGGGCCACCTCGCGCACAACGGCAGCGTCGCCCGCCAGCGCGGACGTCAGTGCCGCCGGTGAGTTCCTCGCACCGGTGGAGCTCGACGGGGGTGCCTTCCTGGTGGCGCCGGCCGCCCCGGGGCAGCGACCCAAGGTCTCCCGGTCCGCTGCGGCGGCCAAGATCTGGGCCAACCCCGCCGTCGAGGGCGCGCAGGCAGGATCTCTCGGCTACGGACTCGTCAGCATCGCTCTGCGTGTCCGCGGTGTGGCCCGCGTGGAGCGGCTCTTTGCCTGGGTCGGGTTCGCGCGGCACACCGCCACCTACGGCTGCCCGAACGAAACGGCGCCGCTCGCCAAGATGCCCCAACTTCCCTCCGACGGCTATATCGCGGTCGTGATCGGAGCCGGTGACGGCGCGCCCGCGCTCACCTACACAGCTCGTACGTCGGTCTGCGAGACGGTGCACCCAGCCTCGCTTGCCAATGCGAGCGAGGAGATCTCCATCCCGTGGAGCCCGGTGGGCGGCGCCACCAGCGCTGTGCTGCAGGTCGTGGCCACCGTGCCGCCGTGTGGCACAGTGGCGGGGATCGCCAGCGGCGGCTCGGCGACGTCCATGACGATCACGATCGGGGCGACCGTCCCCGACGTCCTCTCGCATTGCGGTCCCGCGCGCGTGGTGCCCGAGACGGTCGACCTCGGACCGGTCGGGAACCCACCCGGTGCGCCGCCACCGCTCGTGTCGCCCACGACGCGCATCGTGCACGGGGCCCTTGGGCCGGCGCACCTCACTGTCACACCCTGACGGACGACGCGCCCGCGCCGCCGGCGGAGGCGCCAGATACAGTCGGACGCCACGATGAAGGCGTGGGCTGTCGACAACCCGGGACCAGTAGCCACCCATCCGTTGGTGCCCGTGGAACGGGCGGTGCCCGAACCGGGCCCGGCGCAGGTACGAGTCCATGTGCGTGTGTGCGGTGTCTGCCGGACCGA
>PKYA01000200.1 GCA_003133545.1 Acidimicrobiaceae bacterium | reverse complement strand
GCCACGGCGTTGACGGTGATCCCGTAGCGGCCCAATTCGAGGGCCCACACGAACGTCATCCCCATGATGGCCGCCTTGGCCGCCCCGTAGTTGGTCTGCCCGAAGTTGCCCCGCAGCCCGGCCGACGATGTGATGTTGACGATGCGGCCGTACCCCGCCTCCTTCATGAGGGGAGCGGCGTGGCGCACCGTGTTGAAGGTGCCCTTCTGGTGCACCGCGATGACGGCGTCGTAGTCCGACTCGTCCATTTTGAGAAGGCTCTTGTCGCGCACGATCCCCGCGTTGTTGACGAGGACCAGCGGCGGGCCCAGCTCGGCACGTATTTTCTGTACTGCCGCATCGACTTGCGACCGATCGGACACATCCACGCCGCCACAGGCAAATCCCTGCAATCCCAGATCGTTGATCTCTGCAGCCACAGCCTGGGCCGAGTCCTGATCAAGATCCAAGACGACGGCGACGAATCCGTCGCGGGCCAGTCGGGTGGCGATGGCCCGCCCGATACCCGAGCCGGCCCCGGTCACGACAGCTATCCGGCCCGCACTCACGCGAGGGCCTTCTCGCACATGTTGTGCCGTCGCCGCTGGCTGAAAGTGATGGGCATCCATTCTCCGTTCGATCACGCGCCGAGCCAGCTCCCCCGTTGACGCGGAACCGTCCCCGGGCGCACATACTACGAAGACATCGTTCTCTCGTCAAGAGAATCTAGTTTTCACCGGCCACCGCACCGCACGGACCGTCCCAGGCGTCCACTGCGTCAGAGGGACTCGAACTCCACAGTCAGGGAAGGACTGGCGGGCACCGCCTGACAGGTCAGGACCCAGCCCTCGTCCACTTCATCCGCGGTGAGGGCGTCGTTGACCCGCATGGTCACTGCTCCTTCTTGCACGAAGGCCATGCAGGTGGCGCAATTGCCAGCCTGGCAGGACGATGGAGTCACCAGATCGGCCCGGCGCGCGGTCTCGAGCACCGTGTCACCGGCGTGGTACGCCAGTTCATGCTTCTTGCCCCGCAGTATCAGCACGATCGAATCGGGCGCGTCGGCCGGATCGGTCCCGGCGTGGACCGCAGGGGGATCGGCAGCGGTCTCGAAGCGCTCGACGGCGATCGCTTCCGACCTGACCCCGAGACCAACCAGCGCCGCCTCGACCAGATCGTTGAAGGGACCGGGGCCGCAGATGTAGAAATCAACGTTGGTGCAGCCATCGACAAACGCGGCGACAGCGGCCGCGTCGACAAACCCGCTCTCGACATCGAGGTGGTGGTGCACGTGGATCCGTTCCGGGCACTGGCTGCTCAAATCCTCCAGCTGCGCACGGAAAATGACCGACGCCACGTCCCGGTTGGCGTAGAGCAGGCGTACCGACCGCGCCGAGGTCGCCAGCAGGCTCTGCGTGATGGACATCACCGGCGTGATCCCGCTTCCGCCACAAAAGGCCACGATCGGGCGCCCACCCTCGCGCGCGCAGAAGTTGCCCGAGGGGGGGTTGACCTCGAGAAAATCGCCCTCGGATACGTGGTCGACGAGCCAATTGGAGACCGTGCCGCCGGGCACACGCTTGACGGTGAACGTCAGATCACCGTCCGGCTCAGGTGCGCTCGACATGGAGTAGCAGCGGAAGTGCTCGACTTCCCCGATGTGTACCCGGAATGAGCAGAACTGCCCGGGCCGGTAGGCAAACTTCTCTTTGAGATCACCCGGTACTTCGAGCACGAACGACCGGGCCTCTTCGGTTTCCCGCCAGACGCGGCGCACAGCGAGCGCGTGGTAACCGTGGCGCCGGGCGGCCGACTCCCGACCTAGCACCGAGGGCTGCCGGCAGGCGAGTGAACGGGCTCCGCCCTCATAGAAGTCATTCTACCATTGGATGAGAATCACATTCTCACGAAGTGGGCCCGGCGGCCCCTCGCCCGCTCGCCGTCTCCCACCCTTTTGCTACGGTGAGGAAACCTTGCGCTGGGCGGAAACCTAATACCACCAGAACGTAAACGTCGCTATCACCTCCGAAGGAGACGACATGGCACGATCACGCACGCCGCAGCCTCCCATCCACCTCGTCAGTGCCCGCATGCTCGACGTCGGAGGCGGGACCTTGCTCGAACCAGGCGACCTGCTCATCGACGGCGACCGCATCGTCGGGGTCTCCCCTTCATCGGTGCCGGCTGACGCCAGGGAGATCGACCTCGGGGATGTCACCATGCTGCCGGGCCTGATGGACATGGAGGTCAACCTGGTGATGGGCGGTCCCAACCACTCCAGCCCGCTCATCCCGGTCCAGGAGGATCCCGCGCTCCGGACATTGCGGGCTGCGGCGAATGCCCGTCGCACGCTGCAAGCGGGCTTCACGACGGTGCGCAATCTCGGCCTGTTCGTGCAGACAGGCGGTCTGCTGCTCGACGTGGCCCTCATGAAGGCCATCGACATGGGCTGGCTCGAAGGTCCGCGGATCGTCCCGGCCGGACATGCCATCAGTCCCACCGGTGGTCATCTCGACCCCACGATGTTCCAGGCCTTCGCCCCCCATGTCCTACCCCTCACCGTCGAGGAGGGGATCGCCAACGGCGTGGCCGAGGTCCGCAAGGCCGTCCGTTACCAGATCAAGTACGGCGCCCGGGTCATCAAGGTCAGCGCGTCGGGTGGGGTCATGTCGCATACCGGCCCGGCGGGCGCGCGCCAGTACTCGACCGAGGAGTTGGAGGCGATCGTCGACGAGGCCCATCGGGCCGGCCTCAAAGTAGCCGCCCACTGCCACGGTGACGAGGCGATCCGGGTCGCGGTCGAGTGCGGCATCGACTGCATCGAGCACGGGTCTCTCATGAGCGACGAGACGCTCGACCTGTTCATCGAACGCGAGACGTTCCTGGTGGCCACGACCTACCTCGCCGACGGCATGGATGTCTCCCATGCCCCTCCCGAGCTGCAGGCGAAGGCGGCCGAGGTCTTCCCCCGTGCCCGGGAAACCGTCTCCAAGGCCATCCGGCGCGGCGCCCGCATCGCGTGCGGGACGGACGCACCCGCCATCCCCCACGGCCGCAACGCCAAGGAACTGATCGCCCTGGTCAACCGCGGCATGACCCCGCTGCAGGCCATCCGCGCCGCGACCACCGTTGCGGCCGAGTTGATCGACGTCGATGACCGCGGCCGGCTCGAGGAAGGACTGTTGGCCGACATCATCGCCGTGCCCGACGACCCGCTCATCGACATCTCCGTCACAGAGGGGGTCCGCTTCGTCATGAAGGGCGGACAGATCTACCGGCACGAAGACCCGGTCACCTCCTGAAGGGCCCGGCGACACGGGCCCGGCGCGTCAGATCGATCCGGCCAGGGAGGAGATGTACTCGCGTGTCCGCTTCGACGAGGCCAGTTTCTCTTCGCGTGTGTCGCCGATCGGGACGACACGAAGTGACACATCGGTGGCGCCCGCATCGGCGAACAAGCGCAGCCGTTTTTCGATAGAAACCTCAGTTCCCGCGGCCAGGATGTCGCCGACCGTGCGGGCATTGCCGCGATTTAGCAGCTTCTGGTAGTTCGGGGAGACCTCCGACTCCGACAGCACCCGGTTGGCCCGGTTCACGGCCACCTCGACCTCGTCACGACGACACAGGCATATCGGCACGCCGGCCACAATCCGCGGTGGACGGCGGCCCGCGGCGTGCGCCGCCGCCGTGNNACATGTCGTTCTCGACGTCGACTATTCCCGGGCCGGCCAGGGCCTGGTCGAGCACGTCGAGGTACGCCCGCATGGTGGCCGCGGTCCGTTCGTAGGGCAATCCCAGCATTTCGTCGATCACCCAGTGATGCGACACGCCGAGACCCAAGGTCAGGCGACCCCCGCAGGCGGCCTGGGTCGAGAGCACCTGGTGGGAGAGGGCGATCGGGTGGCGGGGTTGCACCGGGACCACCGCGGTGCCGATCTCGACGNNAGCGGGTTCTCGTAGCGCATGTCGATCACCGCGGTGCCGATCTCGACGCGGGTCGTCTGCACGCCGATGAGCGCGGCGGCTGTCAGGGCGTCGAAATCGTCAGGGATCTGTGGGATCCAGATCGATGCCAACCCGGCATCCTCGGCCCACGTGGCGTCGGCCAACAAGCGCTCGATCTTGGTGCTGTAGCGACCCCGCTCGGGGCCGACCATCACGCCGATCCGCATGGTCGGCCTGCCTTTCCACCGTTTGGTCCCGACCGGGTCACTCTCCGCACCGTAGAAAGAGCTCAGACCGCAGGCTCAATGACGGCATCGAGGCTCGCGGCGCCGCTGTCGGGCACCCGGGCTTGGCGCCACACTTCGACCGGGAAGGAGATGTTGACCAACGAGTAGCACAACAACAGCAACTGTTCGGCGTCGGGCGGAAGCGCGCCGAGGTCGAGTCTGTCCAGGTAGGTGAGGATCTCCTCGAGTCGGGGGAAGGCGGCGTCGTAGAACGCCTGCATCTCATCCATGGAGCTCGACAGCCGCTTTGCGTACCGTTGGGCCTCGGTGCGAAGGCACCAGTCCGAGAACGGCTCCAGGTCGGCGAACTCGGAAGGCAATGAGGTGGGCATCGGATCTCCTGGCTCAGGACGGCGCGCCGATTTGCACCGGCGACTGCGATTGCTCGTACTGGGCGACATAGCTGCGGGCTGTCTTATGCAGGTGGCGCAAGAGGATCTCCTGATCGCTCAGGGGGAACTGGAGGACCGCCCGCGACTCAATCATCGACTGGGTCGCCTCCAGGGTATTCCCGTCCTGGAGCCCGTACTCCTTGAAGGTGACTGCAGCCAGCTCTTGTCGGAGGCGTTCGGTGGCGTTCTTCGGTGGCACGAAGTACAGGGTCCCCTCGAAGATGTGCGTGTTATAGGACGTCGGCCAATAGTGGTAGGTCAGGTACCAACCCGGGGCCCACACCAGCACCATGAAGTTGGGGAAGAACACGAAGGAGTCTTCGCCCCACGCCGGATGGCGGGCCGGGTTCAGGCCTTCGGGGAGGCGGTCGAGTCCATCGATGTCCGGGCGATCCCAGGGACCGAACAGCCCGCTGCGCAACGCGCGCTCGATCGGCTTGACCATGCTCGGGTCCTTGGGGGGGGCCATGCCCCCCCACGACGACACCATTCCGTGCGGCCCGTCGATGGCATAGGAGAGGGCCTCGAATCCGAAGCCCTGCAGCTTGCGCGACTCATCGTCCGTCGCCTGCTTCGCGTGCAGGACCGGTGCGTGATAGAACTCGGCAAAGGCATCGATGAAGAGCTTCCAGTTGCTGCCGACAGTGGCGCGGTACTTGTAGACCTGGGTCATCTCACCGAACGGGTATCCCTCGATCCCGGCACCGAGACCGCCGAGGTAGTCCTTGACCGAGGTGGAGTTCTCCGGGTCGAGGTTGACGAAAATGAATCCCTCCCAAACCTCGGTCTGCACCGGCACAAGGCCGAAGTCCGATTTGTCGAGATCGAAGAACTCCGATTCCTGCTGGACGAAGGCCAGCGTGCCGTTGAGTTCGTAGCGCCACCCGTGGTACTTGCAGGTGAACTGGCGACAGATCCCGCTTGTCTCCTCGCGCGGATAGTCGTTCCATACCAGCTTGTTGCCCCGGTGCCGGCAGATGTTGTGGAACCCGCGCACTTCTCCGTCTTTGTCCCGCACGATGATCACCGATGTGCCCGCGCACTGCAGCTCCTTCGTGAAGTACCTTCCGGCACGGGGGATCGCCTCCACCCGGCCCACGTTGAGCCACGTTTTCTGGAAGATCGCCTTGCGCTCGAGCTCGTAGAACTCCGGCGAAATGGAATCCTCGTAGTTGACCGGGCCCGTACCAAGCTCGGGATAGTGCTCGGTCCAGCTTCCCTCGGCGGGCTTCGGGAAGTGCGCCATGTGCTCGTTCCTCCTGTTGGGCCGGTGGCCTACGATATCATGGATCTCTCAATAAGAGAATACCATTTTCACCTCAGGTCATCGTCGAGCGGGACCCCGAAGGAGCGGAAGGCCATGGCCAGGGTGTCGTACGCCCCGACGGTGAAGATGACATCCATCAACTGCTCGACCTGGAGCGTTGCGGTGAGGACGTCCCACGTCGCGTCCGCCACCCTGGCGTCGGCCAGCAACTCGTCGACGGCGCCCAGCAGGGCCCGATCGGCCGTCGACCACCCAGGTGCGGCGGGCCCCTCGGCAATCCACGGAACCTCCTCGGATGTGATGCCGGCGTCGGCTGCCAGGACGACGTGCTGTCTCCACTCGTAGTTCGACCCTCGCACGGCGGCCACTCGCAAAATGAGCAGCTCGCGTTGGCGGGGCGAGAGGCTCGAGCCGAACAGGATGTGACCGGTGAAGGTGTGGAAGGCACGAGCCAGCTCCACGTGGTGGGCCAGCATGCCGAGGGCATTGAGGCCCTTGGGGCGACCGGGATCGCGAGAGGGGAACGGGTGCCGCGGACGGGCGGGCCGGAGCGCAGCGAGAGCCTCCCGCATNNCAGGACGCTCATGGGCTTCCCTCATGTTCCCTCTACCGCTCCCTCCGGTGCGCGGCGACCGGCGCGGCCGCCTGGACCGGCCGGCACGACGGCGATGAAGCAGCGTAGCGTGTCAGGACAATTGCTGATTTGGGAGAACTTCGTTATCGTCGCACCCCTGAGATGGTGCGACGAGCGTGAGGAGAGACCGGCGTGGCTGACCTGCCCATCGCGGATGTCGTCGAGCTCGAGCAGCTGCTCGCCAAATACGCAATCGGGATGACCAAGGACGATATCGACGCCGTCATTGAGGTGTTCACGGAGGACGGCACCTACCGCGCCTTCGGCGACACCTATCGGCTCTCGGACTTCCCGGCATTGGTCGCCGCAGCACCCAAGGGCTTGTTCATGGTGGGACCGCCGGCATTCGAGCTCGATGGCGATACGGGGACCGGTGAGCAGCCGCTGTGCTTCGTTGACCAGACCAACCACCAGATGCGCATCGGATACTACAGCGACACCTACCGACGTACGCCCGACGGATGGCGCCTGCACACCCGCGCCATGACGTTCCTGCGCAAGAGCGGGGCCCGCGATTCTGGACGGGCCCACGACCCGACGCGTCCCCAGCCCAGCACCCCGTAACCCGGGGGAACAGCCTTGGACCTAGAGAGTTTCCGAGCCGCACTCGATACCTGGCTCAATGACCACGAGGGGTCGCTCGCCGCCTCCTACGAAGGAACCGGGACGCTCGACGAGCAGATCGACCATGTGTGCACGGTCAAGCGGCTCACGTTCGACGCCGGCTTCATGCGCTTTGGCTGGCCTGAGCACGTCGGGGGATTCGGTGGATCGCCCCTGTTGCGCGCCTATCTGGGCGAGGCGCTCACGGCCAGGGACCTTGTCGAGCCCGGGCTCTACTCCATGACCGAGGTGTTGGCGCCGACCATGATCGACTACGCCGCGCCGGAGCTGGCGGCAGCCATGGTCCCCGCCCTCCTGCGCGGGGACGAGACCTGGTGCCAGGGCTTCTCCGAGCCCGGGACGGGCAGCAACCTCGCCTCGCTGTCCTGCCGGGCGGTGCGGACCGACCACGGGTGGCGGGTCACGGGGCAAAAGGTGTGGACCAGCCTGGCCCAGTATGCGCAGCGCTGCGTCCTCCTCACCCGGACCGGAACGCCGGAGTCCGCCCACCGTGGGATCACTGCCCTGTTTGCGGACATGGAATCTCCCGGCATCACGGTGCGCCCCATCCGCGCCATGCACGGGAGCGACGAGTTCTGCGAAGTCTTCTTCGACGATGTGATCGTGCCCTTCGACCGCACACTCGGAAAGGAGGGCGACGGCTGGGCCGTGGCCATGGACCTGCTGCCCTACGAGCGCAGCACATCCCTCTGGCACCGCGCCGCCTTCCTCCATCGCAGGCTCCAAGAGCTCCTCAGCGCTGCTCCCCCCGGTGCGCTCGACCCGGCTCGGCTTGGCGAAATCATTCAATTGCTCTACGCCTTCCGGTCCCGCTCCCGCCGGACCGTGCACCGTATGGCAAGCGGCGGCATTCTCGGTCCGGAGACCTCTATCGACAAGATTCTGCTGGCCACGAGCGAGCAGGCCATTTTCGATCTGGTTGCCGATGTGCTGACGGCCGACGTTTCGTGCGGCGACGACCCGGAGAGCCAACGGTGGCGCAGCGAGTACCTCTACTCCCGGGCCGCGTCGATCTATGGCGGGAGCGCCGAGATCCAGCGGAACATCGTCGCCCGCCGCCTCCTCGATCTCGGGAACGGACAGTGATGGATGGCGAGGAGTACCGCCAGTTCGAGCGAACGCTCACGAACGCGACGGCACAGCACACGGGTGCGGCGCTCGACATGGCCCTTGACGACCTGGGATGGCACGACGCGCTGGCGGCCGATCCGCGCACCGCCATCTCACTGTTGTGCGAGCTCCAAGGTGCCGCCAACGCCACATCGTGTGCCTTGGGCTACGTCTTTGCCCATGCCCTGGGCATGGCGACCAACCGGGGGAACGGGATCGTGCTACCTCCCATCGGCCGGTGGGATCCACCGGGCACGGTCGACGGTGGGGACCTCGCGGTCCAGGGGATTGCGAACGCCTCGCTCGCCCATGAAGGGTCCGCCCTGATCGTGACGACCGTAGGTGCGCGCACCGTTGCGGTCAGCGTGCCCACGGAGTCGCTGGCACTGCAGTTGGTGGACGGCATGGACCCGGACCTGATGTGGTACGACGCCAGGGGGACGAGCGTGTTGGCGGACCGTAACGTCGAGACTCTCGCCGGCGACTGGGCCTCCGCCGTGGCCCTCGGGCGGCTGGCCGTTGCCCACGAACTGGTCGGGACCTCGCGGGCCATGCTCGAACTGGCCTGCGCGCATGCGCGGAGTAGGATCCAGTTCGGGCGAACGATCGGCTCCTTTCAGGCCGTCCGGCACCGCCTGGCCGAGACGCTCGTGGGCATCGAGATGGCCGATGCCATGCTCGAAGCGGCCTGGCTCGACCGATTGCCGAAGACCGCGGCCATGGCCAAGTCAGTGGCCGGGCGCCAAGCGCGCACCACCGCTCGCCATTGCCAGCAAGTCTTGGCCGGGATCGGCTTCACGACGGAGCACCCGCTGCACCGCTATATCCGGCGGTCATTCGTACTCGACGCGCTGCTGGGAAGCACCATTTCGCTCACCCGGGCACTCGGCACCGAGGTGATCATGACCTCCGAGCTGCCGGCCCTGCCGCTACTGTGACGCAGCGACTCGGTCGAGCTACCGGCGACTGCTCTTGGGTGTAGGGCGGGTTCTCCGGGGAGCCGGCGGCGTGACCCCGACCCCATGGAGAATAAGGTCCCAGAGCTCCTCAGCGGGATCGATCTCGTCCGCCCGCCGGGATGTGCCGGCGATCGTCGCAGAGAACGCATTGAACATGATGGCCTCGAGTGCCATGCCCGCCACCGTGCTGTGCCGCAATCCGGGCCGGATGGCTCCGGCGCCCGCAGCGTCGTCGAGGACTTCTCTGAACAGCGCGGCGAGAGGGGCGAACGCCTGAGCCGCCTCGGTCGGATAACTCGTGAGGAGCTGTTGCGCGAAGTCGACCATCATCGGGCCAGTCGGGGTCCACTCCACGGGATCGGGGTGCGGTCGGGCGCGGCAGAGACGGTAGTACTCCAGCACGAACCGATGGAGCCGTTCGAGCTCACCTTGTTCTCCCGCGATCTGCTCCCTGAGGAACTCCGTGGTGGAGCGGACGGACTCCTCGAACAGGGCCAGGAGCAGTTCGTGCTTTCCCCCGAAGTACTGGTAGAACAGCCGAAGCGACTGCCCCGAACGCTCGACGACCTCTTGCACGGTGAAATCCTTGCCCGGTCCCCCCTCCTTCATCAGCTCGATGGCGGCATCGAGAAAGCGTTGCAGGCGATTTTCGGCGCGCACTCGCGCCGGGTCGAGCGACCGTGCGACCGCCAACTCGCGGCGACTCGCACCGGACCCGGTCCTGTGCGGAACAGCTGCAGCCGTGGAATCGTTCTTGGTCATCGGGCGGATCCTACCTGTGGCCGGGCAAACGCACCTGTTCCCACCAGCGAACGTCCTTCGCTCTCGGGGAGAAGAGCACACCCCGTCAGCCGCGTCGCCGTCATCGCTGAACCTCCTTGGAAGGTGGGAGGTGGCGGTCGAGTTTGGCGGCGATGGCCGCCTCGTGCTTCTCGGCCCCGTCCGCATCGTCGATCGCTCATCAGTTGTCCGCCCGCGTTCTCATGAGCACTGGTGTCCACTCATCACGGAGTGTGCGGCGCAGCACCTTGCCCGAGGGAAGCCGCGGGATCGACTCGACGGTGACGACGTGATGGATGCGCTTGTAGGTGGCCAGCGAACCGGCAACCAGCTGCTCGAGTTCGCCCTCGGCGAGCGGTTGGCCCGGATCGAGTTGCACGACGGCCACAGGGACCTCGCCGGCTCGCTCGTCCTCCAGCCCGAACACGGCACAGTCGATCACCGCGGGGTGGCCCTGCAGTACGCTCTCGATCTCCGCCGGAGCAACCTGAAACCCGTTGACCTTGATCATCTCCTTGGCGCGATCGGTGAGATGCACCCATCCTTCGGGTTCGAGCCAACCGACGTCCCCGGTGCGGTACCACTCCCCTGCGAATGCGCTGGGCGTCGCCTCCGGAGGGAGGTATCCGGCCATGACCGAGGGACTGCGCACTTGGATCTCTCCGACCCCGCCCGGCGGGAGCACCACCCCGGATTCGAGATCAGCCACGCGAAGGTGGACCCCGACGGGCGGCAGACCGACCGAGTCGAGCCGCCACGACGCCGGGCTATCGACCGGGTTGACGGCGATGACCGGAAGCTCGCTGGCCCCGTAGGCGGGGAGCCATCGCACGCCGGTGCGCTCGGTGACCACGGCAGCCACGTGCTGGGTGACCGGAGTCGCGCCCCACATGATGAAGCGCAACGACGACAGATCGAAGTCCTCGAGGTGGGGGTGGTTCGCCAGAGCCAGGGCGATAGGCGCCACGGCCATCTCGAGCGTCATCTTCTCGTCTTCTATGCGGTGCAACACCTCGTCGATGTCGAAACGGCGGTGCAACCGTACCGTGGCCCCCGCGGTGGCCGCGGCCAACAGATTCAACAGCCCGAGGATGTGGGAGGCGGGCGTGGCGACCTGGAACCGGTCGTCAGGGCCGAGGCCCAGTGTCTGACACCAGTGCGCGGTGCCCGCGCCGATCGACCGGTGGGTGTGGCGGACCGCCTTCGGGAGACCCGTCGTCCCCGAGCTGAAGACCAGCACCGCCTCCGTGTCGTCCATTCCAGCTCTTCCGCGCCGTTCGTCACCACGGGTCGACACGCCGCCGACCCCGGAAGGCTGGTCGAGATCCGTGATCCGGGCGCCCCCCAAGAGCCCGCCCAGCATCTCCGTGGCCGGTCCATCGGTCACGGCGCACACCGGGTCGGTGAGCGCCAAGGCGTGCTTCGCCTCTATGGCCTTCCACGCCGGGCTGAACAACACGGAGGCCGCGCCGGCCTTGCTGATCCCGTGCACCGCCACCACGAACTCCGGTCGGTTCGACGTCATGAGCGCCACCCGGTCGCCCGGCCGGACGCCGCGCCCGATCAGATCCGCGGCGAACCGGCTGCTGAGAGTGTCAAGGTCACGGAACGACCAACTCTGATCTCCGGCCACGAGGGCGGTACGAGCTCCAAATCGGATGGCGGCCTGCTCGAGTGCATCATGCATCAGACCCGCTGCCATTGGAAATATTCTTCTCGCTCATGAGATCGACGTCAACATGGTGAGGATGTAAGGTTCTCGGCCATGGCCGAGCCGGCGTCGAGCCCGATCTCCGACGCTACTGATCCTGATGTACGACGCGAGATCATAGAAACCGTCCGGCGCTTCGTGGCCAGGGAGGTCATCCCGGTCGCCTCGGAGATGGAGCACGCCGACCGCTTCCCGGCCGAGATCGTCGAACAGATGCGGGAGCTCGGTCTTTTCGGGGTCACCATCCCCGCGACCTACGGCGGGCTGGGCCTCGACCTTTTGACCTATGTGGGGGTCATAGAGGAGTTGGCCTACGGCTGGATGAGCTTGACCGGCATCATCAACACCCACACCATGGCTGCCACCTTGATCATGGCGCACGGCACAAAGGAGCAGCGCGAGCGCTGGCTTCCCGGGCTCGCCTCCGGCCAGCCACGCGGGGCGCTGTCGCTCTCGGAGCCCGACGCCGGCAGCGACACACGCAACATCTCCTGCCGCGCCACCCGTGATGGAGACGAGTACGTGATCACCGGCACGAAGGCGTGGGTCACCAACGGCGAGCGCGCGGGGCTCGTCGCCCTGGCGGCGCGGACGGACGAGGGCGTCTCTGCGTTCATCGTGGAGAAGGAGCCGGGTCCTCAGTTTGAAGGCATCGCGGTGAGCAAGAATGTCGGCAAGCTGGGCTATAGGGGCATCGAGACCGTCGAGATGGCCTACTCGGACCACCGCATCCCCGCGGCCAACCTCATCGGTGAGTCGGGCCGCGGGCTCCCCCAGATCCTCGGCGTCCTCGAGATCGGCCGCATCAACATCGCCGCCAGAGCCGTGGGAGTCGCCCGCGCCGCCTTCGACGCCGCTCTGTCCTACGCCGAACAGCGGAAGACCTTCGGCAAACCCATCGGCGAACACCAGGCGATTCAACTCAAGTTGGCGGACATGGCCACACGCCTCCAGGCAGCCCGGCTGCTCACCAGGGATGCTGCCGAGCGCAAGGCCGCCGGGCTGCGGTGCGACGTGGAGGCCGGCATGGCCAAGCTCTTCGCCAGCGAGACCGCACTCGAGGTGGCGACCGAATCCATGCGGATCCACGGTGGCCTGGGCTACACCACTGAGCTTCCTGTCGAGCGCTTCTATCGCGACGCCCCGCTCATGGTGATCGGTGAGGGCACCAACGAGATCCAACGTCTCGTCATCGCCCGTGGGCTCATGGCCCGGCGACGAAACCCCTAGCCGGCGAGACCCCTGCCGGACCTTTCGGCCAGTTCCTCGAGCACTTCGGCGGTGTGCTCTCCGAGCAACGGCACCCCGACCTCGCGGTCCGCGGTGAAATCGGAGAAGGTCACCGGTCCGTTGACGGAGCGCAGTGCGCCATCCCCTACCGTCACGAAGCCGTCGTTGGCGAGCAGCTGGGGGTCCACGACAACCGCTGAGGGCGATTGGGCTTCCGCCCACCACACACCCTCACGATCGAACCGCTCCGCCCATTCTTCGAGCGTTCCCTCGGCGATGATTTCGTCGAGGAGGGATATGACCTCGGTCCGGTGCCGGCGGAGGGCGGACGCGTCGGCGAAGCGCTCGTCATCGAGTAGGTCGGGTCGGCCGAGCGCCCGGCATACCGGCCCGATGTGGCGCCCGGCTTCGAGCCCGGTAAGGAAGAACCAACGCCCGTCGGCGGACCGGTAGGGATTCATCAGGGGAGACTGATTGTGGTCCCGCGCTTCGGAGCCCGCCACTTTGCCCAGCGCCATTTGCAGTCCGAGATCCCATCCGAGCACGTACGTGCCGGTGCGCAGGAGAGACACCTCGACCACTCGCCCGGTGCCCGTCTGCCGCTGCTCGAGAAGTGCCCCCAGAATGCCGGCGAGGGCGGCCAGGCCGGTCACGTGGTCGCCAATCCCACCTCTGGCATTGAGCGGGCTGCCATCGCTGTCCGCCATCTGCATGGCCAGACCTGAACGGGCCCAGAAGGCGCCGATGTCATAGCTGGGGCGATTGCGGTCTTCGCCGCGGAGGCCGTAGCCGCTGACGCTGCAGTACACCAGGCGGGGGTGGCGTTCCGCGGTGGCATGGGGTTCGAGGTCCAACTTCTCCAGCGCATCGGGCCGCAGGTTGGTGATGAGGACGTCGGCCGTGGCCAGGAGATCATCGAAGTGCTGTCGCTCCTTCGGATCACGCAGGTCAAGCACCACGCTGCGCTTGCCCCGGTTGTCGAGAGCGAACGCAGGATTCGGCTGATCGCCGTCGATCCCGATGGCGCCGAACACGTTGCGCATGGGGTCGCCGGCGGGGGCCTCGACCTTGATGACCTCCGCACCCCAGTCAGCCAGGAGGGCCGCGGCAGACGGCGCGGCGACCCACACCCCGAGCTCGACGACTCGCAGCCCGTTCAGCGAGGAGAGCCCGTGGGGCGTTGCGGCGGTCATGCCGGACGCCGGGGGTGTCCTGGCGTGACGCGAGCGCGGAGCAGGTCCTTGACCACCTTGCCCGTGGCGTTGACAGGAAGCTCGTCGACCATCTCCACGACCCTGGGCACTTTGTAGTTGGCGATCCGGTCGCGGCTCCACTCGATGATGTCCCCTCCGGTGACCGTGGCACCCGGCCGCAGCACCACGAAGGCCATGCCAACCTCGCCGAGACGCGCATCGGGAATCCCGATCACCGCCACCTGCCGGATGTCCGGGTGCCCGAGTAGGGAGTTTTCTATCTCTGCCGGGTAGGCATTGAACCCACCGACGATATACATGTCCTTCGACCTCCCGACGATCCGCAGGTACCCGGAGGAATCGGTGACGCCGAGGTCGCCCGTCCGCAGCCAGCCGTCAGGCGAAAGCGCCTGTGCGGTCGCCGCGGGGTCGTCGAGGTAGTGGGACATGATGCTCCCTCCCCGCAGCAAGATCTCACCCGGGGCGCCGGGCCCCACGTCGCGCCCTTGGTCATCGACGATCCGCAACTCAAACCCCGGACGGGGACGCCCGACGGTGGTGGCGATGGTCTCGACGTCATCGCCGGCCGAGGTCGCCACCGCCGTACCCCCCTCGGTGAGGCCGTAACCGGTGATGATGGTGGAGAATGACATCTCGTCGTCCAGCCGGCGGATCAGCTCCACCGGAATATCGGCTGCGCCCGTCACCGCCAGCCGCAGGGAGGACAGGTCGTAGCCTGCGCGATCCGGGTGGTCGAGGATGCTCTGATAGAGGGTGGGGGCACCCGGGAGGACCGTGACCCTGTACTCGGCCACGAGCGCGAGGATTCGATCGACGTCGAACACGGCAACCGGCAACATGGTGGCGCCGGCGCAGACGGCAGCGAGAATGCCGGCCTTGAGTCCGAACATGTGGAAGTAGGGGTTGACCATCAGATAGCGGTCTTGTGCGACCAGTCCGGTCATGGCGACCCAGTCAGTGGCGACCTGCAGCGTGCGGCCGTGCGTCTGGACCACCCCCTTCGCGACGCCCGTCGTGCCGGAGGTGAAAAGGATGTCGGAGATGTCGTCCGCGACGACGGCCGCACAGCGGCGCCCGAATTCGTCGCGTGCGGGGCCGGTGGCCCGGGCCAAGAACGCGTCCCACCCCTCGGCATCTTCCCGTGCCGGACCGTGCGCGATCACGGCAGTGGACAAGTCCGGAAGCTCGACCCCCGTCCCTCGCAACGCGGCCAGGTAATCGGTCCCCAGGAAATCGCTGACGGTCAACAGCGCCCGGGCGTGGCTCCTGAGGAGGATGTCGGCCGCTTCGTGCCCTTTGAACCGCGTGTTGACGGGGACGAGCACAGCACCCGATCCCATGAGGCCGAGCGCGGCCACGATCCACCGGGCGCTGTTGAACGCCCACACGGCTACCCGGTCGCCGGGCTCGATCCCGGAGGCAATGAGGGCCGCGCCAAACCGACCGGCCTCCTCGGCGAGCTCGTCATAGGTCAGACTGGCCATCCCGTCGATGATCGCTGTCCTCGCCCCGAACCTCCGGGTCGCGTCGGCAAGCACCGAAGCAACGCTCCCGCGCTGTTCCGGAGGCGTCATTGCAGGTGCTGCGGGATGCACATGGGCGATCGCGTCTCTCATTTCCTTGTGAGAATGCTCTTATTTTCAAATGAGAGTACCGTTGCTACGGAGGCCGTGCCACTCCACCCTTGGCGGCCAGCGCGCAGCGCCGCCTCGGCGGCAGCCGGCGGGCTCACCGGGCCGGCGGGAGCGCCGGGCCGGCGCGAGAATCCGCTTCTTGGTCTAAAGTAACGACGTTTTACGATTCGCATGCGTGTTCTATGCGCCGCATGGGTGCAGCCGGCAGACGAGGGATCGCCATGACCACGACCGACTCTGATGTGTACTACGACCCCTACGACTTCGACATCGACTCGGATCCCTATCCCATCTGGAAACGCCTGCGCGAGGAGACACCTCTCTATTACAACGACAAGTACCAGTTCTACGCCCTCAGCCGCTTCGACGACGTCGAGCGGGGTCTCGTCGACTGGAGGACCTACAGCTCGGCCAGGGGCACACTGCTCGAGCTGATCAAGAGCGACTTTGAGATCCCGCCCGGATCGATCATCTTCGAGGACCCTCCCGGACACAACCTGCACCGAGGCCTACTCTCCCGGGTCTTCACGCCGCGCAAAATGAACGCCATCGAACCCAAGGTGCGTGAGTTCTGCGCCCGCTCCCTCGACCCGCTGGTCGGATCCGGTGGGTTCGACTTCATCTCCGATCTCGGCGCGCAGATGCCGATGCGCACCATCGGGATGCTGCTCGGCATTCCCGAGCAGGACCAGGAGGAGATACGCGACCGCATCGACGAAGGACTACGCCTCGAGGACGGGAAGATGCCCGAGGTCGGCACCTTCGGCCGCGATGGACAGGCCAGCAGTTTCGATGCGTACATCGACTGGCGCGCACAGCATCCGTCGGACGATCTGATGACTGAGCTCCTCCATGCGGAATTCAAGGACGAGACGGGGACGACCCGTCGCCTTAGCCGTCCCGAGGTCATCAACATCGTCAACCTGCTGGCCGCGGCGGGCAACGAGACAACGACCCGCCTCATCGGCTGGACCGGGAAGGTGCTCGCCGACCACCCCGACGAGCGCGCCAGGCTCGTCGCGAACCGCAATCTCGTACCGAACGCCATCGAGGAACTCCTCCGGTTCGAATCCCCCTCACCGGTCCAGGCTCGCCATGTCACCGAGGACGTCGAGCATCAGGGGCAGGTCATACCAGCCGGGAGCGCGATCCTCCTACTCAACGGCTCCGCCAACCGCGACGATCGCAAATTTCCCGATGGCGATCGCTTCGACGTCACCCGCAAGATCGACCACCATCTGGCCTTTGGCTACGGCCTGCACTTCTGCTTGGGCGCAGCGCTGGCTCGGCTCGAGGGGCGGATCGCGCTCGACGAGGTCCTGCAGCGCTTCCCGACCTGGGACGTCGACTGGGAACACGCCACGCAAGCCCGCACCTCGACGGTCCGGGGCTGGGAGCGCCTCCCGGTGCTGGTCCCCTGAGTGCGGTCAGCGCCTCTCCTGAGAGAAGCTGGTGGATGAGCGCCATAGTGGGGAGCGTTCGCATTCTCGAAGTGGCCCAGCACGCGTTCGTGCCGGCGGCGCGAGCGCTGCTGTCGGACTGCGGGTAGAGGTCATCAAGATCGAGCACCTCGAACGGGGAGGCGCCATGCGTGGGCTGGCATCTACTTGACGCACCCGGCAGAATGACCCCGTACCTGTAGAAACCAGAGAGGATGCACATGACACTGTTCGACGCCTACCGCTACGACGGCAAGAGGGCGCTTGTGGTCGGTGGAGCAACCGGCATGGGCGCAGCGACCGCCGAACTGCTGCTGTCCGCCGGCGCCGAGGTGGTGGTCATGGACTACGCGGAGATGTCGCTGCCGGGGGCCAAGGCGATCCACGTCAACCTGGCCGAGCGCGACTCGATCGATGCCGCGATGGACCAGGTCGATGGGCCTGTGCACGCTCTGTTCTCGTGCGCCGGAGTCGCCGACGGAACTCCCGGGATCGAAAAGATCAATTTCATCGGCCACCGCCACATCGTCGACCGGCTCTTGGCCAAGGACATGCTCCCCCGCGGGTCGGCCATCGGGTTCATCTCCTCCGCAGCCGGGCTGGGCTGGGAAGCCAACCTTCCTCGGATCAAGGAGTACCTGGCCACGCCCGATTTCGACAGCGCCGTGGCGTGGGTCGCGGCCAACGGAGGAGCGGACTACATGTCAACCAAGCAGGCAATGTGTGCCTACGTCTCGTGCCAGGCCCTCCCCATGATGAAGCGAGGGATCCGTATCAACGCCATCTGCCCGGGCCCGACCGACACGCCGCTGGCTCAGGCCAACAAGGAGATGTGGCTCGGCTTCGGAGCCGACTACCGCGAAGAGGTGGGCGTGGAGGCGGCGACTCCCCTGGAGCAGGCCTATCCGCTTGTGTTCCTCTGCAGCGCAGCGGCGGGATCGGTTAATGGGATCACCCTCATCACCGACAGCGGGTACTTTGCCGCCGGCATCACCGAGATCTTCCCTGCCGCCACACCTGTGGCCAACTTCCTACTCGGGCGTATGTAGGGGCCAGCCGATCCGAGCCTGACCTTCAGGGATCAGGAAGCGTTCGCCGTGTCGGTCCCTGGAATGTCCGTCCCGCACGTCGGCTGCGATGAAATCGGCACGAACCCGTTGGTCACAGCCTTCATGACCCAGCTGCACTCCTTCGCCGGGTCGTGGCCGAAGTCGGTGGCGAAGTCCAGGGGCTTGGGCAGAAGGCCATTGGCGGTGTACGACGTCACGCTCCGAAGATCCTTGATGATCGCCGCGTGCGTGGGGTTCTTCCCGGCCAACTGGATACCCTTGATCATGAGGTCGGCTCCCGCCCAGGCCTCATACTGACCAAAGCTCGGGAACTGGCTCTTGGAGAAATGCGCGTACTTTTGCAGCGCCGACGCCATCTGCGCGGTGCCTGCGTTCGGAAGGGAGAACGGGCGGAAGAAGGACAGGAAGTAGTCACCTTGTAGTGTGGCCCACACGCTCGACTTGATCACGCCCGGTTCATAGCCGGTGGCAAAGAGAACGGCCTTGAGCTTGACCCCTTCCTGCTCCAGAGCCGTCGCCAGCGCGTAATTCGAGTCGTTGTCCATGGCGGGCGACAGTGCATTTATGTTGGCCTGCTTCGCCGCCAGCGCCGCGCTCGTGAAGTCGACACTGCCGAACGTGACGGTGGTGTCCAGCACCCCGACCTTGCCTCCCGCGTGCGTGAAGGCATCACCGACACCGATGGCCGCCCGGGCCGAAGAAGGCGAGATGCCGTAGCCGTAGGACCCCAGAATCGTTCCGCCATGCTGCTTGAGGAAGCTTCCTATGAGGGTGTTGACCGGGTACTTCGGGTCAACGCTCCCGTTGTCGGAGGCGAACATATTCGTATAGGGCTGCTCACCCCACTCAGGTCCGTCGTCGTAGGTACCTGTAACGGGAATGCCCGCCGCCTGGGGGTACTTGGCCGCGAGGGAGAACAGGGGGCTTTGGGAGACGATCCCGATCACGTTCTTCGAAATGGCGGTCTGCACGGCGGTGGCGATGATGGAGGGGTTCGTCTCATCGTCAATGATGAGGGGCACAAGCTTGTGCCCGTTCACGCCACCCTCCGCGTTCTGCAAGTCGATTCGGGCTTCGAAGCCGGCCGGAGACGACGCATTCTCCGACGCACCAGGTCCGGTGAGATCGGTGATGTAGGCAATGGTGAGCGGCGCCGGTGTGGCCGATGCCGAAGCGGTCGTCAAGCCCACCGCGATCAGCGGCAGGCACAGACCAGCGATCAGCAGGACATTTCTCATCGTGCGGCACACAGGCATATTTCCTCCGTAACGGATGAGAGGGCCTCCCCCCTATCAGCGAAACACCATATAACAGAAAAAGAGAGCTTGCTTGGTCACTGGGGAGCGCTCCATTTCCTGCGCAATCAACAATCTGGGCGGCGGCGCCGTGCCCCTCGGGAAGGCAGTGCGAACCGCGTGAAACCGCGTCGGCTCTCTAAGCCTGCGCTATTGGCTGACGAAAAGGGGAAACGTCGTTTTCGACCACGAAGAGGTGCCCACGCGAAGGACCTCGGCCGTGACAATATCGATCGTCGGGTCAGTAAACGCCATCGATCCCTCCTGTCCTCCGTCGTTCTCAGCCGATCTCGGGTTGCATTCCGGGACGCAGCGCGGGCATATCCAGTTGCACCTCGTCCAGCCGGATCGGTACGCCGTTGACCAGGACGTGCCGCACGCCAGTCGGGTGCTCAGCGGTCAGGCGCTCGCCCCCGGCAGGGAAGTCCCGGAGGCGTTGGGTAGGACCGGTCCCCACTGTCGCCGGGTCGAAGACACAGAGGTCGCCCCAGTAGCCCTCCCGGACATAGCCGCGCCGAACAAATCCGAACATATCTGCCAGCTCTCCGCTGAGCTTGCGAACCGCGCCAGCGAGGGGTAACACGCCGCGATCACGTACCCACTGGCCAAGGAGGTCGGTCGGAAGCGGCGCGTCGCACAACTGACTCAAATGTGCCCCGGCATCGGAGAGCCCGAGTGCAACGCGTTCGTGGGAAAGGAGTTCGGCCACGCTCTCCGGCTCGTCGTTGGCGATATAGATCCGGAACCTTGTCTTCAGGTCGTCACCGAGCGCCACTTCGCAGATGACGTCGAGGGGACTGCATCCTCGCTCTCGGGCCAAATCGTCCACGCGCCGACCCTCCAATTCGGGGAACCGCTCTGACTCTGACACCTCGCATGTTTCCCAGCGTGGTTTCATAGTGACGCGCTCCAGGTCGTCTGCTGCCGCGGTCCGCCACCGCGGATCGCCGTAAGCAGCAATGCGGGCGTCTCGGGGTCGGTCCATGAGATCGCCGAAGACCTTGCTCACGTTGAGACTGAAAGGGCTCTCCATCGTGAATTGCATGGTAAGTGGCCGGGGTGTGACTTGGGGCCACACTTGCTGACCGCGCGCGACAGCCGCCTCGTGAAGGTCCAGTTGCGGCTGGTGGCGCCTGTCCGCAAGAGCAAACAACGGGTAGGTGAGCGGCCTCCCGATGCGGTGCTGCAGCTCGTACATGTCGGCATACGTGCATTGCTCTCCCGCCGTGGCCAGCACCACGCCTCTCCCGGTCCCGCCCACCGCCATGAAGAGCGCCTCAACCTCCTCCCGCGCCGCAAATCGACTTGGTACCGGCAAGCCGTTCATGCCGCGATGAGTGAAGGCAAAACTGGTCGAGAAGCCGGCCGCCCCCGCACCGATGGCCTCGACCACGACACGACACATCTGGTCGGTCTCCTCGGCCGTCGCTTCTCTCTCGTAGGCAGCGTCCCCCATGACATAGAGGCGAAGCGCACTGTGACCGATATAGCAGGTGTAGTTGAGCATCGTGCCGCGGCGGTGAACCAAATTCATGTACTCGGGGTGGGTCTGAAACTCCCACACGATCCCCGCCGAGAGCGACGCGCCGTCCATGTCCTCCACGTTCTCGAGCGTCTGCACAATCACATCACGGTGCTCCGGTCGAGTTGGTGCGATGGTGAATCCGCAGTTTCCGGCGACCACGGTCGTCACGCCGTGAAAGGAAGTGGGGCGAAGTGCGGGATCCCAGAACACCTGGGCGTCGTAATGGGTGTGGATATCGATGAAGCCCGGGGCGACCACACAGCCCGTGGCATCAAGTTCGCGTTCACCGTGCAGCCCTTGACCGATCTGCTCAATCACTCCGGAGCTGACGGTGACGTCGGCGATGCGCCCCGGCGCGCCGCTACCGTCGATAACTGTTCCGCCTCGAATCGCCAGATCAGCCGTCATGACCCACCTCCGTCGCTCTGCATTACTAGGCGCGCAGCTTGGTTGGCCGGCGGACCGGCGGCAGTGCCGCCGTCGACCGGGAGAACGATCCCCGTTACCTGGGCCGCACGTTCGCTGGCCAGAAAGAGGACGGCGTTGGCGACGTCGGTCGGAGAACCTTCCCGCTGCAGGGGCTGGGTTCGCTCAATAACCGGGCCCAGGTCGTAGTTGGTGATTCCCGTCGGGATGTGACCCGGAGCTACACAATTGACGCGGATGCCGTACTCCGCGAGGTCGGTCGCGGCCGATCGGGTGAATTGAATGACGGCTGCCTTGGACACCCGGTAGACGATCGGCACGGCCCCTCCGGTGAGGGCAGCGATCGACGAAGTGTTGATGATCGAACCGCCCCCGTATTCGGCCATATGCCGAGCCGCGCATTGACTACCGACCATTACTCCGAGGAGGTTCACGCCCATGACCCGGTCGAAGTCCGAGAGATTGTTCCGCAAGAGGCGGCGGAATGAACTTGAAACGCCCGCGTTGTTAAACATGATGTGAAGCCCACCGAAATGGGCGACGGTAAAATGGACCAGTTCTTCGACCTGCTCAGCCGATGCCACATCGGTTGACTTGAACGCCACCGAATCCCCGAGCGCCTGCGCCAGCGCTACACCGCGCTCGGCATTCAGGTCGGCGATGACCACTTTGGCACCCTGGGTGACGAAGAGCTCGGCCGTCGCCTTTCCGATCCCGCTGGCACCGCCAGTGATGATGGCGACTTTCCCGGCGAGCTCTTGATCCATGGTCAGCTCTTCCCTTCCGCCGGTCTGCCAACATACCCCGCGACTCTCCCTCCGGCGCATCNNGAGCCGGCCGGCCGGACTCCCCACGAAACTCGATGCTCCATCTGACTCATCCCCCAACTCGTCGGTCGCACGCGTTGCACTGGAAACGCTACTCTCCTATACTGTAATACGGATAATCAACCTCGGGGAGACTGGGAGTGCCTTTGTCCGACATCGACTTCGATGCGATCCACTACTTCCGCACGATGCTCCGCGCACTGAAGGGGCTCCATCTCGAGTTCACACCAGTCGGCTGAACCATCAACCCCACCGGCAAGCTCGACTCGAAGCGGCTTGTCCAGCGACAGGACCGGTATCCGATGAAGCCTGAGTTCGATTCTCCCGCTTTCGCTGACCCACTCGATCTGGTCGACCCGGCCCGATTCGCCGCGCAGGGTTACCCGCACGCGCTCTGGGCGAGGCTGCGTGAAGAGGCTCCTGTCGCCTATATGGCCCCACCGGGCTATGAGCCCTTCTGGTCCGTCACGAAACATGCCGACATCGTTGAGGTGGCATCGCAAGCAGAGCGCTTCTCGAATGAGCACGGACTCGTCCTGGGCAAGGTGGGTGCAGCAGTCCAACCTGCAGAGATGATCGTCACCCTTGATCCCCCGCGACACGGTCCGCTGCGTCGCGCAGCGATGCCACGCTTTACGCCTCGAGCCATTCGATCGCGTCATGAGGAGATCGACCGCATTGCGGTTGATCTCCTCAAAGAGGTGGCGGCCACCACCGGTGCCACCGAGTTCGATTTCGTCGAGCGCATCGCTGCCCCTTTGCCCATCGCGGTGATCTCGTGGATCCTCGGCGTACCCCGCGATGATTGGCAGTTGCTGTTCCGCTGGACCAACGAAGTCATCGGAAAGGACGACCCCGAGTTCCGGCGAACGGGCGAGACACCCGGCCAAACCATGCGGCGCGCCCGAGGGGAGCTACACGGCTACCTGAATGCACTGATCGAACGCCGCAGGCGTGATCGGGGAGACGACATCGTGAGCCACCTGATCGACGCGGAAATCGAGGGAAGGCCGATTACGGAGGAGCAGTTGCTGAACTACTGCGAGCTCATAGTCGAGGCCGGCAACGAGACCACGCGCAACGCCATCAGCGGTGGGCTCCTCGCCTTCTTCGAGAACCACGGTGAGTGGGAACGCCTGTCACAACACCCCGAGCTGCTCCCCAGCGCAGTAGAGGAGATCCTGCGCTGGGTCAGTCCGATCATCCACTTCACGCGCACGACCACCGAGGACTACGAAATACGAGGCGTGAAGATTCCTGCCGGTGACAAGGTCGCATTGTTCTACGCGTCAGCCAACCGGGACGAGGAAGTGTTCGAAGATCCATTCTCATTTCGCATCGATCGCCACCCGAACCACCACCTGGCGTTCGGTTCTGGCCCGCACTTCTGCATGGGTGCCCACCTGGCGCGCGTCGAACTCGAGACGCTCTTCCGTCATCTCCTCCGTCGTCTTGAGTGGTTTGAAGTGACCGCACCGCCGGAACGGCTCAACTCGGCTGTCAACGGCGGCATCAAGCACCTCCCGATACGCTGCCACCTTGTCTAGGTTCATCGGCTGCCGGAGCCACCAGAAATGAAATTCGGAGTCGCTTTCGCCAACATCGGGCCCTTCATCGAATCGGACAGGGCCCTTCAGCTGGCTCAGGCCGCCGAAGCGAGCGGATTCGAATCAATCTGGACCGTTGATCATGTCGTGGTGCCCGCCGGATACCACTCGCGGTACCCGTACGACCCCTCCGGGCGCATACCCTCGGGCGAGGAGGCGCCATTTCCCGATCCGCTCATCTGGCTGGCCTACCTGGCCAGCCAGACCGCAACGCTGAAACTCGCCACAGGCATCCTCATACTCCCCCAGCGCAATCCCGTGGTCCTCGCCAAGGAGCTCGCCACCCTTGACTATCTCTCCCAAGGTCGGGTGATGCTCGGTGTCGGAATCGGCTGGTTGAAGGAGGAGTTCCAGGCGCTCGGCGTTCCCTTCGAGCAGCGAGCAGAGCGGACAGAGGAAGCGATCGCCGCCATGCGAGCCCTGTGGTCACAAGACAAGGCCACCTTCGAAGGGACCACAGTCTCCTTTCGAGACTGCGTTTTGCGTCCACAGCCCCCGCACGGATCGATTCCCCTCCACATTGGTGGCCACAGCAAGGTGGCAGCCCGACGGGCGGGGCGAATCGGAGATGGATTCTTCCCCTTCGGCGTCAACACCGACGAGTTGGCTCCTCTCGTCGATACCCTGCGCCGAGCCGCGGAGGACGCCGGTCGCGACCCGTCCTCCGTTGAGGTCACCGTATGCAGCTACTGCAGCGGTGGCGAGGCGGCAATGCGGGAAATCGACGCTCTCCGGGCTCTCGGGACCACCAGAGTCGTCCTTCCCGCGGCCATGTTCCAAAGTGACTTGGAAGACTCGCTGCACCGCTACGGCGAAGATGTAATGGGCCGCGTCGGAGCGTAGGGGCTACGTCTCGGCCAAGAACGCGATCGACGGACTCATCCGTTAGGCCGGACGCGCGGTAGGCCGAGCCTTCGCTCGGCGATGATCTCGCGCTGGATCTCGCTCGACCCGCCATAGATGGTGCCCACCTGGGCCGCACGCAAACCAGCCTCGATCTTTCCCCCCATCGGGGCATCGATGGCGCCTGGCTGCAGGGTGCCGGAATCTCCCAAGAAATCGACGACATCACTGTAATGGCGCAAGGCGGACTCGCTGTTGAACAGTTTCGCCATCGATCCTTCGACTCCGGGCAGTTCGCCGCACTCCGACATCCAACGGACACGCAGGCCAAGCAATCGTGCGACTTCCTCGTCGACCGCGATCCGACCCAACCTCTCCTTCGTGGAGGGGTCTTCGAAGAGCACGCTTCCGTCTTCGCCTCGGGTACCACGCGCCCATTGGGCAACGGCCTCGCTCAGCGTGTGTGTGGATGAGCCGCGGGCAGCCCCACCGCGTTCGAAGACCAGGGCGACGCGCATGACGCCCCAGCCCTCATCGACATCCCCGATGCGGGCAGAATCGGGGACTCGGATGTCGGTATAGAAGGTTGCATTGGTCTGCTGACCGCCGAGGGTGTAGATCGGCTGGCGCTCGAAGCCAGCGGCGTCCGTCGGAACCAAAAACATCGTGAGCCCTCGGTGCTTCGGCACGGAGGGGTTCGTACGAGCCAAAACGAAGACATGGGTACAGACTTGCGCACTGCTCGTGAACATCTTCTGGCCGTTGATCACCCACTCGTCCCCGTCTCGGAACGCCGCTGTTTTGGCGGCCGCAACGTCCGAACCGGAGTCGGGTTCCGAGTACCCGAGAGCGATCAAGATCTCCCCCCGCAATGCGGCGGGGATCAGCGTGCGCTTCTGCTCCTCGGTCCCTACATGGTGGATCGTCCGTATGACCATGTTCGTCGTGGCCCAGCCATCGCCAGCAATCCCCAGACCTCTGATCTCATCGATGATCGCCTTGGCGAGCCCTGGATCGGTATCGGATCCCCCGTACTCCTTGTCCCAGCCCGCTCCGAGCACGCCGCTCCGGGCAAGCAGTGCATGGAGTTCGAGGGTCTCGTGGGTTCCGGTCCGGTACTGCTCCTCAGCCCACTCGCTTCGGACGTTGTCGCGAACCCAGGTCTTGGCTGCATCGCGGTGCTCGGCCAGATCGTCGGGCGTGGAAAAGTCCATGCTCATGCCACCTCTGCTGTGAGCAGCGCGTCCGCTACGTCTCGATACAACCGAGCCGGATCGCCGAAGATCAGGGGCCACGCCTTTGCCCGACGAAAGAACAGCTGGATGTCATATTCCAAGGTGTAGCCGTAGCCGCCGTGGAAGTGGAGGCTGTCGGAAGCTGACTTGAATGCCGTTTCGGCAGCGAAGACAAGGGTCATCCTGGCCAAGGCCGGCGCCGAACTGAGCCCCTGGTCAGCCGCCCAGGCGGCCTCGTAGGCAAGCAGGCGAGCACCGTCGACCGCCGTGGCTGTGTCCGCCAGGCGATGTTGGATCGTCTGGAAATTCGCGATGACGACACCGAAGGCCCGGCGCTGCTGCACATAGTCGACGCCGATTTCCAGCGCTCTCGCCCCAAGCCCGACAAGAGCCGCCGCCATCAAGAGTTGCCATTGGTCGACGGCCCGACGGTGCGCCTCCACGGCGCTTTTGCCGCTGCACAGGACGGTCCGTCCCTCGCCGTCGACCCGGCGGTCCGCCATCGGCAACGATCCGAGATTCGGGGTCGGCGCGGCGGGCGATCCGGGCGAGACGCCTCCTTCGACAGCCACCAGATCGTCTCCATCGAGCACAAGCACGACGTCAGCCACCGCGCCGGCAGGCACCAATCGAGCCGTCCCGTGGGCGGACGAACGGAGAGCGGGTGCTGCCAGCCGCGAACCCGCCACCGTCTGCTCGGCCAATCGGAGCGACGGGCCTTCCGCATCTCCGAGCGCCAACTCGGCGACGAGGTTGTTGGCAACAGCCGCATCAAGGAAGGGCACGGGTGCGAGGCACCTGCCGACCTCCTCGGCTGCGATGGCGAGGTCCAGCACAGTACCCCCGCCTCCTCCCATCTCTTCGGGCACCGCGATGGTCGGCAGCCCAAGAGCCTCCATCTGCCGCCAGAGCGCAAGGTCGAATCCGAGAGGCTCGGCGGATCGAACCCGCTCCGTCGGGCACTCCCGAGCCAGGAAATCCACCAGGGTTTCCCGCAGCGCCAACTGGTCTTCGCTGAACGTCAGATCCACGGTCTGATCAGCCATACTGGGGGTCGAGACATCTGGAAATCCTACTCTCCGCACGCCGAATGATCATTCGTCTCGAAGACTCACTGGCGCTCGCGCACCGTTCGGAAGAAGTCCCGCACGTCGTCGGCGAAGAGGTCGGGTTGCTCCATGGCGGCAAAGTGCCCGCCACGAGGCATGGTGGACCAATGGGTCACGTTGTACTGTCGCTCGACCAACGAGCGCGGCCAGCGCAGCACCTCCTTGGGAAAACGAGCGACCCCCGTGGGAGTGCCGATGAAGGGCAGGGTCTCCGCCCACGAGCCACTGTGCCGCGACTCCCAGTACAACCTTGCCGAGGAGGCACTCGTCTCGGTCAACCAGTACAACATCACGTTCGTGATCAGTTGATCGCGGGAGAAGGAGTTCTCCGGGTGACCGCCGCAGTCGCTCCACGTGCGGAACTTCTCCACGATCCATGCCAGCAGCCCAGCGGGTGAGTCATTGAGCGCCACGCCGAGCGTCTGCGGCTTCGTTCCCTGTTCGTTGGCGTAACCAGATTCTTCCCGTTGGAACTGCGCCATGGCGTCGAGGTCGCTCTTCTCGTCGTCGCTGAGGTCTTCGCGGTTCTGCGGCGCCGCGCCCAGCGGCATGTTGAGATGAATCCCGGCACAGTGTCGCGGGTCACGCAATCCGATCCGGGTCGTCACCTGCGCGCCCCAATCCCCCCCTTGGGCGCCATAGCTCTGGTAACCCAACCGGTCCATCAGGGCGACGAATGCATCGGCGATACGCTCCACGTCCCAACCTGGAGTCCGTGGGGGCTCGGAGTAGCCGTAGCCGGGGAGGGATGGGATCACTACGTCAAAAGCATCTCGGGAGTGCCCTCCGTACTTCTCCGGGTTGACCAAGCGGGGAATGGCGTCGAGGAACTCAATGAACGATCCGGGCCAGCCGTGGATGAGCAGCAACGGGAAGGCATCGGAGCGCTCCGAGCGGGCGCGGACGAAGTGGATCGATTGCCCATCGATGGTGGTGCGATAGTGCGAGAGCTGGTTGATCCGCGCCTCCTGGGCGCGCCAGTCATACGCGTCGCGCCAATATTCGACGAGGTCGCGCAGGTATGCGATCGGCATCCCGTACTCCCAACTCGTCCCTGGAATCTGATCTGGGAAGCGAGTGAGTGTCAGCCGTCTTCGCAAGTCCTCGAGCACGCCGTCGGGGACATGGACCTCAAACTCCTCGATGACCTCGTTCATGGCTCCTCGCGAAACCGGAGCCGCTGCCAGGTGGGCTGTGGTACACCTTCCGGACAATGTCTGATCTTTCTGACATCACCGCCCTCGTCCACGGCTATGCCCGCCTCCTCGACGCCGGGGACTTCGATGGACTGGCCGATCTCTTCGAGCATGCGACGTGGAGGTCGGCTGCGCACGGAACGGTACTGCGCGGAACCTCCGAAGTTCGATCCGCCTACGACCGCATACGACTCTATGACGGGTCGCCTCGGACCAAACATTTGATCACGAACTTGAGTATCGATATTGAGCCCGGAGGCGAAAGTGCTTCCTCCCACTGCTACTTCACGGTACTGCAAGGTATTACCGCGGGAAACCCGATCGAAATCACGGTTGCCGGCCAATATATCGATACGTTCGAAAAGATCCAGGCAACGTGGCGCTTCGCCGACAGGCTCTTCATCGTCGATCTCGAAGGGGACCAGCGACGAACGCTCGCATGACACTGCGACCGCACGTGCGGTAACTTCTCGCGTTGGCGAAGTGGGCACGCCATCACTCGAAACTGATCACACCGCGAATGTTGAGCCCGTCGAGCATGTCCTGGTAGCCCTGATTGATCTGGTCCAGCCGATACGTTCTGGTGATCAGCTCGTCAAGCTTGAGCCGGCCGGCTTTGTACAGTGCCAGCAGGTTGGGAATGTCGAACCGCGGGTTACCTGCCCCGAAGACGACGCCCCGGACTTCCTTTTGCCACATGGCCAGTTCGAAGAGATTGATGCTGCACTCTTTCTGCGTCTGGGGTGCGACGGCCGTCACGACGCACGTGCCGCCCTTGCCGGTGAGCGAGAGGGCTTCGGCCATGAGATCTCCGTACATGACGCCTGGGGTGAGTATCACCGAGTCCGCCATGGCCCCTCTCGTAAGGTCGGCGACGATGGGGAGGGCCTCGGCCATCGAACCCGCGGTGTGGGTGGCGCCGAAGTCGAGAGCGGCCTTCTGCTTGAACTCGACTGGGTCCACCGCCATGATGTTCCGGGCCCCAGCCATGCGAGCCCCCTGGACGGCGTTGATGCCGACGCCGCCGATGCCGACGACGACCGTGGTTTCGCCCGGTCGCACCTCGGCGCGGTATACGGCGGATCCCCATCCCGTGGTCACTCCGCACGAGACGAGAGCCACCACGCTCATCGGGAGGTCCGCCTCGACCTTTACCAAGGATGCCTCGTGCACAACGCTGTACTCGGCGAACGTACCCACCTTGGCCATGAAGTTGAGGTCCTGACCGTTCAGATGATGTCTGCTGGTCCCATCCGAAATCTGGCCGACGGCAAATGTGGCCGCCCCCAGATCGCAGAGGTTCGTGTGCCCGGTGATGCACATCTTGCAGTGATCGCAGACGGGGAAGAAGCTCGCCGCGACATGGTCACCCGGCTGGAGGTTGCGCACTCCCGGGCCGACCTCGACGACGATGCCGCCGCCCTCATGACCGCCTATGACCGGGAATAGTGGGGGTAGCCCGGCTGCTTGGCGGACCTCTTCAGGCGAGCCCATGTCGCTGGACCGGATGTGCTCATCCGAATGGCACAAGCCGGCTGCCATCCACTTGACCAGAACCTCCTGGGCCTGGGGTGGGTCGAGGTCAATCTCCTCGATCCGCCAGTCTTGGTTCCGGCCCCACAGGACGGCCGCATGAGTCTTCATAACCCACTCTCCCTCGCTCGCCGGCGCCCCGGCCGGGTGGCTCCGATATGCATCCTTCCACAATCACAGAATGGGTTTCTCATGCATCGGGAGCGTGGTGATCACCACCTCCCGGAGGGGGCGCCGAAGGGACCCGGGATCGCCCGCAGCCGTATTCGATGCAGAGTGGACCGCGACATCGTCGGGTTCTACGTCGGTGAACCGGCCGATCAGAACGAGCCGATGCCCTCGAACATCAAATGCCAGAACTCCTCGGAGGCGTCGTCGGCGCTCTTGGCTGCTGAGCCACTAATGGTGGTCGCAAAGGCATTGAACATTGTCGACTGCAGCATGACTCCGGCCATCCGGCGACTGGGCACATCCGTTCTTAAGACCCCCTGCGCCATTGCGTCGTCAACCAGTTCTACAAGCAGTGACATGAGCGGAGCGAACGCCTTGGAAGCTTCCTTGGGATGCGTCGTGAGGAGCTGCTGACCGAATTCCGCCATGGCAGAAGTAGGAACCCGCCGCGGGGTTCGGGGCTTTGTCCCCGGCCGGCAGAGACGGTGGTATTCCACCACGAACCGATGTAGCCGATCAGCGGCTTGGTCTTCCTCACCGACCTGTGCTTGGAGTTGTTCAGCGGTGAAGCGCACGAGTTCTTCGAATAACGCGAGGAGGAACTCATATTTCCCCGCGAAGTACTGGTAGAAGCTCCGCAGGGACTGCCCTGAGCGATCGACCACATCTTGAACGGTGATATCCGTGCCACCATGGCTATTCACAAGCTCGAACCCAGCGTCGAGAAATCGCTTGACCCGCGTTTCTGCTCGCGCCCGAGCGGTGTCGAGCGACCGGGCGACCGCTAAATCGAGGCGACTGATGGTGGGATCGACAGGCGGCTCAGCGGTTGGGTTGTTCGTCGCCATCGCTGCATCCTAGCCATGCGGTGGACCGGGTGGACCTCCCTCTCGTCCGATGAGAACTGGGTTTCCGGCTCGGACCCTACGGCTTGGGGGGTAAGCCGGCCCGGTAGGCCGCGGGCAGCAACTCGACCAGCTGGCCATCGGGGTCTCTGATGAACAAGGCAGCCCCGACGTCACTCTCCTCAATTATCTGCCCGCCATACTCAACGACTCTCTTCGCTGTGGAATGCACGTCCTCGACCGAGATCGACAAATGGGTGAGCCCGGGTTCGTTCATCGTGCGGGCTCGAAAGGGTGCCGCGGCGCCTGGCGCTGCATAGTGCATCAGTTCGAGGACGAAGCCGTCGAGGGTCAGGTACGAGGCCGTCACGTTCAAGGGGGGCTCGAGGCTGGTGAGCTTGGCGATCGCCTCGTCTGGTGGTGTTATCTCGTACCAAAGTTGGAAGCCGAACACCTCGTTGTAGAAGCGCTTCGATCGCTGGAGGTCGGTGACCACCTGCCCGGTGTGATTGTACGTGCACGCGCCCATCGGACTCCTTCATCGAGCTTGGCGAACTCTTCATTCTTGGTCGGCGAAAATAACATTTCCGCGACGGCCATGCCGAAGCGAGCCTGCGATTCGAGGCAGGACGCTCTCGATTTCCAGCACCAATCGGTACGAATTGGGCAAGAGTTGGGATGACCTAGCCATTCGAGTGTTGTGCGCCTCTCACTCTTGTTTGGGACCTTCAGCTGCAGACCTGGCAAGGACGACTCGATGGTGACCGAAGAGGAATGGGAAGAGGCTCAGAAGCGGCAGCTTCGGCTGCGATATCTCAGCTGCGTCGCCGGAATTGTGATTCTTGGAGGAGTCAGCCTCCCGGCGATGGCTCTGGGCGCGGCCATCACCAATGGGGGCATTGTCCGCTTCTTGGTTTCCGCGGGACTACTCATCGGTTTTGTTGCGCCCAGCATGTGGGTGATGATCTTCGTCGCCAACAAACAGCAGGTCGATGCTGATACCAAGGTGCGGCAACTGAATCGCGATCTTTCCGACGCCATAGTGTCTGCGGACCGGGAAGCGGCGCAGCGCCGGGTGCAGGCACGACGTCAAGAATTTGAAAGTCGTGTGGCGAATGCTCTGGACATGGCGGACGGTGAGTCCGAGGTCATCGAAGTGATCGAACGTTCTCTGGCATCTGTGGTGCCCGACTCGCCGACAGAACTCCTCCTTGCCGACAACAGCCACGCCCATCTTGTTCGGATGGCCAGCGTTTCTCCGACAGGAGAACCACCAGCATGCGAGGTCGACTCCCCCGACCGCTGCCCTGCAGCGCGCCGCGCGCAGGTTCAGCGCTTCAGTGACAGCGACGACCTCGACGCATGCCCCAAGCTGCGCAACCGTGTTGAGGGTCGCTTGTCGGCCTTATGCGTTCCGGTGTCGATCATGGGTCGAGTTGTCGGATTGATCCATGCCACTGGTCCGCCGCATGAGCAGATCGCAGAAGACTCCGTGGAGGACCTTGAAACCTTGGCAAAGCTGGCAGGGGCTCGAATTGGGCTTCTCCGCGTCATGGCGGAGACCCAGCTTCAGGCGGCCACCGACAGCCTGACCGGGTTGTTCAATCGACGCACGTTCGAAGGAAAGGTATCCGCCCTTCGTAGGGAAATGGACGGCATGGCGGTGGCAATGGTCGACCTCGATCATTTCAAAATTCTCAATGACACCCATGGACACGAGACCGGGGATCGCGCCCTTGTGCTCTTCGCCCGGCTGTTAAAGGAATCCTTCCGCTCAGAGGATCTCTGCTGCCGACATGGGGGAGAGGAATTCGCAATCGCGTTCCCGGCCTGCATAGCTGTACAGGCCCGAAACGCCCTCAACGCGTTTCGCTCTCGCCTTAGTGCCGCGATCTCTGTCGCAGGACTGCCGTCGTTCACCGTCAGTGCCGGCATCGTCGACGCCAAGATGCATGAAGACCTTCCTGCGGCTCTCGCTCGGGCGGATAGCGCGCTGTATCAAGCAAAATTTGGCGGGCGTAACCAGGTGGTGGTGCACGATGCATCCGGCCAGACCATCCCGTTGGCCGAGGATCCGCTCGGCCTCGACGTCCCCAGTTGGTCCCTGGCAGCCCTCGCCGATATGCGGCGAAAACTGCGCTGAATGAGGCCGCTTCACTCGGGTTGCGGCTGAGGGCCCTTCGGCCCCCCTTCCGGCCAGGGTGCGATCGATTGTGTAAAGTACCGGTCGGTACAATACGTACAGGACCCCGGAGAGCTTGTCGCGTGATCTGGAATCGACCGATGTGCCTCCTCACGGGCCCATCGCCCGGAGGCTCATGACATCCCCCGAACCCTCACCTGACCACAGCGCAAGCGGGCCTGACGTGGATGTGCTGGTGATCGGCGCTGGCATCACCGGCATCTATCAGCTGTACCTGGCCCGCGAAGCCGGTTTCTCCGTCCAACTACTCGAGGCGGGCGACGGCGTGGGAGGTACGTGGTACTGGAACCGCTACCCCGGCGCCCGATTCGACTCCGAGAGCTACACCTACGGGTACCTCTTCTCGCAGGAGCTCTTCGAGGAATGGGAGTGGAAGGAGCACTTCGCACCGCAGCCAGAGACCGAGCGGTACCTGAACCATGTGGCGGACCGGTTCGACCTTCGACGCCACATGCGATTCGGCGCCAAGGTCACTGCGGCCGTCTACGACGAACACTCGGGGACGTGGGACGTGGTGGCCGACGACGGCACCAAGTTCCGGGCGCGCTATCTCATCGCCGCCACCGGCGTTCTCTCCGTTCCCTACACGCCCGACGTGCCCGGGCGCGACGAATTCGGAGGCGAGTCGTTCCACACGGGTGCGTGGCCGCAGAGGCCGGTCGAGTTCGCTGGCAAGCGGGTGGCTGTCATCGGAACGTCGTCCAGCGGGGTGCAGATCGTGCCCGCCATCGTGGACGAGGTGGCCTCGCTGACCGTGTACCAGCGGACGGCCAACTGGTGCACGCCGCTGAACAACGCGCCAATCACCGCCGAAGAACAGGCCCAACTTCGGGCTGGCTTCGAGCAGCTGCGCGAGACACTCAACACCTCGGTGCACGGTTTCCACCATCCGGCGCACGACCGGGCTGCCTTCGACGACCCGGAGGACGAGCGCTGGCGGTTCTACGAGACGATGTGGAACAGCCCAGGCTTCAGGAAGCTGACCAGCAACTACACCGACTTGCTCGCCAATCCCAAAGCCAACGCCGAGTGGTGCGAGTTCATCGCAAAGAGGATCCGCCGCATCGTAAAGGACCCGGCGACGGCGGAGCGGCTGATCCCGAGTGATCACCGGTTCGGTGAGAAGCGTCCTCCCTTCGTCGCCGGGTACTACGAGGCGTACAACCGCCGGAACGTCTCCCTGGTCGACCTCCGGGAAAGCCCCATCGTGCGGGTGACGCCGACCGGCATCGAGACCACCGACGGCACGAGGGAGTTCGACGTCATCGTGTGGGCAACGGGATTCGACTTTGGAACCGGGGCTCTGGCCCGCATGGGCATCCGCGGCCGCGGCGGGCTGTCGCTGATGGAGTACTGGGCTGATGGCCCCCGCACATTCCTCGGCGTCCAGACGCAGGGATTCCCGAACCTGTTCTTCCCGGGGGGACCGCACGCCGCCGCGGGCAACAATCCCCGCTATAACGGCGACCAGGTCGACTTCATCACCGACGTGCTGGCCTACGCGCTGGACAACGGCTTTGCGGTGATCGAAGTGACAGAACGGGCCGAGGAGCGCTGGACCAACATGGTCAACCGCGGCGCGGCGTCCCCATATTCGTTCGGCGAAAGCAGCTATTTCTTCGGCACCAACATCCCGGGCAAACCCGTCCGGTATCTGCTCAACTCCGGCGGGCGCCCCAAGCTGTTCTCGGTCATCGCCGACGTCGTGGCGAACGGATACGACTCCTTCACCTTGCGCCCGACTGAGCCAGCGCCGGATACGGACTGAGAGACGCCGCAGGCCGTCACACCGTCGCGACCGGTGTCAACGGGGAGCCCACGATTCCAGGCAGCCGCAGCGGGGGTGCAGTCAGTAGGAATCGGCTCCGGTTGTGCTCGCGCAGCCACGCAGCGAGCTCGTGCAGATACCACATCTCCCCGAGCGGGACGCCGAGCCGAAAGAGGCAGAGGTGGTGGATGGGAAGGAACGAGTGCCGGCTGTCGTCACGATCCTTGCCAACCATGCCTTCCACCGCGTAGTTGTCCGCCACCAGCGCCGAGACCTGCGAGTCGCTGATCCACTCCAGCAACGACTCGTCGCGCGCATCCAGGTAGGTGCACAGTGTGTGAATTTTCACGGGATCGGGGTTGCGGTTCCAGTTCAGTACTTCGGTGGCGAATCCTGTATGCAACAAGAGCATGTCGCCGGGCTCGACGACCACTTTGTCGGCCGCCATGATCTCCATGAGCGTCTTGCGATCGACTCCGCGCCAGTCATGGCCCAGGTGGTGGGCCAAATCGACGAGGACGCCTCGGCCCTGTACTCCGGTGGCGGCCATGTGCTCCAGGCCCAGGTGGTGGGCGAAGCAGCGGTGCGTACCCCCATCGCCCGCTGCGTCAGTCTTCGGCCCCACCAAATCGTCGCCGGCGCGGTACCCGTTGTAGTAGACCGCCTCCTCTACGCCGTCACCGTCGGCGTCGAATTCAGCACCGACATGTGCCAGTGAGTCCCATTGCGTCGAGTACTGCAGGGAGAGCGTCACGACATCATCCGCCCACACGTCCACGTACTTTGGGTCCCCGAACTTCTCCATGGTGCGCATGGGGACGTTGTAGAAGGTGCCCGGATTGCCCTCCATGTCCTCGGTCGGCGAGATGACCGGCGGGTATCGCCGCTGGTTCAAGGCGGTACCGCCGGGATAGTCGAGCGGCAGGCTGAGGCAGAAGCTGATACCGGCCTCCACCTCTCGCACGCCTTGAAGAACCTTCTCAGGGGTGAGCAGGTTGATGCGACCGAGCTCGTCGTCGTCGCCCCAGTCGCCCCACGTCGAGCCAGGTGGGCGTTGCTTCCACCGCTTCGTCATGGTCTCTTTCTCCTTCTCGCCGCGGCGATCCGCGGCCCGAGTCCGCGTTGCCTGTACCGACCGGTTGATCTATAATCCGCGTGGCAGGGTACCGCGTACGCGCGCGTGATCATCGGGATTTTCCGTCCCCGCGTAGGAAGGCGACGACCATGGCTGAGAAACAACTCGTCGTTTCGGCTGACGGGCACATCCTCGAGCCCACCGACCTCTTCGTCACCCGCCTGCCCAAGCACCTGCGGGACCGGGCGGTCTGGGAGGACGACTTCGAGATCGAGCCCCTGGTCGAGGGCGGCGCCCGGATCTTCCGGCGACTCCACACGCCCGGATTCGAGGGTTGGACGATCTCCCGGTACCGCCAGACGGGCGGCCGGATGCCCGAGGGCGACCCCGACATCATCGTCGAGGACCTCGCCCTCGACGGAGTCGACGTCGGGGTCATGCATCCGAACCTGTCGCTCTTTGGCCTCTACTCCGACGACCACGAGCTGTCCATGGCGCACGCCCGTGTCTACAACGACTACATCGTGGAGCGCTTCACGCCGCACTTCTCGCGCCTGGCCCCCACCGCCCCCATTCCCCTCACCGACGTCGATGATGCGGTGGCGGAGATCGAGCGGGTCGCCGCCGGCGGTTTCCGTGCCATCCTCCTGCCGGCGGTGCCGCCCACTCCCTACTATGCGCGGGAACTCGACCCCGTGTGGGCGGCGGCCCAGGCGAACGGCGTGCACGTCTTCTTCCACACCCAGACCGGTGGCGTGAAGATCAACGATCCACAATCCACCACGCTCAAGGTCGTCATGGAGAACGCCGCGCAGGTCAACCAACCGATGACCGAAAAAGCAGCGGCAAAGCGGATGATCACGCAGTCGATCTACAGCACAATCGTCCCCCAGCAGTTGATCTGCCAGCTCATAGGGGGCGGTGTGCCAGAGCGCTACCCCGACCTGCACTTCGCGCTGATCGAGTTCAACGCCCATTGGCTCGCGTCGCTGGTGGGCAGCATGGACAAGTGCTGGGTCACGGGGATCGGCCAGGACGCCGACTGGTGGCTCGGCGTGTGGGACGACAGCCGTCCCGCAGAGGAGCAGAGCGGGATGGCCCAGCTGTTTCGGCTGAACGAGAAGTGGCCGTACACCCTGATGCCGAGCGAGTACGTCCGGCGCCAGTTCCACGTCTCGTTCCAGGACGACCCCGTGGCGGTCGCGTGCCGGCACATCACTGGGTTGTCGTCGATCGTGTGAGGCAACGACTACCCGCACGCCGAAGGTACGTTTCGCGGCAGCCGGGACCTCCTGCACCGGCTCTTCGCCGGTGTCCCTGAGGACGAGAAAGCAGCCATGGTGGGGGGTACCCTCGGCGGCATCCTCGGCTTCACCGCTCCGGTGACCGCTGCGGCGACCCAGGCCTGAGCACCCCCCTCACGTCAGCAGCTTCGAAGGTGGATGCGAGAAGCACCTCGGGTCGGTGGGCGCGTCCGGAGCAGGCGCTCCTGGCAGCGGGCGGCCCGATAACCGAAAGAACCAGCCCACTGAAGCGGCATCGACGCCCAGCCATATTCGCGTGGCCTCCTCGCGTGGAATCGCCCGCACCGAGTGCGCTTGCTTCCTCGTCACGGTGATACGTGGGCCCTTCGGGGAGGTCTATGCAAACCCGCCCGAACTCAGCTATCGCGCTGCGGATTCATCCGCTAAAGGCCGTACACCCGGGCGGCGTTGCCACAGACCATGAGCTCGGTCTCCTCTTCGGGAACTCCAGCGAAGTTTCGGGCCACAAACTCTTGGGAGTTCGGCCACGTCGTCGCCGGATGGGGAAAGTCGGTGGACCACATGATGTTCTCGACCCCCAACTCGTGGCGCATGGCGACGCCGCGGGGTTCGTCCATGAACGTCAACATCATGTTGCGCCGGAAGTACTCGCTCGGGAGCTCGGTGATTTCCGGCATGGAATACGTGCGCACGCGCCGGTCGAGGATGTCAAGGTAGAAAGGCACCCAGCCCAGGCCCGGCTCTACGAACACGATCTGCAGGCCCGGGTGACGCTCGAGGATCCCGGTGAGAATCCACCAGGCCATGTTCTCGGCCAGTGCCATGGAGGGGAGCGATGTGAAGATCGCCTTCTGGGGCAGCGGGTCGCGTCGGAATACGTCCCACAGCGAATCCTTCGGTCCCAGGTGCTGACTGATGGAGATGCTCGTCTCTTCGAGAGCGGACCACAACGGGTCGTACCGCGGATCGTGGTAGTCGGCGAAACCCAACTCGGACGGGTAGTTCGGCAACTGGATTGAGCGTGCCCCGAAGGCAGCCAGCCGCTGCACCTCGGAGATGGCGTACTCGATGTCGATGATCGGAAGTTGGTAGGACACCACCAGGCGATCCGGGTCGACCGCGGCGAAATCGGCCAGGTGATCGTTAAACGCGCGCGCGACGAGCCGCCACTCATCTCCGACGAGATGGAAGTGCCGGAACGCGCTCAGCTCCGAGTAGAGGACCTCAACCTCGACGCCGTCTCGGTCCATGTCGCGCAGGCGGGCCTCGGCGTCGTAGTAGCCCGGGCTCCGGGAGCCTTCCAGGTCGAAATCATCGAGTGAGAGCTTCTGACCGCCGCGCAACTCCTTGGCGGCAGCTCCCTGCACGGCCAGTGCGTCGTCGTAGAGCGGGATGAGCCGCTGGGGGAGACGCTCTTTGACGTTGTTCGGACGCACCAGCACGTGCGAGTCCACTGAGATCAATCGCTGCGCAGTTGCAGTCATGGGAGCCCCACCTTCGAAGTCTTGTGAGGTTGGAACATAGCAAGTACAATGTAGTGAATGCAACGGTCAGATGAAGTTCCGACCGCTTTGGCTATTCGGCCTGCTCCCAACCTGACCGAGGACAATCGGACCTTCTGGAAGGCGGCGGCCGAAAACCGGCTCGTCGCCCAGCGCTGCCGGGGGTGCGGGCGATTGCACCATCCGCCCCGCCCAATGTGCCCCGTGTGCCACGGCCTCGAGCATGACGAGGCGGAACTGTCGGGACGAGGCCGGGTCTACAGCTATGCGGTCCTGCACCACCCCAGGAGCTCGAAGTTCACCTATCCCCTAGTGGTCGCCCTGATCGACCTGGACGAAGGCGTCCGGATCATGTCGAACCTGGTCGGCATTGGGCCAGCCGACGTGCAGATAGGGATGCAGGTCCACGTGCGCTTTGAGCCGACAGACGGCGAAATGGCCGTGCCAGTGTTTGCCCCCGACGGAAGCGATCAATGATCAGGGGCCTACAGAGCGCAGCCGCCATCGTCGGCATCGGTCAGACGGAGTTCTCGAAGGATGCCGGTCGCAGCGAGACCCGTCTGGCCAGCGAAGCGATCCTGGCTGCGCTGACCGATGCCGGTCTCGGAACCGACGCAGTGGACGGCTTGGTCAGCTACACCATCGACCCCGTCGAGGAAACGGAGTTGGTCCGGTCGCTCGGCATCCCCGAGGTCCGCTGGTCCAGTCGCCTGCCGTACGGCGGGGGGGGGTCGCAAGGGGTCCTTCTCCACGCCGCCGCCGCAGTGGCTTCGGGTGCGGCCGAGGTGGTGGTGGCCTACCGGGCGCTTCGTGCCAGGTCCGGGGCTCGGTTCGGGGCGGCAGCAGGCCGGGTGGCAGCCACCTCGGCGCACTCGGGCACGACGGCCATGCAGTGGGCGTACCCCTACGGCGCGCTGACGCCCGCCTCGTGGATGTCGCTCAACGCCACGCGCTACATGCACGTGTTCGGGGTGACCAGCGAAGACTTCGGGCGGGCAGTGGTGCAACTGCGCGACTATGCCGCCACTAATCCCAACGCCCACTTCTTCGGCAAGCCCATCGTGCTGGCAGATCACCAGGCTTCGCGCTGGATCGCAGAGCCGTGCATCCGGCTCTTCGACTGCTGCCAGGAGACCGACGGTTCCGTCGCCATCGTCATCACCTCGGCCGAGCGGGCCACCGACTCCCGGAACCCCATCGTGATCGAGACCGCGGCCGGGGCCGCCCTGTTCGAACAGGAAGTGGCCAGCGACCACTACCGGCCGGACCTCTCCGTCATGGACGGCACAGTGGCGTTGGCCAAGCAGCTCTTTGACGCCACGGGGATCAGCCGCGCCGACATCGACCTGGCCATGATCTACGACGCCTTCTCCCCCATTCTGCTCATGCAGCTCGAAGCGCTGGGGTTCTGCGGATTGGGAGAAGCCAAGGACTTCATCGCCGAAGGCAACCTCGGCCCCAAAGGTGCGCTCCCGTGCAACACCAACGGCGGGCTCATCGGCGAGGGATATATCCACGGGATGAACCTCACCCTCGAAGCGGTGCGCCAACTCCGCGGCGACGCCGCCAACCAGCTGAACGATCCCCAGGTCGCCCTGGTTTCAGCCAGTCGCACCGGAACAATCCTGCGCCGGCCCTGAGCCGCCGTCCGACCATCAAGAAAGGATCCCTCGATGACCAGCGTCCTTGCCGGCATCCGCGTACTCGACGTCAGCCAAGGTATCTCCGGGCCTATCACCGGCATGCTGCTGTCGGACCACGGGGCGGCCGTGACCAAGGTTGAGCCTCCGGGGGGAGATCGCTTCCGGGCACTTCCCGGAGCGAACACCTGGCTGCGGGGCCGGCGGAGCATCGAGCTGGACCTCTCCAAGCCCGACGATCGCAACTCCTTTCACGGCCTGGTCCGATCAGCTGACGTCGTCCTCGAGACCTTCGCACCGGGTGCCGGGGCACAACTCGGGTGCGACCCGGCCACGCTCCTGGAGCTGAACCCGAGACTCGTCCACTGCTCCGTCACCGGCTACGGGTCCCACCCCGGACACCGGGACCGCCCGGCCTACGACGCCCTCGTGGCTGCCCGTCTCGGGCTCTTGGACGAAAATCGCGGCCACTTCGGCAGCCCCACCGGCCATGTCAACGGCGACGAGCCGTTTCTGCCCGACCTTGAAATTCCCGAAGGGATGCCGCCGGGTCCGCCGCGCCCCGGACCCATCTTCACCCACACGCCGTGGCCGAGCCTGTGCGCCGCCTACTTGGCCACCATGGGCATCAATGCCGCGCTCCTGTCGCGGGAACGAGACGGTCGGGGCCAACACGTCGAGACCTCGTTGCTCCAGGCCGCCCTGGCCCTCACTACGGGAAAGTGGCAAAAGTCGGAGAACTTTCGGGCCACCGGCTACCCCACCTGGATCTACGACGAGCGGGCCTCCAAGGGATTCTTCCTGTGTTCCGACGGGCGGTGGATCGAGACCTGGGTCCCCAACCCCCGCTTCATCCTCTCCAGCGCGGCGGGTGACACCCTGGAGCTCCGTCGAAAGCTGGCCAGCACCCGCGACGACGATGCGCGCATACCTCCGGATCCCGAGAACCTCATCGTCCTGGCCCACTACTGGCCGACCATGAAGGAGGCCATCGCCCGCTTCCCCAGTTCCGATTGGGTCCGGGTGGCGGCCGAAGCAGGCGTGCCGCTCCAACTCGTCCGTACCCCTGAGGAGGCGCTGGCCGATCCCGCTCTCCTGGCCGAGGGCGCCCTGGTCGACGTCGAGCATCCCGAGCACGGGCGGCTCCGTCAGATCGGTGTGCTCTACGGGATGAGTGCCACGCCAGGCGCCGTGCAGGGCCCGGTACCTCTCGTCGGGCAACACAACGACGAGGTGCGCACCGAGCTGGCAGGGTCCGAGGGAAGTCCGCCAATGGGACCTGCCGCGTCGACCGGTCCCGGGCGCCCTCCCCTGGACGGCGTCACCGTCCTCGACCTCGGCTTCGCCGTGGCCGGGCCGTTCGGCACCCAGGCCCTGTCCGACCTCGGGGCCAACGTGATCAAGATCAATGCCACCCGCGACCCCTGGTGGCACGCCACCCACATCGCCTACGCCTGCAACCGGGGCAAGCGCAGCATCTGCATCGACCTCAAGAAGCCCGAGGGGCTCGCCGTGTTCCACCGGCTGGTGGCCGGCGCCGATGTGGTGCACTCCAACATGCGCCGGGAGGCGCTGGTGCGTCTCGGCTGCGACGAGGCCTCCTTGCGCCCTCACAATCCGACGATGATCTACTGCCACACCCGCGGCTTCGATCAGGGGCCGCGGTCCGACGCTCCGGGCAATGACCAGACCGGCGCCTCGCTCGCCGGGGTCACCTGGGAGGACGGCGGGGGCTACGACGGCGGGCGCCCGTTCTGGAGCCTGACGTCTATGGGTGACACCGGCAACGGCTACCTCTCGGCCATAGCCGTGATCCAAGCCCTCTACCATCGGGCCCGGACGGGCGAAGGGCAGAATGTCGACACATCCATCCTGAACGCCGCGCTCCTCTCGGCCTCGGCCGCCTCAGTCGCCGCCGACGGGAATCCTCTGCCCCGGCCGCACCTCGACAAACTCCAGTTGGGCCTCACCGCTCTGTACCGCCTTTACGCCACCGCCGACGGCTGGATCTGCCTCGCAGTGACCGACGAGCCCCAGTGGCAGTCGCTCGTCGCCGCCATCCCCGACCTGGGCCTGGGCGATGACGAACGCTTCAGCGACCCCCGCCGTCGCCAAACCAACGACGGCGCACTGTGGGACCTGCTCGAGGGGGCCTTCAAGAACAAGACCGCCAGTGAGTGGTTCGAGTTGCTCGACGCCGCCGGCGTGCCCTGCGAGATCGCCAACCCCACGTTCGGACGCGAGGTCTTCGCCGACCCCGTCATGCGTCAGCTCGGCCTGATCGTCGAACACCAGCACCCCAAGCTCGGCCGCTTCGAGCAGTTCGGCAACACCATCGACTTCTCGGTGACACCCGGCGTCGTCCAGGGGCCGCCCCCGATCATCGGTCAGCACACCCGGGAGATCCTGGGTCAGCACGGCTTCGACACGGAACAGATCGAAGACCTGCTGGACAGCAAGGTCGTATTCGAGGACCTATGGGTCGATTGAGTTCCGATGTCAGTTCCACCGTTGTGCCACTACCAGAGAGGTGCGCTGTGACGAAGCCGCGAGGAGACGCATGACGGTCTCAGTGTCAGACGCGAACATCAACGATGCTGCTGCAGCACTACCCCCACGTGATCGTTCGCGGCGCAAACGACGCGGCGCTGGCGGCGCACAGTCCATCTCGCGGAGCCAGATTCTCGACGCCACGATTTCCTGCATCCTCGAGCTTGGCTTCTACCGGGCAAGCACCAACGAGATCGCGCGTCGGGCCAATGTCAGTTGGGGGTCGATCCAATACCATTTCGGCTCGCGCGAAGCACTGCTGCTCGCCGTCATCGAAGAACTCAACCAGCGCTTCACCACCACCGTGAACGAGGCGCAAATCTCCGGTGACACGCTCGTAGAGCGTCTCGAGTCGCTCTACTCCATATTGGCCCAGCATTACGCTTCATCGACTTACCTGGCCCGGCTACAGATCATTCTCAATCTGAGCCATGATCCGGACACATCCGCCGGCGTCGCCGATGCTCTGGACCGTCTGGCCGAGGTGGCGGGAGATGGCATCCGCCGCCTGTTACGAAGCGCACTGGGTGAGGACGCAAATCAGACCACCATCAACGTTGTCTTTCATGCTGTCCGCGGTACGGCACTGAGCCACCAAATCACCGACGCCGAGCCCTGGCACGGCGAGACTTCGCACAGAAGCACGATCGACCCCCATGAGCTGGCCATCTTGGTGGGCGGGCTCGCTGCCGCGGCGCGTCTCGACGCTGGCACCAGCACCACCTCGGATTGAGGTGCGTTGACGGGCATGGGCAAACGTGGGCGAACCGGCGGCCGATCGAAAGTTGCTTATTCGGTCCTTTGAGGGATGGGCGAACCGAGCGACGCTATCCAGGTCTCCACCACGCTATTGAACTCGTCGGGTCGCTCCTGATGGAGCCAGTGCCCCGACCCTTCCCACGCCAAGGTTTGCGACCGGGTATCAGACAGGAGGGGGGCCTCGAGGGCGGCACGTTCCGGCGCCGCGTAGATGGCGAGTACCGGACAGGTACGCCCACGCAAGTATTCACTGGAGACCGCGTAGTAGGCGAGTGCCTCGGGCCCTCCGAACAAGGCGGTCCCCGTGTCCCGAAGGACGTGCGGTGGAACGCCGGCGATGCGACGCATATGCCACGGCTTCAGATGGGTCGGTGAAGCCGGCGTGTAGGAGGACGAACCGAGCATGGTCTGGACGGTCGTCACCGGGTCGTCGTCCAGGCCGACGATCATCCCTTCAATCATGGGAAAGGATTCGTCCGGGATGAGGTATCCGGGATCGACACTCACTACAGCCTGCACCAGCGACGGATGCTCGACAGCCAGTGCGCTGGCGACCAACCCGCCGAGTGAATGACCAACCGCGACCACCGGGCCGCACGCGAGCGCATCAAGGAGGCCGGCAATGTCATTGGCGAAATCGCGCGCGTCAAACCCCTTGTCGGGGACACTTGACCGACCGTGCCCACGCAGGTCGACGGCGATGACTCGGTGGGAACCCGCAAAGAAGGGCAGCTGCCACATCCAGTCGTGGGAGTCGCACGAGTAGCCGTGGACGAACAGCATCGGGGGTTCCTCGGTTCCCTCGTCCGTGAAGAACAGCCGCACGTCGCCCACTTCAACGAACGCCACGGTCCCCCTCTTCCAGCGCACCGGCGTCAATACCCAGGTGCACCCGCTCAGCCGGCATCGGTTCGCACCGTATCGGGCGAACTTAGTGTCAGCAAGGCAGCACTCATGGTGCTGGCCCGAGCCCAATGGGTCTGTAGGAGCATCGGCATCCGGATGGCCAACAACACACGCGTCCCAAAGACTATTCCGGCTTGCTGCGACGTGGCCCGGTGAGCCGTCTTCGCCGCCTTGACGGGCTTGGCCTTCGCAACTTTTGTTTTGTTTGCAGCGGGCTTCTTGAGCGTTTTGCCTTTTACCATTGGTCCTCCTTTCTATTTTTTCGATTCGGTCGGAATCCACTGAAGGGACGCGGCAGCCCAGTCGATATGCACCGGTTGTGGCCCGATCGGGGCATGCGGTCAGGGAACCCCAACTGTTCAGCGGTTCGTTGACGTTCTCGGACATAGGCCAGTCCGCACACAGGGCGTTCCAGAGTTTCCGTCAGGAAATGTCGCGACGTTTGGCTGATTTTGATCACGAGGTTCGTAGGCCCTCAGCCGCTACTAGCTACTGCGACCAGATTTCGCGACTAACGGAAAGTGCGGGAGCACACGCCGGTCAGCAGACAACATCGGCCTGATGTTCGAAAACAGGTAACCAGCTTGATGAGATTCAAGGTTGATCGCGTTCGATTCCCTGTCGCATTCATGCTCCGGGTACCCGGCACACCCAGTGTGCCCCTCACCAACGCTGGGCGTTCATCCGTCGGCGCGGACCTACTAGGTACAGAACGGCAACGGCTGCACCCACTATTCCAAGGAGTAACCAGCCGACGACCGAACCGATAATCCATCCAGCCTTTTGCCGAGGTGGTAACTCGCCAGAGGGGCGCCTGGCTACGTCGACCACGGTCCACATGACCAAAATGAATGAGACGGCATAGAGCAGGACGGTCGAGAAGCTCGGGCTGACGAGCGCTGCGTTCATGATTCCTCCAAAGTCAGATCAGAAGTCACAGGGCTGAAGGGTCCTCGGCTGTCTCGAACTGACCGTGGCCCAGTTTGAACACGAGCCCGAGACCCGCCGCGGTGTGGAAATACCGGGGATGTGCGGGATCGGGTTCAAGTTTCTGTCGGATCCTGTTGACGAATACGCGCAGGTAGCCCGGACTGCGCACCCCCCGCGGTCCCCAGATCTCCTCAAGAATCTGCTCACGCAGGACGACGCGACCTGGGTGGCGAACGAGAATCTCGACCATTCTAAATTCGGCGCCCGTCAGATAGATTTCGGAACCGTCGGAGCGAAAGACTCGCCGCGCCGCAATATCGATAGTGAAATCGGCGGTCACGAGGGCTGCCGCCGCCTCCGCTGTGCGCACGCGACGAAGCGCGGCTCGCATACGAGCGAGAAGCTCCTCTACCCGAAATGGTTTAGAGATGTAATCGTCGGCGCCTGCGTCGAGTGAAGAAACCAGGTCAGATTCGCTATCGCCCTCTGACACCACGATTATCGGCAACTCGGTCCGGGCTCTTAGC